>CALCKU010000115.1 GCA_937965735.1 uncultured Caulobacterales bacterium
GTGAATCCTGTCACAATAGATATAGAGTGACCGACACAGGCTTAGATAGTCGCTTTAATGGGTTTTAAGAGAATAGTTTTATAAACGTATCCTTTAAAAAGGTGAAGATCCAAAGTCACTCATGCCACTCCCAGGGTCGGAACTCGCTACATCTGTCGTTAAAGAAGACGCCTGGCCGCCAAAGCTTGCAAACGATCCGTTTGAAGAGGATGTGGCCGTTTGGTTGACAATTTGTTCAACCGTGCCTTCATTATTCGTTTTGAAGACTCCTTCATCGCCGAGAACTGGCGCAGGTTGGCAATAAGGCGTACAATTGTAAGTGTTTCTATTGACTGCTCCGCCATTATATACGCGCACACCATATGCGGGTAGGGTATTTTTGACTTGTACATTCCTATTGACAACGACATCGCCGTTCTGGTTCAAAATCAAAACATTGGTTTCGCCGTAGCCACGGCCAATGATAAAGACAGTGTTATCTGAATGGACGGATACGTCTGCAATGGCTGGATTGCCAACAATAACGGCACTCGCAGGTTCATTTAAATGCATAACCCGCGTTTTGTTCAAATCGATACTATACGTTTCTGTCGCATCCACAGATAATTGCGCGGCACCCTGTGAAGGCGGGGCATAGTAACCCGAAGTCATAGGGGCGGATGTGTATGATGAATACTGTATGTCTCCTGCCATTTGCGCGAGGGCTGGGGTTCCAGCGCCGCCCATCACAACAAGGCCAATCGTCGAGATCAAATATTGTCTGCTTTTATTCAACATTTCAGCGAATCCTTACATATTAGACAGTCAGATTATGTGAACGTAGTGAATGAAGGGTTTACAAATCCTTAGAAAACGCTTGGTTTCGTTGTTTTTTTCTTCTTTTTACGCTGTTTCATCCCATATGTTCCGTTAATTCGGGCCTCGTCTGTGATTTGTATCCATATGTGTGAGGCATTGCGTGTATGATTTTTGCATTTTGCAAATAAAAATATCTGGGCTTTATTAACCGCAGATGCACTCGCAGTGTTAGTTTGAGCGTTTTAAGCTCTATTAAGGCGTATTCGGTATACATATGACCGTTTTAAATCACTTAAATAAAGGCGTTTAGGCTATAAAACTCTTTTGAAATCATAGACAAAAGGGGACGTTAGTAGGCAAAAAACGAGGCTAAACCGTCTTAAAACTGGGATAAATTCCGTTTTCACTTTTTTTTTACCATGTCATTTAAACGCTTAGTAATTTCAAACGCTTATAAGGTTTTATCAGGAAAAATTTTCTGAAGAGGGTTTCCCTCTAGTAAACAGCATACGTGGGAGTATTGTTATGCAAAATCTAATGTCTCGTTATATTAAAGATGAATCTGGTGCAACAGCGATTGAGTACGGCCTAATTGCCGCTTTGATCGGTGTTTCTATCATTGTTGGCGGTAAAGCTGTCGGCGATGCGTTGAACACTAAGTACGCAGCGATTTCAGACGCGATCAATGATACTGAGTTGAACAACCAGCAGTAATCATAGAGGCGACACCGAATTCGTCATTTGACGGTGTAGGTTTAGCTTACGAAGCGGTTCCAAATTTTGGGGCCGCTTTTTTTTGTCATTTTTTATGGTTTAGAAACCTGAAATTAACCATGAACGCGCTATCGCATTGTTCAGCTTTGGAGGTCCTATGTTTCTACCCTTTATAATGTTGATGATTATTGCAATCGCTATGCTGACGACAATCTATAAAGATGCCACGACAATGACGATTCCGAATTGGACAAGTTTACTGGTACTATTTGGCTTCTTCTTGCTTGTGCCTTTTGTATGGCAGGGATGGGCTGTGTTTGGCGAACATTTGGCTTCGGGTTTCATCATGTTTGCGCTTGGTTTTGTATTGTTTGCCCTTGGGTGGCTTGGAGGCGGTGATGCCAAATTAATGGCGGCGACATCGTTTTGGTGGACATTCCCAGATCTGATTATTTATATTTTTTATACAACAATCGCAGGGGGCGTGATTAGCCTGTTTATACTCTTTGGGCGGCAATTTGTACCCGCAAAGGTTTTAACACATCCTTGGCTTTATCGCCTTATTAAAGATGAAAAACACATGCCATATGGTTTGGCTCTGGCGTTTGGGGCCTTCGTAACCCTACCACAGAGCGAAATGTTTAGGTTTGCCGCGGGTTCTTTGTAAAAATTAACACTTTGTTTGCCTTAAAATTCTAGATTTAGAACACTGACAGGATTCGGGCCAAAATTAACGCACAAGTAAATGTGCGGTGTGAGGAAAAATGGACATTAAAAGAATAGCAACGGCAGGTGTTTTTGCGGTAATTGGCCTTGTTGTTTTTACATATGTGAAAAGCATCACAACACCAGCAGAGCCTGTCGTCGCAGCGGCGCCGACAATTATCAAGCAAATTGAATATCTCGACGTACTCGTTGCGGCTCAAGACCTCAGTTTTGGTTCAAAAGTCAATGAGTCTTCATTACGATGGAAGGCTTGGCCTGCCGAGGGTATCGCTCCAAACTTCATCACAAGTAATAATGAGCCTGAAGCGATACAAAATATGATCGGACACATTGTTAGAACCACAATTTACAGTGATGAACCCATCATGCCCCGGAAGTTTATTGCGCCTGGAGATAAGGGTGTGATGGCCGCGCTTCTACAGCCTGGAATGCGCGCGGTCACAACGCGAATTTCTGTCGATACAGCCGCTGGCGGATTTATTCAGCCTGGAGATCGTGTTGATATTATTCTAACAGAAGAAGTGCCGCAACGCCGCCTTGCGGGTGAATTTACGGCATCAATACGCCGCTCTGTTTCGTCTACAATTTTTGAAAATGTACATGTTTTGGCGATTGACCAACAATATGTCACAACAGACGAGCTGGGCGCATCCGTCGTGGGCTCAACGGCGACATTCGAAATGACACAAGGTGACGCGGAGTTTCTACAAGAAACGGAATCACGCGGTGACCTAACCCTGACATTACGGGGCATTACAGATGCGACAAACGGCTATGCCCAAAGCTCAGCTAAAATGGCGCGTGAAGTTGAAACAGAAGAAAGTAAAGTCTCTACACTCTCAGTATATCGTGGGGGCCAGCCTGAAGTTGTTGCGCTACAAGGAAATTAGAATGACTGCCAGAACTCGCATAATTTTCAGAACCCGAATGATTCTAGCGTTAACTACGGCGCTGACATTGTCGGCTACGTTTTTACCCGCTCAAGCCGGTACGCGGTCTTACACCCAAATGTCGACAGCTCAATCTAGCAGCCACAATTCGGGATTGGCAACGGTTCAAACACCCGGACAAAGCGTTACAACACGTTCTGTGGTGATTCCGTTTTCGAAATCTACGGTGATTGAATTGCCACGTGATTTGATGGATGTGATTGTTTCAAACCCCGATATTGTTGAATCTGTTGTACATACATCCAGACGGGTCGTTTTAATCGGTAAATCGCCTGGGCAGACCAACACTTATTTTTACGGCCATGATGGTAGTGAAATTTTAAATCTTGAAATTCGCGTTGAGCGCGATATGGCGGGCTTAAAATCCCTCGTCGCTGAACATGCGGGTGAATCGAGCGTTCAAATTCAAGCGGTAAACAATAACATCCTTTTGACAGGGCGTGTACCGAATGCCGCCGCTTCGCGAAAAATTCAACGGCTTGCAGAGCTTTGGTTAGACGAAGTTGCGGGCCAGAGTGAGGGTGAAATTGTCAATTTGATGACGGTGGAAGGCAAAGACCAAGTTTTATTGAAAGTCCGTATTGTTGAAATGCAGCGGACTGTGACAAAGCAATTGGGTATTAATCTTACGGCTTTGGGTAATCTTGGAAGCTCAACCGTTTCTCTCGTGAGTAATAATGGCCTGTCGACAGGTGCAGGTTTTCAGGGCACGGCGGGTTATACGAATGCTGCGGGCGGCGCATTAAGCTCCCTTACAGGTACATTATCAGCCTTAGAGCGTGTCGGCCTGATCCGTACAAAAGCCGAACCTACCTTAGTGACAACCTCTGGAGAGACAGCGAATTTCCTTTCGGGGGGCGAATTCCCACTTTTGACAAATGTATTTATTGATGAAAACGGCCAGTTGCAGCGCGAATTTGAATTTAAACCTTATGGTGTATCGCTTGGGTTTACGCCCGTTGTGCTGTCAGAAAACCGAATTTCGTTAAACATTTCTACCGAAGTTTCAGAGCCGACCACTGAAGGGTCTTTTGAAACAGGCGGCGTAGGGTCAGACATTTTAGGACTGAGGATTCGACGCGCGAATACGGTTGTTGAGCTTCCAGCGGGGGGCAGTCTCGTGATTGCGGGTTTGATACGTGAAGAGACACGGCAATCGACAGATGGCATTCCTGGTGCAAAGGATATTCCGGGTGTCGGCGCACTCTTTCGTAACCGGGACGATACCAATACTCAGACTGAATTGGTGATTATTGTTACGCCTTACCTTGTCGACCCAACGCATCCCGATAAATTGCAAACGCCATTAGACGGATATATGGCCCCAGGAGACAAAGAGGCGCTACTTTTGGGACGCTTGAACAGTGTTTATAACATGAAAGGCAAAGGCGTATCGGCAAAACGTCTCCCTGGGCCTTTTGGACATGTGGTTGATTAGGAAAAACACGATGAAAAAATCAAATCTCGTAAACGCAGCCCTGAAGTCTGCTTGTATTTCTGCCGTATTGCTTGGGTTATCCGCTTGCGCCGTGAGCCAAACGAAAGTGTATCCAGACAGCCCGCGCTATCCGATTGAAGTCGCGGAATCGATTGAACGTTTAGAGTTGTATACGCGCGCAGGGGGGCTTGATTTATCCGCACGTGATACGGATGCCGTCGCCTTGTTTCTATCAGGTTTTCAACGTCATGGTAGCGGTCAAGTTCTGGTTAATGTGCCTTCGAATGCCAGAGGCGCGGGGGCGCATCAAGCAGAAAGCTTGATCCGCACAATGGTCATGCAAGGCGGTATGCCGCCGAGTGCTGTGAAAACTGCGCGTTACAATGTCCCGCCTCACGCGACTGCACCAGTCGTTGTGTCGTACAAAAGTTTAAAAACAATGCCACGTGATTGTAACTCTATGGGGCTTTTGACTTGGACGGGAAATAATCAATCCTCTGATTCTTATGGATGTGCGCAGTCTGCCAATTTAGCCGCGATGATCCAAGATCCTCGACAACTGATTGAACCTTTGCCTTACGGGATTCCTTCTGCGGAGCGGCGCACAGAAATTTATGATAAATATATTAAGGGCGAAGAGACATCGTCAGCCTATCCTAGCCGACAACAAGTTTCTGCGGACGGAAATTAAACGGGTAGTAATAAGCGCGATAGAGAGCCCTGACACTTTGAGTATTTGGAACGACACGGAACCGAAAAATGACACAGCCTAACCCACAGCCACTCCCGCATCCGGCACCGCGTCCGAATAATGCATCGCCTTATGGTTCTGCAGCTCCAGTTCCGCAACATGCTGGCGCGCCCATGCGGCGACCCATGCCGCAAACGGCGCCCATGCAGCCTATGCACCCATCGGCTCCACCGTATCCGCAACAAAATGGTTATGCTCCGATTCAGCCACAGGCTATGCCCGTTCACATGCCTGCACCCGGCGCAGGATCACACTATCCCCAAGGACAACCGCCCATGGGTCAACCGCCAATGGGACAATCACCCATGGGGCATGCCCCAATGGGTCAGCCGCCAATGGGACAAAATCAAGCCTATGCAGGCGCGCTCATTGCGCAGCCACATGCATTACCATCAGCCGCAATTCCGCAGGCCGCGCCGCATATGAATGCTTATGAGCCTTCACCAATGGAAGGCGGAGAAAAGGCGCTTCCACAAATCTCAATACATGCTTTCTGTGACCGCACAGAAACGGCAGGTACGATTAATGAATCGACTCGGGATTGGCGCATGAAGCGTACAACAGTTAAAATCTATATGGGTGGATTGCTTGCGGCGATTGAATTTTACCGAAAAGAAAGTACGCCAAATCTGATCATGGTTGAAACAGGCTTGCGAGGCGGAGAACTTTTTAACCAGTTAGAACAACTCGCTTCTGTCTGTGACCCTGGTACGAATGTCGTAATTATTGGCGCGGCTAATGACATTAAGCTTTACCGCGAGCTTATGGATAAGGGGGTGAGTGATTATCTCGTTCCACCTTTCCACCCGCTCGCGCTTATCCGGTCACTTGGCAATCTTTACAATGATCCTGACAAACCCTTTGTGGGGCGAACGACCGCCTTTTTTGCCGCAAAAGGGGGGGCGGGGTCCTCGACACTTTCGCATAATATCGCATGGTGCTTGTCAGAACATCTTTCTCAAGATACGGCACTGGTCGATTTAGACTCGTCTTGGGGCACAACGGGCTTGGATTTCGCTTATGATGCAAGCCAAGGTCTGGAAGAAGCCTTGTCGGAACCCGACCGTCTCGACGAAACACTACTCGATCGCATCATGTTGCGGCATACACCAAAATTATCAATATTGCCGACTTCAGGGTCTCTAATTTCGGGCGCGCCTGCATCTGCCGATGCGTATGAAGCTGTTGTAAATGCGGTACGCGGAATGAGCCCGCACTCGATTCTTGATTTGCCGCATACTTGGACGGATTGGACAATTAAAATTCTGACGTCTTCTGATGATGTGGTGATTACAGCTTCGCCTGATTTGGCAAATCTACGGAATACAAAAAACTTAATTGATTTCTTTCATGAAGTCCGTCCAAATGATCAGCCGCCCATTCTTATTCTCAATAAAGTTGGCATGACTAAATCTAATGAAATCTCTGTCAAAGATTTCACAGCCGCCGTCGGACAAGATCCCGCACTTGTAATTGGGTTTGACCCTGATTGCTTTATGGAAGCTGCCAATGACGGAAAAATGTTATCCGATGTTAAAGGTGCAGGGCAAACTGTGTCGGGTCTGAATTATATCGCCAATCGTTTGAAAACGGGTACGTTTAGCAATAATGGCGCGTCACCTAAGTCTGGAAATAAGGGACTCTCTTTAAAGAAAATCTCTTCTATGGATACGGGTGGTGTTGGATCGTTCTTGTCTAAGTTAAAGTCAAAAAGGTAGTATCGGATGTTTGGCAAAAGAAGTGAAAGCAGCCCAGCATTAAAAATGCCGGCAAAGGCCGCGCCGCCTGTAAGTGCGCCGAATGTTACAGCTGCCGTAAAATCTGCGCCGCAAGCGACAATGGAGCCAAATGCATCGGGCCAAAGAGAGCGGTCTGAAGAATATTACGAAATTAAAGCGACTATCTTTAATGCGCTTTTCGAGACGATTGATATTTCGGCCTTAGCGGGTATGCAGCCTGAAAAAGCGCGGGATGAAATCCGAACGATTGTTGATGAAATCATTGCTATACGAAATGTACGTCTGTCAGTTTCCGAGCAAAGCCAGCTTATAACTGAAATTTGTGACGACATTCTCGGATATGGCCCATTAGAGCCGCTTTTGGCGCGGGATGATATTGCTGATATTATGGTCAATGGGGCGAAACACGTTTTTATTGAAACCAATGGCAAAATGCAAAAAACAAATATTCGGTTTCGTGATAATCAGCAATTGATGAATATTTGTCAGCGTATTGTGTCACAAGTTGGTCGACGCGTTGATGAAGCCAGCCCTATTTGTGACGCGCGCTTATTAGATGGGTCGCGTGTTAACGTTATCGCGCCGCCACTCTCTATTGATGGCCCAGCCCTGACCATTCGTAAATTTAAGAAAGAGAAACTCACCCTCAATGACTTGGTTGGGTTTAAATCGATTTCGCCTGCGGGTGCGCGGGTTCTGGAAATTATTGGTGCCTGTCAGTGTAATATTGTAATTTCAGGCGGTACGGGTTCAGGTAAAACAACATTGCTCAATTGTTTGACAGGTTTCATTCATCCAGATGAGCGGATTATTACTTGCGAAGATGCCGCCGAACTTCAATTGCAACAACCCCATGTTGTTCGGTTGGAGACGCGACCGCCAAATTTGGAAGGCAAAGGTAAGGTCTCTATGGCCGACCTCGTCAAAAACTGTCTGCGGATGCGTCCTGAACGGATTATCGTGGGTGAGGTGCGGGGCCCTGAAGCCTTTGACCTTTTGCAGGCTATGAACACGGGCCATGACGGCTCTATGGGAACGCTCCATGCCAACTCTCCGCGTGAGGCTTTATCGCGTTTGGAATCTATGATTACGATGGGCGGGTTTAGTTTGCCTGCAAAAACCATACGCGAGATGATTGTCGGGTCTGTGGATATTGTTGTCCAAGCCGCCCGCCTACGGGATGGCTCGCGTCGAATCACCCAAATTACTGAAGTGATTGGGATGGAAGGTGAAGTCATTGTCACCCAAGATTTATTGGTTTACGAAATGGACGGCGAAGACGCGCATGGTAAAATTATCGGGGCGCATAAATCAACGGGTATTGCACGGCCTGCATTCTGGGACCGCGCACGCTACTTTAATTTAGAAAAAGATCTCGCAGAAGCCTTAGACGCTGCTGGGAGTTAAGCTATGGATTCAAGTACACTCATTTCAGCTGTTGTGGCGTTTATAATCTTTGCAATTGGCATGACGCTTTTTGGCAATGAGCAAACGTCAGGATCAAAAGCGGCATTACGGGGTCGAAAGATAGGCAGTAGGGGTGGTTCTCAAAAAAAGGGATTTCTGGGCTTTTTAAAAGCTGATGAGAGTAATAATCGCCGAAAACAAATTGAAGATTCTTTAGGTCAAATTGAAGAAAAGCAAAAGAATAAAGCCAAAATTCGCAAAACGTTACCGTCAAAATTATTGCAGGCGAATTGGAATACAACGCCGCAAGTGTTTATATTAGTTTCTATGTCTATGGGCACGGTTGCGGCGGGGTTGCCTCTTATTATGGGAGCGCCATTGGCTGTATGCGCCGCTTCCGCTTTGATCATTGGATTGGGTTTACCGCGTTGGATTTTAAATATGGCGATTGGCCGTAGACAAAAAAAGTTTACTGCAAATTTTGCCGATGCAATGGATATTATTGTTCGGGGCGTTCGGACGGGTCTGCCTTTAGGGGACTGCCTAAAAATCATTGCTCACGAATCGCCTGAACCTGTGCGAAGCGAATTTATGCTTGTGGTTGAAGGGGAGAGCGTAGGCGTACCAATCGAAATTTGCCTAGAGCGCTTATATGACCGTATGCCATTATCCGAGGTAAACTTTTTTGCGACCGTTCTCAATATTCAAAAAACTACGGGGGGTAATCTCGGTGAATCTCTCTCTAACTTATCCGCAGTCTTGCGGGGTCGTAAACTTTTACGAGAAAAAATTAAGGCCCTATCCGCTGAAGCCAAGATGTCGGCTTATGTGATCGGGTCTTTGCCGATTATTGTTATGATCCTCGTTACAATCGCATCACCAGATTACATGAATGAGCTTTACACGACGACAACAGGTCACAGAAACCTAATGATCGGTGCCGGTATGATGGTGTTTGGGACATTAACTATGAAAAAAATGATTAACTTTAAATTCTAAGGAAAGAGATTATGAACCCCGAATCTCTTGCAATGATTCAATCCGTTTCTTCGGTAATTGTCGCCCTATTAGTTGTCGCAACACTTTATACGCTTTTCGCCCCTATGTTTGAGGGGGATAAACTCAAAAAACGTATGAGTTCAGTCGCAGATGCGCGTGAAACCCTGCGTCAAGACCGGATGACACAGTTGAACGCAAAACGCGATTTGCGACCTGAAACAAAAGGTATCATTAAGCGGCTTGTCGATAGTTTGAGCCTTGAGCGTCTTTTGGAAGCCTCGAATCTGAGAGACAAACTCTCTCAAGCGGGTTTGCGCGGGGAGCGTCCGATCTATCTCTTTTATGTCTTCCGTTTGGCATTGCCCGTTGTGTTCTTTTTCCTTGGGTTCATCTTTTTAATTGGTTTGAACACGCCCGGTTGGGATATGCTTCAAAGAATTTTTGCAACAGTCGTGTTAGTGGCCTTTGGCTATTACTTGCCGCCGATTTATGTGACCAATATGGCAAAAAAGCGTTTAGCCGCGATTGTACCTGTTTTCCCTGACGCTTTGGATCTTTTATTGATTTGTGTGGAATCGGGTATGTCTGTCGAACTCGCTTTTGCAAAAGTTTCATCTGAGATGGCAGAAAATTCTGTTGAGCTTGCGGAAGAGTTTTCTTTGACAACGGCTGAATTGTCTTACTTGCAGGGTCGCCGCCAAGCTTTTGAAAATCTGGCTCGACGCAATAATCATCCTGGTATTCGTGCCGTATCGACAGCCCTGATCCAAGCCGAGCGTTATGGTACGCCTTTGGGGGAAAGTCTAAGAACTATGGCGACAGAGAACCGTCAAATGCGCGTTATGCAAGCAGAAAAGAAAGCAGCGTCTTTGCCGGCTAAATTGACCGTTCCGATGATTTTGTTCTTCTTGCCCGTTCTGTTTATCGTGATCTTGACCCCTGCGGCCATGCGGATTGGCGGCGCGCTCGGAGAACAATAAAATCAAGCCACTCTAGCCGTGACCATGTTAATAGGGTTGCGTAAAGTAATGACGGCATTCAGCGATCAGATAAAGCGTTCATATTCTATATGAGCGCTTTATACATTTTCAAAGTCTACGACATTTCAAATAAATATTGTGTTTTGAACGGGGTATTTGACGGCGTGCCTGTGTTCCGTAGCGCCATCGCTTATCAAACTTTTATCAAAGAAGATTTGGCGAGGCCAATCCATTCTGTATTGCGATAGAGTTTGTAGGTTCCATTCATATACAGGCCTAATACTTACCAAACGCCTGCCAAATACATGTTGAGGCTCAATAGATATTAGCGCATTTCAGTTAAATTCAGAATCAGACATTTGGCTTTACTTACCTGTTTTCTGATGCGCTCTGAATCCCGAATAAACTTGCGTGTCTCTCAATTGAAAGGCTCTCAACTGCATGACTTACCACTATATGGCTCACCACTAAATGGCTTCTCAAGGGAAAACCTTATGCTAACACTATAGGGGAGTTTTCGTTACCGCCTTCTGGCCGCGCCACGCCGCGAAGGCATGGATTGTGGGTTTTGGTAGGCTGTAGGCGCCTGCTGACCATAGGCTTGAGCGGGATAGGTATTGGACTGTTGTCCGTTAGGCATTGCTGGAGGCGTATTATAAGGGGTGGCTTGGTATCCAGCCTGAACGTTTTGTTGTGGATATTGCGCCGCCGCTGGACTCTGAGGATAGTTTTGCGAATATCCTTGAGAATGCTTTTGCGGGTAACTTGGGCGAGGCCCGACATTGTCAGATAATCGGTCTAAAATAGATTTTTGTTCAGCCGTTGGCCCCGTAACAGGTTCTGTGTAGCGGCCCGTCATTTTACGATTTTCTATATTGCGTGCGGCGGCGCGTGCGGCTTCGCTCGCAGACGAGTATTGTGAATATTGGCTCTGTGATTGGGTATAAGTTGGTTGCGCGAAAGGCGTGTTGGCTGAATTTGTATACGGTGTCGGCGCAGTCGGGGCTGAACGCAGAGTGGGGGCCGCCGCCGCGCCGTTCATTTGACCGTAAACGCGGGACGCCCGATTATTTGCTGGGGCTTGTTGGGGTTGATAATTTTGCGGTTCACTTTTTTGTCCGTAAGTTTGGCTTGCCCTATAGCCCTGATTATTACTCAGATTATTACCTCGATTATTACTCAAGGTATTAGTCTGCCGATTACCTTGACCATAGCCCTGCCCGTAACTTTGCCCGTAACCTTGAGAGGGCGGGGTTGGACGTACCGATTGAGGATATTGCATGTTTGGCGGCGCTGGTGGTAATCTGAGTTCAGCAGAATTTTGACGCGGTAAGAAGCGATCGGCTTCTTTATCTTTCCCTTGTAATTGTAAAACAATGGCAAGGTTTTGGCGCACACTTGGCCCTGCGCCTGGTATGGCAACGGCGCGTTTAAGCCAGCTTTCACCCGTTGCCGCATCGCCTGACAATGCATAGCTCAATCCGATATTGGCAAGAATACTCGGATCGTAAGGCGTGATTTGTAGCGCTTTTGCGTAATGTTTGCGCGCCAGTTCATATTGTTCCATTTGGTCAAGAGCGGCCCCTTTTAGTGACCAAAGCCGTGCATAACCCGGTGTGGTTCGTAAAGCCGTATCCAGTGTATCAATCGCGTCAACACCGCGTTCAGAGGCAATAAGCGCCGCTGCATATTCAGCGGCAAGGTAAGGGTCGCGTGGGTATAAGGCGCGGGTTTGTTGCGTAATCTCAATCGCTTGCCCCGGATTCCCCATACGGCGAACGGCAGACGCTAATTTGATCGCGGCTTCAAGATCGCCTGGGTTTAGGCTATGTTCTCTTGACCAAAAGGCGGCTTGGGCGAGTAAATCTTGTGTTTCAACATTATCGCGAAATTCGCGTGTTGCGGGCTGATATTTTTCACCCGACATGGTTTCAGCCATTTCTTTTTCAGCAGGCGTATATTTTCCAGCCACACAGCCTGTCAAAACGGCGCAACTGAGTGTGAGGAAAAGTACGCGTTTTAGAGGGGTTTTGACCGATAAGCGTGCTAATGAACCAGAATTTTGTAGTCCACGCGTGTGCGGCTGACAATTACGGGAAAAGAATACGCGGCTTCGAGGTGACATATCGGTTATAAACTCCTAAACCGATTCAAAACCATGTTTATAGAATCAGTTTGTAAAACACCCTCGCACTTTATGTCCAATCGCGTTATAAATTCGTTAATATTGGTAAACAAAGCCAGTTAACCAAGTCTTACGTTTAACCCTTGATGAAAATCTTTGCCGAAACCGTGGGCCGAAACCGTTGAAAGAATCAAATGTCTGAAATACTCCAAGCGCTCTCCGACTTAAAACCGGATGAAGTGGCGATACCCATCCATATTTGTCGTCCCGAAGGGTGGGCGAAGCTACAGACATTGTTAAGTGATTTCCAACAGACTTTTGTCAAGGCCCGTAATTTTACAGGTGAAGCGGGGCAAAGGCTTCGTCTGCCAGACGTAAACGGCGTGATTGAACAGGTTCTATTCGGGGCGGGATCACAAAAAAATGACGTTTTAGGCCCAATCCGCTTAGGGGGCTTATCGGCTCATTTACCCAAGGGGTTTTACCGAGTTGAAACTCTACCCGAGGACTGGGACGCCGATTTATGTCCAGTCGGTTGGGGTTTAGGAGCGTATAAATTCGAAGTGTATTTACCAGAAGAAACACATTTTCCAGTTCTGTGTTTGGACATGGATGCAAAGGCTGTTGCGGAGGCAGTCTCTTTGACGGATGCTGTGCATTACGGACGGGATTTAATTAATTTGCCCGCAGGTGATTTGGGGCCAGCTGCGCTCCATCAAGCTACGCTTGATCTGGCCCAAAAATTTGATGCGGAGGTCTCTGAAATTATAGGCGAGGCTTTGCTTAAGCAAAATTACCCGATGATTCATGCTGTTGGACGTGCGGCACACGAAGCCCCTCGCTTGATAGAATTTGAATGGGGGAACCCCGAACATCCGCGCCTTGCCTTAGTCGGCAAGGGCATAACATTTGATACGGGCGGGTTGAATATAAAGGGCGCGTCTGGCGCGCGAATCATGAAAAAAGATAGGGGCGGGGCCGCTCATGCGCTCGCACTGGCGGAAATGATTATGGCGAATGATCTGCCAATTCGTCTGCATTGTCTTGTCGCCATTGCTGAAAATGCAATCTCCGCAGGGGCTTATCGCCCCGGAGATATTCTTACATCACGAGAAGGGCTAACGGTTGAAATCGATAATACCGATGCCGAAGGGCGTTTGGTTTTGGGGGATGCGCTTTGCAAAGCGGCTGAACTTGACCCTGTCTTAATGATTGATTTTGCGACTTTGACAGGGGCCGCGCGTGTTGCCTTGGGGCCGACAATTCCCCCGTTTTTCTGTAATCGTAAAAATGTGGTTGAAGCGGTTATGCAGTATGCAGATGCTCAACATGATCCCGTTTGGCCTATGCCGCTTTGGCAACCCTATATGAGCCTGTTGCATTCTCCGATCGCGGATATGAAAAATGCGGGCGGAAGTTTTGCGGGGTCTGTTACGGCCGCTTTGTTTTTAGAACGCTTTGTTAAAGAGCGTCCTTGGATGCATTTTGATGTTTATGGTTGGAACCCGACCAGCGGCCCAGGGCACCCAAAAGGCGGTGATATGTTTGCGATTCGCGCTCTATATCATTGGCTTAAAGCGGGTGGTTTACAGTCTGATTTTTCAGCTTAGAGTGACGGGACGAAGGTGAGTAAACGTTGAGTAATGCTGAGTAATGGGTTTAAAGATATGTCAACAGAAGCCTTAAATTCGACTTTAAGACATAGTCGATTAGACGCGCTTTCAATTTGGCATAATGTGTCTTTGCAATCTGTGACAGGTTCTCAACCCGATTTGTCTCCGCGTCAATTTGTTGTCCTAACGACGATTTACCTGATTGACGGCATACATACTGTGCGGTCTTTGGCAAAAAAATTAAATGTAACGAAGGCTGTGATTACGCGGGCTCTTGATACGCTGGGGCGTTATGGTTTTGTGACGCGCGGCCCAGACCCCAATGATAAGCGTTCCATACGGATACAACGCACGCCTGCGGGGACTCGGTTTTTGCATGACTTCGGGGATTTAATCTGCCGTGAACTTTCGGGAATGTCCCAAGGCGTAGCGCTTCCGAATACACATGCAAGCCCGCTGAAAACCAGTCTTCAAGAGAATCTTTAAGGCAAGCTATGGACGCGCGCGTAAATTTACCTGCAAATACGGGTCCCCGTCTTAAGACTGTGCAAGTCATGGAGGCGAGCGTGTTTATGCGGCGTGAATCGTTTCGGTCTGCGCCGTGCGAAACAGAGCTATTATTTGGCGAAACCATTGATATTTATAAAGAAATTAACGATTGGGTGTGGGGGCAAATAAGGCCGTTACGCTTGAAAAATGGTACCTTGTCACCTTATGCTGGCTATATTGGATGGTTACCGACAGAGGCGTTAGCGGATGTTTCGGGCGATGAAAGCTTTGATGAAATTATCACGGCTATACGGGCACCTGTGTTTTTATCGCCTAATATTAAAAGTCCCGTCACCGCGTCATTATGCTTAAATTCGCGTGTGCGTGTTACAGAAAAAGATACAAATTTTTATGCTGTTCAAAAGACTTCAAATCAGGCGACCTCAAATGCTATTTTAGGTTTTTTGCACAAAGCTCATATAACAGAACGTGATGCCACTGATTTTGTGACGGTTGCGGAACAACATTTAGGCTTGCCTTATATTTGGGGCGGCATTTCAACCAATGGTTTGGATTGTTCTGGGCTTGTCCGTTCAAGCCTACGCGCGGTTGGATATGACGCGCCGCGAGACGCAGATCAGCAACTCGCGCAATTGGGCAGATCGGTGATGGGCAAATCGAATATAGGCGGGCATGAGACTTTACAGCGTGGCGATTTGATTTTCTGGCGTGGGCATGTCGGGATTATGCAAAGTACCACACATATGATTCACGCGAATGCAGGTCATATGTGTGTCGCGAGCGAACCTTTGGTGGAAGCGGTCAAAAGAATAAAGCCGCAATCTGGGGAGATCGCGGCTATAAAACGCTTATCATTTTAGACGATAGGTTCTTTAAAGTGGGAAACCTATTGGTCTGGAGCCTGTTGCACGGGGAGTTCCAATGTTGGATCTGTTAAGGTTGGCTCTGTAGCGGGTGCGCTCATAGCTGGGTCATTAATTGGGCTATCGTTTGAGGGGGCTCCCTCTATAGTCGTTTCCATATCACCCGTCACCGCTTCATTGGCCTCTGCCACATCGGGTAGGGCTGCGGGTTCAGGCTGTTCGACCGGTGTTGCACTGGCAATGCGTAAATATTCAATCACAGCCGCGCGGTCGCCCGATTTCTTTAAACCGATAAAATTCATATTTGTACCTTTGAGGTACTTTCCAGGTTTTTTTAAAAACCCGTCCAACTCGGCATAATTCCATTGAATGCCAGACCCTAACAATGCGCTAGAATATTTAAAGTCCGCATGTTGTCCTGAACTGGCGCCGACGACATTCCATAAATTGGGCCCTGTACCGTGTGCTCCGCCGTTTTCGGCATTGTGACAAGAGAGGCATTTTTTGAAAACTTTTTCGCCGCGTACTGTGTCCATAGCCGATACCCATTCAAGACTCGGGAATGGCGGCTCGATTTCTTCTTCGCCAGCGGATGTCGGTTCCGGTAATTCAAGAGCATAAGCGGGTATGTCAGGGGCAGATACATGCATGGCGGCATGAGAAATTTCTTTAATGCCCATATAGCCGAGGGCTGTTGCCAATATGGCCGCCGCAAGTTTGTTAAATCCAAGTTCGTCCATTTTCGTCTTTGTCCCTTAGAATGTGCGACCAAGTATACCGTATTACCGAATACGGCCTATTGCGTACTGCGTATAAAGTGGTCTGCACCAAAATTCAAATCTGTTTTTTGTTTAGACCGTAACAATACATTTGAAAACTTAAAAAACCTTGCGGCGAAGGGTCGCAAAGGCTTTAAAGACCGATATGAGCACTTTAACCATTATACCCGCCCGTATGGGGTCTTCACGACTGCCCGGCAAGCCTTTGGCCGATATTCATCAATTGCCAATGATCGTGCATGTTTTGCGCCGCGCGCAAGAGGCCGATATCGGTCCAGTTTGGGTAGCTTGTGCAGAATTAGAAATTTTGGAAGCTGTTGAGACGGCGGGCGGGCGGGCCATATTAACGGATCCCGATTTACCATCGGGAACAGACCGTGTCCGTGCTGCCGCGGATAAAATTGACCCGAATCACAAATATAAAAAAATTATAAATGTCCAAGGGGATATGCCGACCTTAGACCCGCAACTCTTAAATCACCTTGTTAAAACGCTGGATCACAATAAAGCTGATTGGGCCACAGGCGCTGTTGCGACCCAAGACGTGCGCGAAATAGCAGATCCTAATGTTGTTAAGGTTGTCTTAGCGGAGTCTCAAACAATAGAAGGACTAGAAACAGCCCGTGCGCTTTATTTCTCGCGGGCGGCTGTGCCGTATGGCGGGAACAGCGTGTTTCATCATTTAGGAGTTTATGCTTATCAAAGAACGGCGCTTGAGCAGTTTTGTGACCGACCCGTCTCAAGACTTGAGCGGATTGAACGATTGGAACAATTACGGGCGTTAGAAGCGGGTATGCGGATTGATGTTGCAGTTGTAAACTCGGCTCCGCACGGTGTCGATACACAGGAAGATTTAGACCGCGCCCGTATTCTGCTGGCCCCTTAGCGCATAACGCTGTAATCCAGAGCGGTTTTAAATGCGAAACTTTTAACAGGATGATTTTTAATATGCCAAGATTTTTGATATGAACACATCGATTGTATATCAAGGCGAGCCAGGGGCGTATTCGAATCTGGCCTGTTGTGAATTCTATCCAGATTACACGCCGCTCGCATGCCGATCATTTGCTCAAGCGTTTAAAAAAGTACAAACGGGCGAAGCCGCTCTGGCTATGATTCCTGTTGAAAATTCTGTCGCCGGGCGGGTGTCTGATATTTATCATCTTTTGCCCGAGGGCGGACTTTCGATTATCGGCGAAGAATATTTACCCGTTCATCATCAGCTCTTGGGTATAAAAGGCGCAACGCTTACGGATATAAAAACTGTGCACTCCCATCCTATGGCTTTGGGACAAGTGCGCAAACGTTTGCAAAAAATGGATATTATGCCCGTCAATGATGTGGATACGGCAGGGGCGGCTCGAAAAATTTCTGAAGGCGGGGACAAATCGGTTGGCGCTATTGCGTCTGTTTTGGCAGGCGAGATTTACGGCCTTGAGGTTTTGGCGTCTGACATAGAAGACGCAACGCATAATACGACACGTTTCCTTGTCCTCGCAAAACAGGGTCGGCTGCCTAAAATCGATAGTGGTCCCGTTGTCACCAGTTTTGTTTTTCGCGTCAAAAGTATACCTTCTGCGCTTTATAAAGCTTTGGGCGGGTTTGCGACAAATGGCATTAATATTACAAAACTAGAGAGCTATATGGTGGACGGCTCTTTTAAGGCGGCGCAGTTCTACGCCGATGTTGAAGGTCATCCCGAAGAGACAGGCATGCAACATGCGCTCGAAGAGCTTCGCTTCTTTTCAGATCGATTGATGATGCTGGGGACATACCCCGCCCATAATGCACGCAATATGCCTGTTCCAAAACTGTGATGTGACAGGTCGCGCTTAACGGGGTATAATAACATATGAAGTTATGGTCTGTGTTTAAACGCGCGGTGATTCTGTGTTTATCACTGGCTATGTTTACGCCCTTTTTGGCGGTATCAACAGCGCATGCAAAAAGCGACCGCATCTATACGTCTTGGCGCGATAACCTTGCCATTGAGGGCTATGACCCTGTTACATTTTTCACAGGGACACCGCAAAAGGGGCAGTCAACATATGAAGCGTCATATAAGGGTGCGCTCTGGCGGTTTACGAGTCGCGCGAATATGGACCTTTTTAAAACGAACCCGTCGGCATTCGCGCCGCAATATGGGGGGTATTGTGCGTGGGCTGTTGCCAAAGGTAAGCTGGCTAAAGGGTCACCGGAGTACTGGCATGTAGAAGACGGACAATTGTTCTTAAATTTTAATG
>CALCKU010000116.1 GCA_937965735.1 uncultured Caulobacterales bacterium
AAGACATGAGACGGCTGGCGACCCGATTCGAAAAACACGGAGCCAATTTCCTCAACATGATCTATATCTTCGCTATCAGATGTTGGCTCAATTGAGTCCGCACCCTAGTTATGTGGTGATGATCATTATCTATTTCAACACCCAACAATCCCCCACTCCTTAACAAGTGGGGGTAACGGATTGGCTAATCGCCTTTACCACGCTCACGCTATTCACCGCGGTTTTTGCACGTCAAAACTGTGACTATTTCGCTTTTTCTTGTCCATTTAACATGCACTGGCATTCTCGCTATTAACCCTTAAAAGGGCGCCTTGCTCAATCGCGTTTGGCGACAACCGTGGGAAAAAGCTCTCGGCCCAATGCTTGGGACGATTTTACGGGTTGAAAAAGGAACTCTAATGGCGCGACTTCAATGGCGCGATTCTAACTTTGTTGCATTTTTTCGTATATCCGTCTCTATGTCTGGTGTAGGCGGGGTCAGAGTATGGCGGACGTTTTAGGGTGCGGGCCAACTCTGATAACGCCTTCCTCTATTGATGCCGTTCGCAAATGCCTTTACGGAGTACTCTGTCCAGAGTTTGTATGGAGATTTAAATGGAAGCTATTGATGTCTATTGGTCCTTTAGAAGTCCGTATTCTTATCTCATAACGCCAGATTTGGAGCGGCTTGAGGATGACTATAATATCAAAATCACCTTACGGGTCGTGTTGCCGATCGCTGTAAGGGCTAAGCATACTCTGTTCGATGGCTCTAATAGAAAACCAGCACTGTATATCGTGATGGATTCGCTACGGCGGGCTGAATTCCTTGGCATGCCTATGATTTTTCCGCCCAAACCAGATCCCGTAGTGCAGAATTATGAAACATTGCAAGTGGCTGATAAGCAACCGCTGATTATGCGTTTGGCAAAACTTGGCGTCGAAGCCCAAAGGCGTGGAAAAGGCCTATCTTTTGCCAAAGTGGTTTCGAGTTTGATTTTTGGCGGAACAGACGGGTGGAATCAAAGCGGTCATCTCGAAAGAACGGCCCAATCTGTGGGGTTAGATTTGGATGAAATGGAACAGGCTATTCAAGACGGCGACCACCTTGAAGACATTGAACGCAATCATGCCGACTTGGACACTGCGGGACATTGGGGTGTGCCGACCATAGTCGTCAGGGGTGAGCCCTTTTTCGGGCAAGACCGTATAGAGACGGTCCGATGGCGCCTTGATCAACTCGGTTTACGCCGCATATAATTTATAGTGTGACGGGTATGTTTTAGGAACGTTTCAACAGATTGAAACCGCGCTAAATCTTGGTGTAGATTAATTTTCACAGAACCATTGTAGATAAACAAGATGGCGCAGATAAACAAGATGGTGGTGCGACAGAGCGGATGATACGCAGTGCTGCTACATTTCGTAATTTGGTGATGTTTTGGTGGAGCCTAGGGGAGTCGAACCCCTGACCTCTTGCATGCCATGCAAGCGCTCTACCAACTGAGCTAAGGCCCCTATTGAGGAGTCTGGGCCCAGATTTGGATCCAGAATTTTCAGTGTTTTAAACCAAGGTTTCGGTCTGTGTAAACTAGAGACTTCTCTTGATTTATATCTTTATATTTCGATTTCTTCTACGTCGTCGTCTTCATCACCGGTTGGCGGAAGTTCGTCGCCGTCATCATCGACAAGGGCTGCGTCTTCATCTTCGTCTTCATCGGTTGAGAAACCGTCCATATCAGGGGTTTCGTCGTCGTCATCATCTGTGGTTCCGATAACCGCCGCGTCATCGCCGTCAAGCTCTAGCTCTTTAGCCGCTTCTTCGTCTTCGTCAATGTCGTCTTCATCGATTTCTTTGTTTTCCTCGTCCTCATCATCGTCCATTTCGGGCTTTAATGGCGCTGTTGGAATGGGTTTATCGACGAGTTCATCCGGGTTAAAACTATTTGAACAGATCGGGCAAACGGCGGGGCGTTTTGTTAAATCGTAAAACTTGCTTTCGCATTCGGGACAGACCCGTTTTTCACCTAAATCTACTTTTGCCATTTTATTCCCTAATAACGTCTATAATGTCACATATCAAAGTATGCGACTTATATTTAGAAACCCTGTTAGAATTATGCAACTCTACCGTTGAAAAAAGTTCTTCAACACTATATTACCGCGCGTCTTACCGCCCCATTTTGTCAAGTCAACAGCAATTGTGATAAACATGTCCCGAGATCATGAGATCAATCCTGACAGCGCCGCCGCAGCAGACCCTGCGCGCCCTGTTTTGAAACCGATGCAAAGTGAACAAAGTGGCGAGCTTTGGGGCAGTGTCACGGCCCCTGGTGATAAATCAATATCTCACCGTGCTTTGATTTTTGGGGCCATGGCGCAAGGTAAGACAACGATTAAAGGTTTATTGCAAGGTGACGATATTATTTCGACACTGAATGCTATGCGGGCTTTTGGTGCGGTGATAGAGCCGAACATACGCGGACATTGGGAAGTTCAAGGACGCGGTATGTCGGGATGGATTTCTCCAGACGCGCCAGTGGATTGCGGCAATGCCGGTACGGGTGTGCGTCTGATTATGGGGGCCGCTTCGGGTTATCCGATGCAGGCGACCTTTGTCGGAGATGCGTCTTTATCGGCCCGCCCTATGGCGCGCGTTTTAAACCCGCTTGCAGAGATGGGGGTGAAACATAAAGCGACCCATGGCGACCGCCTACCGATTGAGATCATATCAAATGGTGATCTCAATGCGATTGATTACACACCGCGCCATGCTTCGGCTCAAGTGAAATCCTGCTTGTTGCTAGCGGCTGTGAATACGCGCGGTACGACGACAATCAATGAACGGACACTTACGCGCGATCATACCGAAAATATGTTAGAAGCATTTGGCGTCAAAGTTTTTCGTCAGGCCATTGGGTCGGGGCAAGTCGTCAAAGTTCGGGGCCCTGCTATGATGCGGGGCACACAAATTAACGTCCCCGGCGATCCGTCATCTGCGGCGTTTCCGATTGTGGCGGCCTTAATTTCGCCTGGATCTGATATTGTTGTTAAAAACGTAATGATGAATCCAACCCGTACTGGCTTATTCGAAACTTTAATTGAGATGGGGGGCTTTATTCGCGCAGACAACTTTAAAAAATCAGGCGGTGAGGTTATTGCGGATATTCGCGTTAAACATTCGAGCTTGAACGGGATTACAGTCCCTGAAAGCCGCGCGGCTTCCATGATTGATGAATATCCGATATTGGCGGTTGCGGCGGCTTTTGCCAAAGGCACAACGGTTATGAATGGCATCCACGAATTGCGTGTCAAAGAGTGTGACCGTATTTCGGCAACTGTGGCCTTGTTGGAGCGTAACGGGGTCAAAGTTTCAGAGCGGATTGACGGCATGACTGTATCTCATAGCGCGACTCCAAATTTTCGGCTTGATGGCGGCGGATTTGTCCAAACACACCATGATCACAGGATTGCAATGTCGGCTTTAATTTTGGGTCTTCGGGCCAAATCGCCCGTCACGATTGATGATGGGTCTATGATTGCAACCAGTTTCCCAACATTCTTTGATATGATGAAATCTCTGGGCGCAA
>CALCKU010000117.1 GCA_937965735.1 uncultured Caulobacterales bacterium
ATTGGTGATAGGTCAAATCTAAATATTCAGCGGCTTGACCTTGATGATTATCGGAAACACTCAAGGCTTCGTCAATCAGGCTACGCTCAAAATCTAAAATACGTGTACTAAAGCTTTGTTTATGCGTATCTGCCAATGGTCTATGCCTGTTATTGCGCTTCGCAATCGTTTCGGATGCTGATACTGGATGACTGTCTGGCGGATTGGTTTCGTGGTTCAGAAATGCCGGCTTGTTTTCTGACGTAATCTTTGCGTGTCCTTGATGTATAGTCTTCTGGGTCTCTCTTATTGGCCAAGCGGTTTCAAAAGGGGTCTGGATAATCTCGCGAATTGGCAAGGCTAAGGTTTCGTCTTCAAGGAACGCTTTCGCGACAGAGCGTTCAATGACGGTTTTTAACTCTCTAATATTACCAGACCATTCTTGAGAGTTCAGTTTGGCTATGACTTCGGGCGTGAAACCCAGAAAACGGTCGACGCCGAGTTCACGGGCAAATTTACGCCCGAAATGGTCTGATAAGACCGAAATATCTTTTCGTCGGGCGCGCAAAGGCGGTAACGTTAAAACATCAAAGGATAAATGATCCAACAAATCCGCGCGAAATCGCCCTTGGGCTACGGCGCGCGGTAAATCAATCGCCGTAGACGCAATAAGGCGGACATTAATCGTCTGTGTGTCTGGGCTACCCAGCGGGTCAATAATGCCGTAATCTAAGGCTTGTAACAGTTTCTCTTGTAAACGCAGAGACACAGACTCGATATTATCTAAAAAGAGTGTTCCGCCTTCTGCGCGAATAAATTGTCCGTCAATATCAGTACGACCGTCATAATAAACCTGCCCAAATAGCATGGCATCCAGTAAGGTGTCCGAGTAAGCCCCGCAATTGACTTGAACATAATCCTGTTCCCAACGCGGCGAAAGAAAATGTAAGCGAGAGGCTATCAGTTCTTTGCCTGTTCCGCGTTCTCCGACAATTAAAACAGGTTTTTCAAGGGCGGCTGCGTCTGAAACGCGGTCCATAAGCCAGTGAAAAGCGGGTGATTCTCCGATGAGTTGGGCTGGGTTATTTGGCATTGGTAAAATTTACTAATAAAAATATGTTTTTCAAGCTAATTATTAGTTTATTTTACTAGGTGTATTTAATATTTAAACACTAAATAGTAAAAAATATATATAAATCAATAGTTTAAAATATTTCGACAAAATCGAACGGCTCCGTCATATTCTAATCATGGAAGGGCAAAACAATTGCTCAGCATAAACGCCGTCTCTTAAGTCGCCATGAGGGTGATTTAAGCGTCGGTCAAAAAAGGAGAGAGACATGACATTTAGAACTTTTGATATTGATACGGTTACGGCGTTAACCGATGTAAATCCAGCGGAACGTCCCGCTCGACGCACGCGTTTACGTCGTCATTCCGCTGTTCTTGGACATCGTTCAACCGGTTCGCGTATTTCAGGTTTGGGTATTTAATTTTAGAAATATCCCAAAACAGATTTTTTAAGAGACCGATATTATGACACATGATTATGACACAAATTTTGAAGATCGCGTAAAGGCCCGTCAGGCTGAAGGGGATTGGAAGCGCAAAGGATTGCGGTTCCTACGTTACCTATCCAGCCGAGACATGGAATGTTGGGGCTTTTTTGCCGCCGGTATTTTGGTCGCGAAAATCATACTTTAATCCCAAAACCACAACACGTTAAATTTAAGGAGACGAGACATGGGAATTTTTTCAAGAATGGGCGATATTATCAATTCGAATCTCAATTCAATGATTGATAAAGCTGAAAATCCAGAGAAAATCGCACGCCTGATTATTCAGGAAATGGAAGATACACTGGTTGAAGTGCGTACTGACGCCGCTCGCAATATTGCAGAGCGCAAAGAGTTAAGCCGTAAGGCCGATAGCTATACAGACCGTGCCAATGAATGGGGCGCAAAAGCGGAAATCGCGCTGACCAAAGATCGTGAAGATTTGGCGCGCGGTGCACTGGCCGCCAAACAGCAAGCCGAACAAATGGCTATCGTTGTCACCAAAGAAATCGAAGTTCTTGACGAAGCGGTTTCAAAAGCGGACGGTGATCTGGCTAAGCTTCAGACGAAGTTGGACGAAGCAAAGGCTAAGCATAAATCGCTGATGATGCGTACGACTGTTGCTAAAGGTCAAATCCGCATGCGCACGGCCATTCATAATAATAAAGTTGATGATGCGCTTGCGCGTTATGAGCGGATGGAACGTAAAGTCGACGAGCTTGAGGCCCATGTTGAAGCCTATGATCTTGGTGCGGGTGACAGTTTGGAGAGTCAATTCGCGGCGCTTGAAGCGGATGATGCGATTGAGAGCGAGCTCGCCGCACTAAAAGCGAGCATTGGCTCCAAAGAAAAGGCGGTGGCTAAAAAATAGCCATCTGCCCATAAAAGGTAATTTACAAATTCGCAAATTGCCTAAAGATAATGTTGCCAAAGGGGTGTCAGAGGGTTGCCAAAAGGGGAAAATATATCCCTATTTACAATGGACATCCTTTTGCAGCAAATTTTGAAAAAAAGAGAGAGAAAATATTATTATGGGACCTGAAAATTTAGCCCTTATGATTCCGATTATTGCCATCGTTATGGGCATAGGGTCAGGCATGTTAAAGATGCACTACAAACATAAAGAACGGATGATGGATCATATGAGTACGGATCAAATTGCCGAACTCGATCAAATGTCAAAAATCGCGGACATTTTAGACCAACGCGTAAACGTGCTCGAGCGTATCCTCGATGATGAAGTCCCAAACTGGAGAGAGAGCAATGACAAGACGATATAAAAACAAAATACACCGCGGTCTCAATGACGTAACGTGGGAAGGCGATGATGATGGGTATGAATATTCTGGTCCGCATAAGCTAAGACGGAATAAGATTGATGGTGTCTTTGGCGGTGTGTGTTCGGGTTTCGGTGATTATCTGGGCATTGACCACATAGTGATGCGGATACTCTTCGTGCTGTCTGTGCTGTTTTTAGGCTTCCCTTTAGTCGCTTATTTTCTGCTTTGGGTGTTTATTCCATCTGACAAACGCGCCCCTTATCACCGTGAGTTTCGCGAAGCGCGCAAAGCCCGAAAAGCACATCGTGCTGACCCTGAAACGCCCATGCGTCGAACTACAAATTTTCGAGATGTGAAGTCAAAATACCGCTCACTCGAAACGCGCATGCAAGACTTAGAGCGTTCAATTACCTCAAAAGAGTGGAAATTACGGCGTGATTTCCGTGATTTGGAAACGAAGTAGACTTTAATAAATTGAGAGCGCTTGCGTGCAGGCGCTTTTAATAACCCGGAAAAATTTTATTCAAATAAAAACTCAATCCGTAGCTTAAAGACTACCGAGAAAAGAGTGTTGAGAAAAATATTGAGAGAGACGAATGATAAAGGCCATAATTTTAACCCTCTGCGGCGCTGGTATTGTGAGCGTTATTGCAATCTGCCAGCCCGTACAAACCCTAATCCCAAATGCGATAGAAGTCACAGCGGGGCCGATAGCGTTTCATGCTTTCCCAACGGGTATCGTAACGGGTGTATCTGAAACACAAGAACTTTCCATTAGCCTGCATTCCGATGCAGGGCCATTGTTGAAAATAAAGTTTTAAAGGATCGGGCGCATGAAAAACCTTAAACACTACCAAAAGACAGTCTCTGGTTTAGCGGTTCTATCAATGTCTGTAATCGCGCTCCCTGCATATGCGAGTGAGACATTGACCATGCAAAATTTTATTGGAACAGTTACGATAAACACACAACCCAATGCAGATTTACAAGTCACTGATTCTGACAAGAAAACTGTTTCTATAAGCGAGATGTCTGGCGGGTTAATTATTGACGGGAATATCAAAGACCCTAACAGCGATGATTGCGCGGGTTATTACGGAAAGTACAGCGTTAGCTGGTTTAAGAAACCTGAAAAAACAGGGCAAATGGGCGGATATAAAAACTTGTTGGATTATCCCAATCTTATCATTTCAGGCCCTGAAGATTTGAATCTTGTTATTGAAAATTCGATTCCCTTTATGACGGTTGGAAATATTGGGTCTTTGGATGCCAAATTTGAAAGTTGTGGAAAGTTCAAAGCGGGCGATGTTTCGGGTCCGACAAATTTACAAATTAAAGGGTCAGCCGATGTTGTCTTGGGTAATATTCAAGACTTTGACTTAAGTTTAAAGGGGTCGGGAGATGTAGAGACTGGCAATGCTGCCAAGATTACATTGAACTTGATGGGCTCTGGAAATATTGAAATGGCTGATGTCGGCACGGCACAGATAAAATCAGTGGGATCGGGTGATATTGAAATCGATATGATCCGCGGCGATGTACAATACGAAACGCGAGGTTCTGGTGATTTTGAAGCGGGCGATATTACAGGCAATTTGAATCTAAAGAGCCGTGGATCGGGAGATTTTTCCGCAGACAGTGTTAGCGGTCGGTATATGTCTATTGAAAGTCGCGGCAGTGGCTCCGTTGATATAGACGGCGGAGACGTTGAGACGTTGTTCGTGACGGTTTCTGGTTCTGGCGATATTCGGTTTGACGGCACCGCTGTGAATGCTGAATTGAAAGCGAGCGGGTCTAGCGAAATTTACGTTGACCGTATCACGGGTGATTTATCCCAAAGCAATACGGGCTCTTCAGATATTGAAATTGGGGATCGTTAACGCGCTCGGGTCTGTTGACAGGCTATAAAAACTTAGGCTTCAAAAAAACAGAATTTTTCTTGTTGTTTGAGGCTTAAAGGGGATGTGCGCCCTAAAATTTGACTCACTATGTGCGCACTAAGAAGCGGGGCGAAAACAAAGCCCCGCGAACCTAAACCCGTTAGAGCCCACATATTGTGTGGCGTTTGAACGACTCGTGGTAAAGTATTGGCGGTTGTAACCCGAACACTAGCCCGAGACGTGTTTTCAGGAATACTGTCTGGAATAGTTTTAGGCATATTTTCAGGGGTATTCTCAGGGGTATTCTCAGGGATATTCTCAGAGATATTGCCACAAATATTTAAGCGCTTACCATTATTTTTTGACTGCAAACTGTTTAACGGGTTTGGCTTTTGTCCTGTTGCCGTTTCGAATTTTTCAAAATTCTCTACATCATCTTTAGGGCTTGGTTTATGGGGGTCTGTCCCAGTTAATCTGTCATGTGTGGCACCGATTAAAAGCCCCTCGCTCAACGGTACAGCGTAGCCCCCATATGTGATAGGTTTGGGTATAGAAGGGTGATTTTCAGCCCAACTTAACTGCCCTCGTGAAAAGCGTAAGTCCTCTAAACACTTGATATTAAAAGTTGAAATATGATGCCCTGCACAAATGATGAGCGCATCCCCTATGGCTATAATTGCGCCTTTTTCGTTATAGACGGTGAAGGTTCCGTTCTTAGTTTGGAAAGCGTCGACTTTTGCTATGATATTTACGGCCTTGCTTGTCCATTGTGAAATGATGCCCTTTGGGTCGATTGTGAGGGCGCTTGGAAATGAAAAAGCCGTTTTGCTACGCATTGAATGGGCTATTAGGTGTTCGGGGCCAAGCGGGGCTTGGGTCAATAGGTTTTCATAGCGGGTTTGTTCTGTTTCGGATTTGGGAAAATGCGTTAAACCTGTGTGTAAGACATGTGCCGTGTTTTGGTAGGCGCGTAGAGCGTATAGATAGCTGGCAAGAAAGAAACGCGATTCAGGACGGTCTTGTAAATCCAATCGCGGTTTGACTAGGGCAATGCGATTCCCGCTAGCGGCTGTTTCCAACGTCTCGGATGCTTCAATTAAAATGGGGGTAATCTTTTCGCGTATAAACGCTCGACAGATTGATGCGCCTGCAATGCCGCCGCCAATGATTATTGGGTTTTTAGGGATTCCCTTTTCAATCACAGACTTGCCAAGAATTGGCTTGCGAATAACAGATTCGTCAATAACAGATTTACCAATAAATTGGGCCTCTAATCGGTGACGTTTTCGTCCAAAGCCAGATTTTTTTTCAACCGAAAAGCCAGCTTGAATCAATGCGTTTCGAACATGGCCCGCAACAGTGAATGTGGCGAGTTTTGTACCCGTTCTGGATAGTTTTGCCAGGGATTGCATAACCGTCGCTGACCACATTTCGGGGTTTTTGGACGGACTAAACCCGTCTAAAAACCATGCATCCATTGTGCAATTTAAACTGTCGAGAGCCGGTAAAATATCGTCATGGATTAAGGTTAAGGTCAATCGATCCGTGAGCTCTATACGGTGAAAACCGCAGACTCTGTCTGGCCAAAGTTCAATGAGCTGTTTTGATAAGGCGGCTAATTCTGGAAAATGCGAAAGGGCTTTCGTAAGCTCTGTTTTAGAAAACGGATATTTTTCAATAGATATAAAATCAAGGTGCTGTCCTTCTGGATGCGCCTCCCAAAGCGCCCAACAACTTAGAAAGTTTAATCCAGTGCCAAAGCCTAACTCTCCAATCGTATAATTTGGATAGGCCGTCCAATCATGGGGCAGGTTGCAGCCCGCTAAAAAAACAGCACGGCTTTCTTCTGCGCCGCCGTCAACGCTAAAATATATATCATCAAATCCAGTCGCGGCAGGCGTATCTGTGCGTGACCAATCAAGCTGTGGCGGTTCGCATTGTGTCAAAGGGCGGGGCGCTGGCATAGTCGATTATAGGCGATCGCAAACCGAGAATTCAAGACTTGAAAAATAGAGCGTAAATGAAACGCCTGTTGCGGCGCCAATAAGCCATAAAAAAACACGGCAAATCAAATTTACCGTGTTTTGATTGTAAATGCGAAAAAATCGCTATTGTTTAAGACTTAGTTTGGCGCTTTTTCTTTTGCGTCTTTGACCATGGCATCGCCAGCGTCCTTCATGGCTTCCGCTTTCGCTTTGCCTTGTTCTACAACGCTATCGGCTGTTTCTTTGTAATCGGCGGCCTTGTCTTTGGCGGCATCCATCATGGCTTGACCTTCTTGTGTGGAAACTTCGCCTTTGGCTTTCAAGCGTTCAACATTGTCGCCAGTCGCTTCGACGATTTGATCGCCTGCTGTTTTCAAGCGCTCGGCTTGTTGTTCTGCGCCTTCCATGATTTCAGAACCTTTTTCGCGGAGTTCAGCTGCTGTTTTTTCAGCCGCTGCTTCAGCTTCAGACTTCATAGAGGCTGCTTTTTCTTTTGCCGCCGCACCTGCTTCTTTTGCTTTTTCGCCCATTTCAGACATAGTGTCAGCATCTGGCATTTTCATTTCAGATTTATCGCCACAGGCTGTGAGTGTTAAAGCCAATGCCGCTGTTGTTAAAATCAATAAGTTTTTCATAATATATTCCCTTTTTTGAGGCCTATAACAGAAAAGTAATGAATAGCTAGTGGATAGTGCACTTAGGAAAAACTAAATGCAGTTAACATTAGAATCTGTTGTATTAGATTAAGTTATCCCCTTAATTTATCGAGAACATGTTTTAAAAGTTGCGGGGTTGCGTAACCATCCGCAGGCATTTGATTGTCTGATTGAAAAGCGCGAATGGCTTTGCGCGAATTTGGCCCGATCTGACCGTCCACGCCTTTTGTGTTATAGCCAAGCTGTGTTAGACTCTCTTGTAGGCGTTTTCTGTTTGTGAAAGAGAGCGGAAGATCGTTTTTAGGCCAAGCGGTTGTAATAATATCACGTCCGCGATAGGCATTTGCCAAGACTGTAATACCCAGAACATAGCTGGTTGAGTTATTATAGCGTTTGATCGCGTCATAATTTTTAAATGTCAGTAATTTTGGGCCGTTCCCGCCTGTCGGCACGAGGAGTTTGGCCTTCAGAGCTTGCGCTTGCGGAGAAAACGCCATGCCATTAGTCGGGGTAACGCCGAGTGCACGCCATTCAGATACTGTTTTCTTACGGCCATCGGCAAGTCTGTAATCAAAGTTATTTGGAACCCTGACATCGGCAATCACGGGTTCTCCCGCTTGCCAACCCGACCGTTTTAAATAATTTGCCGCAGACCCGAGCGCATCGCCAGAGGATTTCCATAAGTCAATATTCCCGTTACGATCATAATCTACGGCGTAATCGCGAAAGGTTGTTGGGATGAATTGTGTCATACCCATTGCGCCTGCCCAAGACCCTTTTAACTGGCTGGGTCTAACGTCGCCTCTTTTGAGTAAATCTAAAACGGCATAGAGCTGTTCTTCGCCAAATTTTGACCGCCTGCCTTCAAACGCAAATGTCGAAAGCGCGCTGATAATATCATGCGTGCCTAAAATATTCCCATATGAACTTTCTAATCCCCAAATGGCGGTTAGAATATAACGCGGCACGGTGTATCGCGCTTCAAGATCGTTAAATAAAGCCGCGTTTGCGGTCAGTTTTGCCTTGCCCTTTGAAACACGGTCAGCCGAAGCGGCGCCGTCAATATATTCCCAAATAGGTCGCGTAAATTCAGGTTGCGATTTATTGCGCTCAAGCGCTTTGGGGTTGATAGTCGCGGGATCAATTGTTTTGTTTAACAAGTTTTGACTGTACCCTCTTGCGAGGGCTTCGTTCTTAAACCGAATTTTCCAATTGGCATAGCGTACCGCGCGCGTTTGTGTTTGAGGCGGGGCGGTTTGCGCAAATTTTTGTTCAGACTGACTTTCAAGCCTTTGTTCAGATCTTGGCGTGACTTTAGGTATTGGGGCTTTAGCAATAGGGGCTTGCGCGTGATTCGTAGGCGCGGCAGGCGTTTTGGGCGCTGGGGTTGCACAGGCCGGAAGCGAGAAAGAGAGTGTGATCGCTGAGAGTAATAAAAGGCGTTTCGTCATACAGTCTCGTACCAAGGAATTTTGGAGGCGGCTAGCAGTTTCGGCAGGTTTAGATTTCTGCTTTTTCGTTTCAGGCTTAATTATTGACCTAATGTGCCTTTTATCCCCGTTATAATGGCGTGAAATTACAATGTTGTGAAATTACAATGTCGTGAAATTGAAATCAGACGGTACTCGGATTTGTGTCTTGAGGTAGGCCGAATATAGATTGCTGTGCAATATAGAATACTCAAAATAGTCCGTTGACTTTAGAGTATCACACTTCTATATCGCACGTTGAAATTCACACTTATCGCAGAAGGTGCGCGTTATGAAAGTTCGCAGCTCTTTAAAATCTCTAAAAAACCGCCACCGCGATTGCCAAATTGTGCGTCGTAAAGGCCGTCTTTATGTGATTAACAAAACAGACCCGCGTTTTAAAGCGCGTCAAGGTTAACTGCTAAGCTAACCCACTTGCACCCAAAAGTGCAATATAGTTTTATAATGTTTACGCCTCTTGCCAGATATGGTTGGAGGCGTCATTGTATGGGCCAAATGAAAAATGTGCGGGCCAAATGAGAAAATATTTTTTTTTGACATATGTATTTGGAATTTTAAGTGTTCCGATGACGGGGTCTGCTCAACCTATTCCAGCGCCATATATAAAGGCTCAAGCCTCGGATTTAAATCCGCCGAAAACGGATGACCGTTTTGATGAGCAGTTTGATGCGCTTACGCCTTTTGATCCTAATTCTCTTCCCAATACAGAACCCGATTCAGAGTTAGATAACGCACCAAGTCTTGATAAAGATATGGATGTTGATGATCGTCCTGACGGGGAAATGGAACCGAATGTTTTGGGGGACGAAAACGATATGCAGGGGCTTGCGGAGGATATGTTGAACCGCTCTCTTCCCTTTGGTGAGCGCCTAAATCAAGCGCCAAGCATTCAGGAGGATAAAACCAAATCAGCCGAAACCGATTTTAAGTCTGAAGCTCCAGATTATTCAAAACTATCGAAAGAGGCTGAGAAGCGTGCACGACTTGATGTATTGTTTTCGCGTTTGGCGAAAGCTGACACAGAAGAGGGCGGTAATCTTATTGCAGAAGAAATTTGGGCGATTTGGCTTGATTCGGGCTCTGCGAGTGTAAACCTCCTTATTCGGCGGGGCACGGCAGCGCAAAAACGAAAAGATTTGGTTATGGCGCGCCGCATGTACGACCATGTTACAGGGCTAATGCCCGATTATGCTGAAGGGTGGGCAAGGTCGGCCCGTCTTGCCATTGAAGAAGATGACTTAAACCGTGCTTTGACAGAAACGGCTGAAACGCTCATTCGCGAACCTCGGCATTTTTATGCGCTTTGGACGATGGGCAATGTTTTAGAAAGACTTGGGCGCGATATGGCGGCGCTGGAAGCGTATAGCGAAGCGCATAGGCTTTATCCCGAACTTAAGCCTGTCAAAGACCGTGTTGAATTTATGCGCAATGCGATTGAAGGTGATGTTTTATAAGGGCGTATAATAATGTGTAAATACTTGTATATAAGGCTGGGATGTCTATTCCAACCATGACTATGAACGACACCCATCAAAATGTTAATGTGAAGTTCAGTTGAAATCAATTAGGGTGAGATGATGAATATGAGACATGTTATGATCGGTCTGGTCGCCATTAGTTTTTGCGCTGCCTGTCAGCCCAAAGTTCAAATTGTGGCACCCAAGGATCCTATTCGCATAGAGTTGAATGTCAAAATTGATCAAGAAGTCAGTGTACGGCTTGATAAAGATGTTGAAGATTTGATCAATAATAACCCTGATCTGTTTTAAGGAGGCGGTATGAAAATGAATAAGATATTAGCAGGCGCAGTGGCCTCTATCGTTATGTTTGGTGGTGGCATGTTCGCGGTTCAAAGTGTTTTTGCGCCCACAGCTATGGCACAATCGAGCGCGAAAGCGGTCGTTGATAACGCTATTGCGAGCGGTATTGTCGGAGAAACGGCATCGGGTTATCTGGCGCTCATTTCAGGCTCTGCATCGCCCGAGATTGTGAATGCTATGAACGAAATCAATATTGGCCGCAAATCCCTCTACACACGTCTTGCGCGGGAGCAAAATGTAACGGTTGAAGTTGTCGCCGCACTAACTGGGGAAAAGCAGATCACAAAAACTGCGCCGGGTACGAAATATATGAATAGTCGCGGGGCTTGGGTAACAAAATAGCGCGCTCAGTCGCATTTTTGGAAACTTTAATTAGCGCGCCAAGCAGCATATTTATTCGGGCCTTTATGTCTATATAGGTTTATCGGGTGTTTTGAGGCTTGATTGTTATTAAGACAGATTGATTTTAAAAATTATGCCGCTAGACTCTTTGCCTAGCGGTTCTTTTTTGAGACGTTTTCTAAGATCATTTACGTGCTGTGTAATCTTTTTCAGCGCCAATTGCAGTTTGAGGTCATCCTATGTCAACGCCTGTTAATACCGTAACACAGCCTAAAGTTACACCGCCAAAATTGACACCATCTGGACTGTCCGCCCTTATGTGCGCGCGGATTTGCCATGATCTCGTCAGCCCGATCGGGGCTCTAGGGACAGCCTTGGAAGTCCTTGATGATGACGGTAATAAAGACATGCATGAAGACGCGCTAGATTTGGTGCGTATGTCAGCCCGACAAGCGTCTTCGAAATTACAATATTTAAGGCTTGCTTTTGGGGCTTCTGGATCTGCGCCCGGTATTCTTTCAACAGAGGTGTTGAAGGCAAATGTGGATGGTATGTTTGGCGAAGGGAAAGCCGATATTGTTTGGGATGAAGATCTGGGCGGGCTTGAAAAAGGGTGCGCCCGACTTTTGCTCAATCTTGTTATGTTGGCGGTTCAAGCTATTCCTCGCGGCGGTGTTTTGACCATTCGCTTACGAAAAAATACTGAACACATCCATATTTCACTACGCAGTGAAGGTCCAAAATCTCGTTTGGATGAAAATGTGAAATTAACTTTACAGGGCGGGGCGCCTGAGGATGGGTTTGATGGGCGAACCATTCAGCCTTTTTATACAGGCATGATTGTACGCGAATTAAAAGGTACATTAGAAACGCATGTTGACGACGCATTTGTGAGTTTCGATGCGATTGTCCCAATTGAAGTCCTGTAATTCAATGGAATGTATGACACAGGGTTAAAAATACCGTGTCAGCGCCTTAAATTTTATAACCTCTTAACGAATATTCGGCACAATTTTGTGACCAATATGAATCCAGTAGAAGTGATTCTCTCTGGCGTAGTTAAGAGGCCTGATGCTTACAAAATCAGATAACAATCACGAGGGTGACGACCTCATAGCGGCACAATTTTTTGTGATGACGGCTAAGGCGCAAATGGACGTCTTGACCGGGATTGAACGCCTTGATCCAGAACGGGCCGAACGCGCTGTATTTATTGTCAGAGAAGCCGCAAAGCCTGTTTTAGCGCGCGCTGTTATGCGTGTTTGTGATCAAGCGCTTGATTTATTGAAATCAGATGCGGGGCAGCCTCAAATTGATACCGTATTAAGAACGATCCAGAAACTTGTTTTGAAATATTCGAGCGGGTTAGATCAATTAGTTGGGACGGAAGATGATGATGTTGAAACGGCGGGTTTAGCGCAAGAAGTGCCTGAACAAGTCGCTATTGCGCTCGAGGCTCATAATGATAAGGCGCCTCAGACATTTGCGCCTAAACCGTCAAAGAGTGTCCGCGCTTATCAATTGCGCGACAAAGTTTTAAATCATGCGTTAACCGCTGAATTAAACACACGCACAATATCAAAACTTCAATTGTCACAAACTGACCTTGACGGACTTGTGCTTGCGAACCGTTCTGCCGCAAAAGTGTTAGAACCGCTTACAGCGTCGCTTTCTGATACTGCCTTTAAACCCGCTCTTGAGCGCCTCCTCATACCGTTTCCAAAATCTAATATGCAACTGGCAGAAATAGGGTCGCCTGTAGAGACAATTATGCCGTCTTTGACGCATTTAATTCTAACAGACGCCCGTCAATTGGGGAAATGCGTCAGCGTAACCTATTCAAACGGCGAACTCTGTTTGCCAGAGCAACATTTACCGCTTTTTGAAGCCTGTTTAAAAACGCTGTCGCGTGCCCTTATTCGTCATTGCTTAGAAGCTCCAGATGTTAGAACGTCTCGCGGCGAGAGCGCGAGCGGCTTGGTGTCTATTCTCGCTGAGCAATTTGGCAACCAGAAACTTGGGAATCAGAGACATGGAAGTCAGAAAAAAATTGAGCCAAAATTAGAGGCATACGGGCCGTCTGACCTGAAAGACGGAATAAATGTAAGCGCAGCTGCTGATATAAACACTGAAACACAAGCGGATACATGCGAGGCGATATACGGGAGCATAGACACAAATTCAGAAAATGGGGTCAGACTAGAAATTTCTTGTGAAGGAAAAATCTTGCCGCAATCCATCTTTGAAACCCTAAAAACACATATAGAGCAACAAAACTACCCATATACGCTCTCTTTTAAGCAAAAAGACACGCTTTCTATACTATGTCTGTACGCATCAAATTCTATTTTAGGTCAGGCGCCGCTCGCTTTTGAGCGCATGTTTGACGCGCGTTTGAATTTGCCATTATCGCGTGAGACGCGATTTGTGCAGGAGAGTGTCCAATGAAAACGTGTCTTGTGGTAGACGATTCGAAAATGATCCGCCGTATAGCGGGTCGAATTCTTAAAGATTTGAACTTTGAAACATCAGAAGCTGAAAATGGAAAAGAAGCCATAGAGTTTTGCGGTGTTTCTATGCCTGATGCAATTTTGCTCGATTGGAATATGCCGGTAATGAATGGGTTGGAGTTTTTGAGAGCTTTACGCGATAAACCTAATGGAAATCAGCCCGTTGTTGTTTTTTGTACGGCGGAACGTGACGTTGCAAAAATCGCAACGGCATTAGATGCGGGCGCTGACGAATATGTGATGAAGCCTTTTGATTCCGATATTATTGAATCCAAGTTTCATCAAGCAGGTTTGATGTAAATGCGAAGTGTTTTAAGTTTACGCCCCAGCTATTATGAGGCGCTGAAAAGACTGACGGTTGAATTGGCAGGTGTGAACCTCGGTAAAGACCATGCTTTTCTGATTGAAACTCGCTTGACGACCCTTGCGCGTAAAGAAGGCTTTGCGGGTTTAGTCGAAATGATTGAAGAGCTTTTTTTAAGTGGTCAATCGCGACTTGCTATACAAGTTGTATCAGAGCTTTTAGAGCGCGATACACATTTTTATAGTGATAAGCAAAGCTATAAGGATTTTGAAAAAACCGTCTTACCAGGATTACTAAAGTCGTTTCCAGGTGAAAAGATTAAAATCTTGTCCTTTGGATGCTCCAGCGGGCAGGAGCCCTATGGGCTTGCAATCCAGTTGCAAAAAAATAAATCTGTTTGGGCCGATGTTGGTTTTAAAATCACGGGGATCGATTATCCGTCAAGTGCTTTGGACCGAGCGGTTATTGGAAAATATAGTCATTTTGATGTGCAACGGGGGTTGCCCATACAAGATCTTGTCCTTCATTTTGAGCCTAAAGGTGAAGATTGGATCATCAAACCAGCGATCAAGGAATTTGTCGAGTTTAAAGAGGCGCATTTATTGTCAAACCTTGGCGATATTGGAGAGTATCACGCCGTGCTCTTCCTCAATCGTTTAAATGATTATTCTGGGCCTGCCCAAATACGTGTTTTGAGAAGCTTATCAAAAATCGTACAGCCCAAAGGCTGTTTAATGTTAGGCTCAGAGAATAGCCTAAAAGGGTTGAATTACGGATTTGAAGCGATTGATGCGCAAAAAGGCATTTTCATGCGCCATGTCCCCAAAGTGATTGAACCGGAAGATCCAAACCTTAAAAAGCCGTCTAACCGAAAGACCTTTGAGCGCAATAGCGTGGTTTCTGGTTAGAGCGGCTATTTTTTTTTACCCTATTCAATACGCATCAGAAAATAGGCGAAAAAAGCTTAATCTCTGACGCGCTATCGATACGAATAAATCTAATTTCTATAGCCCCTAGCCGTTGTCTGCTGATCCCATTCAAAGTGACACGGTGTTCCCGCCAAGCGTGACTCTTCATTCCATTTGCCTCTGACTCCCGGA
>CALCKU010000118.1 GCA_937965735.1 uncultured Caulobacterales bacterium
TCAAGCCCTGCGAAAGCCTCTAATATGGTCTCGCGTTTCCTAAGGATTGTAATCCAGGCCAGCCCTGCTTGCATGCCGTCTTGGATAAGTTTGGAAAACAACGCCTTATCCTCATAGATCGGACGGCCCCATTCCGTATCGTGATAATGCGTGTAAAGCGGGTCGGTGGGGGACACCCAACCGCAACGAGGCAGAGCCGGTATGTTTTCTATTTCACCGTAAGTTTTTGCGGATTGGGTCACGTGGTAAACCTTTAGACTTGATAACCCAATTCATCATTGAACGGGTCGAGGACTTCTTCATAGCGCGATGTCCCTTTCGGGTCATCCGCGTCTAATTTATTCTCGGTTAGCCATTCCCACTCAATATCAATCGCGAGCCTGCCGTCTTCCATTTCAGAAAAAACGGCGCTGGCTTGCCCTGCCTTAAGACGTCCATCTTTCGTCAGACAATGATACAGCATTTCGCCCGAAAAATCACCTGTCAGCTTGCCAATGATATGACCCTCGGAGACATCGCCGCCAACATAATCAGCAAAGAAGACTTTGCCTTTTTGCCAGAAATGAAAACGGGTTTGGCCTGAAACTGTGCCATTATCGGTATTCTCAACAGGGACAAAGATTTTGTCATCAAGGCGTAAAGCTTTGGGGGGCGCGCTCACAAAAACTTTTCCATGCCGATATTGGCGCGTTGATAGACCGGGTGCGGGCCTTCATGGTTTACGCTCCAGCCATTACGCGCGTAAAGGCGTAGCGCGGCCTCATTGCGTGTATTGGATAAAAGAAAAAGGCGCTTTAGCCCCATCTCGTCTTTGGCATAAGCCTCAATCGCCGTCATTAAATGCTGGCCAATGCCGCGCCCTCTGACGCTTGTATCAACCGCCATTTTCGTCAACTCATAAGCGCCGTTTTCATGTTTCTTAAGCGCAACAGCGCCGACCACCTTGTCGCCTATATGGGCGGAGAAAACATGATTGCCGTTTTGCGTGTAAATCTCGGGACGGGCGACCATCAGCTTGTCTGAGTCTTCTAAGACATGCATATCTTCAATCCATTGCGCGTTCAGCGCGGCAAAGCGCGGCAGGGCGCTGCGGTCATTCCGTTTAATAATGACGGGCGGGTCTTTGTCAGTCTGATCCATCTGGCCCTGCCATAATTTGAACGGGGGTGCCGTTGACTGTTGGATTTTGGGTCGCCGCTTTCATACGGTCAAGGCGGATTATGCCCATGCCCATAGTGTTATGCACAGACAGAACCGTTCCAATAACGCGTTCTCCTGCTTTAATATCCACACCCATATCGGGCGGGGTCTCAAAAACAAGCCCGCGAAACCGTTTTTTGACGGTGGTCATACGTTTCATACGGCTGACGACTTCTTGGCCGACAAAACATCCCTTTTTGAAATCAACACCATTGATTAAATCCATATTCGCATCCGCAGGAAATGTGGTTTGGGTTTCAAAATCCCAGTGACTGTCTGGCATGCCGAGTGAGAGGCGATGGGCATTATAATCTCCGTGAGCATCAAGCGTGTCTTGGGTGATGAAACGTTGTCCGAGCGCAGGCAGGCGTGGATCCGCCTGGCCCATTTCGCCCTCGCCGTTCCAGAGCGCATAAACGGAATGGGTTTCGGAAATATCTTCAATCGTGACAGGTGCGCGTAGCTTATACAGTTTCAGGCGCTTCTGCAGCACAGCCCCAAATTTTTGCGGTGTATCGATCAGGAGGCCAGAGGCATCTTTCGTGACAAAAAAATCAGCAATGATTTTGCCTTGCGGCGTCAACAGGGCGGCAAAAGTAATGTCTGATTTCAAAGTGTTCGTGATGAGGCCCTCAAACCAAGCGACCACGCCTTCGCCTGAAAGGTGTAAAATTGTGCGGTCTAGCTTGGCAATAGGCATGCTAGGTTTGACCTTCAAATGTCCAGTTAAGGGTTTCGCCAGCATGAAACGGGATGAGGTCACTGCCCGCCGCAGGAATAGATTCGGGGACTGATGTTGGCGTGCGGGTCAATGTAACCGTTTCTGTATTGACAGGTAGACCGTAAAATTTTGGGCCGTTTAGTGAGGCAAAAGCCTCTAATTTCTTAAGCGCGCCTTCTTCGTCAAAGATTTTCGCGTAGCTTTCAAGCGCGTTTGGTGCGTTATAAATGCCAGCACACCCACAGGCGGATTCCTTGCGCTCAATCGCGTGCGGGGCTGTGTCCGTGCCGAGGAAGAATTTCGACGCGCCAGAGGTTGCGGCCTTGCGAAGGGCGAGGCGGTGAAGCTCGCGCTTGGCAATCGGCAGGCAATAATAATGCGGACGAATACCGCCTTGGAATATGGCGTTCCGATTAAATTCAAGATGATGGGGCGTGATCGTTGCGGCGACATTTTCACCTGTGCTTTCGACAAACTCTACGGCGTCCTTGGTCGTGATATGTTCAAACACGACTTTCAAGTCAGGGAAGTCTTTCAATATCCCTTTCATCACGCGGTCAATGAAAACGGCTTCGCGGTCAAAAATATCAATGTCGGGGTCGGTGACTTCGCCGTGGACGAGCAGCGGCATACCAATCTTTTGCATCATTTCAAGCGCGGGGCGGAGTTTTTTAATATTGGTGACGCCGTGACTGGAATTGGTTGTCGCATTGGCGGGATAAAGCTTGCAGGCGGTGAAGACGCCTTGCTCATGGCCGTGCATGATCTCGCCGGGTTCTGTTGTATCCGTTAAATAGGCTGTCATTAAAGGCGTAAAGCCAAGGGTTGGGTTAACAGCCCGTAAGATACGGTCACGGTAATCACGGCCTTGTTTTACGGTGGTTACTGGCGGTGCGAGGTTCGGCATAATAATTGCGCGCGCAAATTGACGCGCGGTCGCATCAACCACGGCACCCAGCATTGCACCGTCGCGTAAATGAACATGCCAATCATCGGGACGAATTATGTTTAAAGTATTAGTCATAAAACGGACGTAGCGCGAGACGATAGGGCTGGCAAGCTATAGGCGGTTAACTCCCCAAAATTCCGAATATTGTTTCGATCAAATTGCATGTTTTAGTCCCAATCGCGGCGGCGGAGCTTTGTCAAAACCGTGCCTGAGCCGTTGAGGAGGGTTAAAACTTTGCCGTCAAATTCAAATGTGTTTACGGATTGTAGCGCGTTTAAAAATGTGCGCTCTGCCGCCATCTTGTCACGGCACATTTTCCGCGTTGAGGCGAGCGGCCCTATTGTGATGGCTTTGCCCTCCATTTGGTAATTACCAAAGAAATTATTGCATCCGCTAAATCCGTTGACTGTATTGTCCATTTTAAATTGGACAAATTGTTCAGGTGCGAACGAATCTGGATTTAATAAGCCCCATTCTGATCCTGCGAGGGAGAGAACGGGTTTATGGTTATCAGGCTTTGAGAGGGGCGTTTCTGTTGACATGGCACATCCTCCTAGATTTGAAAAAATTAGTGTAAAAACCAGTATAAAAACCAGTTGGAAAACGGGTGTAAAAAAGAGAGCGCGTGTCATAAAGCGTAGTCTATTCTACCGTTCGCGGTAAGGGTCGCCGAGCATAGCTGCAACGCTGCGGCCATTTTCAGCTAATGCCGCTGCGTCGATAGAGACGCTTTGCGAGCATTGTTTATGACGCGACTCTTCTTTGTAATAGCCCGCATTAAAGGCTCGTACGAGTTTGCGCCGGGTTTCATCATCGCCGCCGACTTCTATATCCATCATCTCGCCTGCGCGCATGCGCCATTTCTGATCATTCTTACCAAAACACAGCGTGCGTAAATAATGTAATTGACCAAGGTTTTTTGACAAGGCTTCAACGAGGCTCCCCATAGAGACCATATCTTCCTCGACGCGGAGTTCTGCGTCTTCTTTGGCCTTTAGGGCTGCTCGGCGGGATTGGGCCTCTGATTGGCGCGTTTCTTGTCTTTGCGCCTCATTTTGCGCCCGCGCGTCTATTGGGGCTATGAAAGAGAGCGTGAGCATAAACATTATAAATAGGCGCGTTGAAACATGGATAAAGGGAGAGGGTGTTGGGCCATTTAACATAATTGGTTGAACAAACATAATCAGATTATATCGGTCGAAATCAGGATTGAATAGTCGAAAATTCAGAAGGATTTTGAGCGTTGAAAACTCGCCGTGCCTGTTTAATCACGGCATAGGTTTTGGGCCACATATCCCCGCGATTAAAAATCTTCGTAAGCCGTTCGGGCGACACAAATTCTGCATGTGCCGCATCGTCACCCGCTTTGGGAGTGCCAGACCTATAGGCCGCGACATAATCATGGAGCGTATAGGCTTTGCCTTCAAAGACCGCGTCAATAACCGCAATTTTGGGGCCGAGCGTGGCCCGAATACGGGTTTCTTCAAACAATTCGCGCAGGGCCGCAACTGGCTCGGTTTCGTCCGCTTCTATTCGCCCGCCCGGGATTGACCACTCGCCTTTGCGCGGGGCTGTACCGCGCTTTATCAACAGTACCTCTTCTTGCCGAAAGCAGATAATGCCGACACATGCGATTGGAGAAAGTGAAGATAGAGTCTGGGTCATATAGGGTTGTTTTCACTCGGGCTGTTTTCACAAGGGTCGCTTTCACAAGGGTCGTTTTCAGGCGTGTGTGTCAAAATGGTTTCCATATTTAATGCGACCCTCTATAGATTGCGCCTATGTGTGGACGCTACAGCTTATCCCAAACCTTAGTCGAAATTGCGGCGCGTTTTAAGGCTAAAACGGGGCCAAAAGGTGATGACGGAAAACCGCTTTGGGATTGGACGCCGCATTATAATATTGCGCCTGGGTCGGTTGTGCCTGTGATCGCGTGGGACGGGCTGCGGTCGCGTAAGATTGTGCCGATGCGTTGGGGCTTACATCCGCATTGGAAAAAGGCACCGCCTGAAGGTCGTCCAATGTTTAATGCGCGGGTTGAAACAGCGGCGGAAAAGCCTAGTTTTCGAACGCCGTTTAAACGCCGCCGTGCGCTGATTCCCGCGACGGGTTGGTATGAATGGGAAGGCGTAGAAAAACCTAAAACGCCTTATTATATTTATGAAGACACGGAAACTGATAGTGGGTCTCATGTAACCGCTTTTGCAGGCCTTTGGGATCAATGGCAAGTGGATGAAGGGATTTCATTATTGTCGTGTACCATACTTACAACCCATGCGGTCGGCGGGATTAAACATCTCCATCACCGTATGCCTGTGCGCCTGCCAAAATCCTGTTGGGATGCGTGGTTGAATTGGGACGCTCTTCCTGAAAAAATATTAGAGTCAAAACTGACAGGTTCGGATTTGGCCTTTCACGAAGTCTCGCGCGCGGTAAATTCCGGGCGTGCTGAAGGCGAAAATTTAATTCTGCCCGAATTGAATGTATTGTAGAGGTAATTCGACTTAGATCAAAACGGGGTTCAAAGAATAGGCCAGTGCCGCTAAGGCAAGTAAAAGCGAGAGCCAAACAACAGCATTGATTTTAACGGAGCGCGCGGCCTTTTTCTGGCTGACCCATGTGCGGGGTCTTATGCCTTTGTAAACAAAAATCAATTGTGCCGAGAGGACCGCGCAGACCACGTTGAGCGCGAGCAGGAGCGCGGCCCCAATTGCGCTTTGTACATCTCCTGCGCCGAGAAATAAAGCGGCGGCGACAGAAGGTGGCAAGAGGGCCACAGCGACCATGACGCCGACTAGGGCTGAGGAAATGCCTGTTGATAGCGATAGCGCAGCCGCAGCGCCAGAGGCGAGCGCAAGCGCGATAATTTCAGGCGTTATGACGGTGCGGCTGACCATCTCGACGCTTGATAGGTTGATCGGTATGAATTGCGATAGACCAAGGGCGAAGACAAAGCCAATGACAAGACCAGCAACCGAAGTCTTCGTTGCTTTCCACATCAAGGTCACGTCACCAAGCGCGGCTGAAAGGGCAAAAGCCAAGATCGGTCCCAGCAAGGGGGCGATCACCATTGCGGCAATGACAATTGCAACGCTATCGCCGTTTAAACCAATGGCCGCGACAATAGCCGACAGCACTGTGAGGATAATAAAATCCATGTTCAAAGTGCAATCATTGCTGACTTTTTGATAAAGCTCTTCGCGCAAAGCAAGGGTTTGGGCTTTTTCTTTTGTTTTATCCGGATTGTTATTGGGGTCTGAGGAAACTGTGGAATCTGTGGAATCTGTTTCAAGGGCCTCTTTATCGGCAGTTTTTTCTTCTACGCGCGGCAGGGTGGCTTCTGCGGGTAGTATAGTCACCCGCCAATCTGGATGGCTCCCCAGCAGGCCTTGTAAATTATCCAAAAGGGTTTGCCCTTGACCTTTGGCAACAAGAATTTCAACGGCTTTTTCCGCGCGTCCATAACCGCTATCAATCGCCCAATCAATCGGCTCGGACTGGTTGATAATATCGATTACCGCGTCGGTTTTATCCGCTGGGAAACGGGCTTTGATAAAGCGCATAGTGAATCCTTATGGGGTGTTGTTGAATGTATTGAGCGCCTTAGAACATGTTTATATCACAAAGTCTGCCATTTTTGCGCCGCGTTTTCCAGCGGGTTTATCAGGGCCGCAGGTTGTGTCGACACTGGTTTGTCGTTCTAATTCCGCATTGAGTTCCGCCCCCATTATAACAATCATTGCCGTCAACCAAAACCAAACCAAGAGAATGATGATGGCTGAAAGACTGCCATATGTGGCGTCATAGCGCCCTAAATGGGTCACAAAAACAGAAAAGCCCACCGAGATACTGAGCCAGAAAAATGTTGTGAATATGACGCCAGGAAGCACCCACCGAATTTTCGCACGACTTCGAGACGGGCCATATGAATAGATAATGCCACTGGCAAAGCTAAAGATCAAAATAAGGACACCCCAAGGCAGTATCCGTGTCGTAAAGGCGGCCACTCCCTCTAATTTTATGAGGGTTAAGAGCCACGGTATTGCGATGATAATCGCGAGCGCAAAGGTGATAAAGACAATCATTGATAGGGTCATAAATACGGCGAGGCTCAGAAATTTTAAAGGGTGGCGGGTTTCCTCTTCACCGTAAGCAATATTCATAGCGCGCATAATCGCACGCACCCCTGATCCTGCTGAGAATAAAGCAAATAAAGCGCTTATAATAATGCCCCAACCTAAATGCTCACGCGGGGCTGTGACGATACGCATAATTTCCGTGTTTAACACCGCCCATGCGCTGGAGGGTAATAGGCTTGAAACACTAGCGATCAAATCATACACATCGGATGGGTCTGAAAAAAAGCCGTAAATCGCAACCGTCATAGAGAGAAGCGGAAACAAAGCGAGGAGCGAGAAAAACGCAACGCCCGCCGCAACAACGCCCACATTATCCAGGCTAAACTGTTTAAAGACACGCGGCCAGACTTGTATCCAATCCCGCAGGCAAAACTTAAACGGTGTATCAGCGTTTGACTGCGGGTTTGGAACTTTCATATTCGCATTGTCTGGCATGACCGCAATATCTGTAAATGTCCTGACATAAGCGCTGGATTATGTCTTTGGCGGCGGCTGTTGGCGGGTAAATACGAGCTCGGTATCGGTCGTTTGTGAGGCGTCGAGCGTGTAGCCGTCTTGGTTAAAGTCTTTGAGCCCGTCTTTGCGGTCGACACGTTCTTGCATAATCCAGCGTGCCATTTGTCCACGCGCATATTTGGCGTAATACATAAGGGCGCGGGATTTTCCGTCTTTAACGTTCAGGAACTTTGCGCTGATAACGGGAATATTCCCAGATGATTTGAGTGTCTTTTTATCAACGGCTTTGAAATATTCGTTCGAGGCCAGATTGACAATAGTTGTGTCCGTATGGCCTTTCATGTCTTCCAATAATGCCTGCGCTAAATCTGCGCCCCAAAACTCATAAAGTGATTTCCCGCGCGCAGTTTCAAGTTTTGTACCCATTTCCAAACGATAGGCCTGAATTTGATCGAGCGGTCGTAAAACGCCGTAAAGGCCCGATAAAATTCGCAAGTGATCTTGGGCGTAAGACAGTGTTTCATCGTCAAGGCTCTTAGCCTCTAGTCCCCAATAGACATCCCCGTCAAACGTCAGCCCTGCGGCTTTGGCCGAATTACTTTGATTGTCTAGGTGAAACGCTTTGAACCGTTCTGTATTTAATTCTGCTAAGTTATCACTAATATGCATGAGGCGTTTTAAATCATCCGCCGTCTGTGTCTTGGCGACTTTGGCGAGTTCGCGCGTCTCGGTTTTAAACCGAGGCTGTGTTAGGGGAAGGCGCGTTTCAAAAGGGTCAAAATTGAGTTTTTTAGCGGGGGAAAGTAGTGTCAACATAATCGGTCTCCGTCCTCATAACATCGGCTCGCCAATCGAGCCTGTATGCGTGGGTGTGGTGACTAAGAGATAAGGGGACGGTGTGAGTATTTCAAGCCGATAAGGTTTCAATTATACTGTGTTTATAAGGCTTGTTGTCGATTTTAAAGCAGGATGCGAGGGTTCAAAATATGATTGGGATCTAGCGCCGTTTTTAACGATTTCATCAAAGCCAACTTCACAGGATCTGCGCGCTTTGCAAGGTCGGTTTTTTTCATAATACCAATGCCGTGTTCAGCGGAAATTGACCCGCCCAAAGCGTCAACAATATCAAACACTGCATCTGATAGAGCTTGCCAATTTGTAAGATAGGCGGCTTTGCCCGTCTCTAAATTTTTAGATAAAGGCTGGGCAATATTGTAATGGATATTTCCGTCACCAAAATGTCCAAACCCAATCGGTCGACATTTCGGGACAACAGTCTGCACGGCTTCATCGGCGCGTGTGAAAAATTCAGGAATTTTCGAAAGCGGGACGGTTATGTCGAGCTTTACAGAACCACCATTAAATTTTTGCGCCGCTGACATGTTCTCGCGCAGGGCTAAAATTGTACGCGCTTGTGTTTCGCTTTGCGCCATAACAACATCAAGTGCGATTCCAGATTCTAGGGCTGTGCCAAGACGGGCCTCGGCAATTTCAAGGCCTTGCGCTTCTGTCTCCGTTTCAAAGTCTATAATCGCATACCATGGATAGGGGTGTGTAAACGGATCGCGTTGGTCTTGGATATGGGTAAGGACTAGGTCCATACCTGTACGCGGCATGACTTCAAACAGAGCGAGATGGTCGCTCATATGGCAGTGTTCGAGTAAATTCATCGCCGCTTGCGGGCTTTCAATTCCGATAATCGCACGTTGAATATGGTTCGGGTTGGGAAAGAGTTTCAAGCATGCAGATGTGATGATGCCCAATGTGCCTTCTGCGCCGAGGAAAAGGCGGTTTAAGTCATAGCCCGTATTATCTTTGCGTAAATCCGAAAGGCCGTTAAATATTCGGCCATCTGCAAGAACGGCTTCGACGCCAAAGACGAGATCTTTCATCGTGCCATATTTTAACACATGTACGCCGCCCGCATTGGTCGAAAGATTACCACCGATCGTGCATGTGCCTTCGGACGCCAATGAAAGCGGAAATTTTCGTCCGCGCGCTAATGCGGCCTCTTGAACCGATTGTAAGGTCGCGCCCGCTTCAACCGTTATCGAATTATGGACCGTGTTAAGATTTCGGATCCGTGTCATATTCTTTAGTGAAAGCAAGACTTCACCTTGCGGGGTTTGGCCGCCGACAAGGCCCGTATTCCCGCCTTGGGGTGTGATTTTCAGGTCAAAATGCGTGCAAATTTTTAGAATTTCAGACACGGCTTTTGTCGATTTTGGCATGACCATTAAAGGGGTTTCGCCGAAATATTTATCGCGCCATTCAATAAGATGAGGCGCGATAATGTCTGCATCTTGCGTCCATTCTGAAGCGCTTAATCGGGATTTAAGCGCAGAAATTCCGTCTGAAACTGTTGATATAGGTTTGATGTCTACCGCCACTCTATTTCAAATTTTGAAAAATCATCTTGGGTTAAAGCGCCAAGTCTAACCAGTTTTGCAGATTGTCCAGAAATAGACAAGATAGTCGAAGGTAGATTTCCACGTTTAAGACGATGTTGTGTTTGGGGCTGATTGACATCCACATCTATCACGGCTTGTACATCTTTACCCACAGCCTCAAAAGCGTCTTTAAATGTATGCGGGTCTGGGTCGCCAGACCGGTTTGCACTGGTCAAGGCAAGCGGCAGCCTTTTTAATGACGCCATCCAAAATATGTCTGGACAGCGTAATCCAACCGTATGGGTACCGTTCGCATCTGTGCCAAAAAGACGGGGGTCATAATGCGAACGCTTTTTAAACAGAGCCGCATTCGCCGGTACAATCAATGAAAGCGGGCCAGGCCAAAAACACTCTATCAAAGCGCGCGCGAGCGGGCTTAACTGCCCTAATGTTTCGGCTTGGGCTCTATTACTGACGCAAAAGGCAAGCGGTTTGTTAAAATGACGGCCTTTTAAATGGTAGAGCCTTTTTACGGCCTCTGTGTTTTTAGGGTCAACCGCCAAGCCGTACACTGTTTCTGTCGGTAAAAGGCAAATGCCGCCAGCTTTTAGCGCCGCGTCAATAGGGGCTGTGTCAATCTGTAGGCGGCTTTTATCTGTTGGTTTCATAGTGTTAAATTAAGTTTGATTGGAGCCAGGAAATTATCAGGCAATTGTTAGGCAGGTGCATTTAGGTGCAAAGCTAGCGCTATAAGACGGGGTTGAATTCGGCTTCAATGCGTAAAGTGACTATGTCGCCTATACCAAAATTCGTCAGGTAAGTCATACCAAAATCGGATCGGGTTAATTGTCCTATAGCTGAAAATCCGAGTGTTTTTCCTTTATGCCCAAAAGATTTACCCGCGCCGTTAAATGTCGTTTTAAGTGTCAGGGGTTTGGTTACGCCGCGGAGGGATAAATTCCCAATCAGATCGCCTGTCCTATCGCTCGTGATGACGATGTCTGTGAGTTGAAACCGAATTTCGGGATAGGTTTCAGCGTCAAAGTATTTTTTATCGCCCGCTAATGTTTTATCAAATTCGGCAAGGCCTGTTGAAACACTTTTGGGGTCAATACGAATATCAACTTGGCTGTTTTCAGGGTTGTCGGGATCAAATTGCAATGTGCCGCTGACAGTATCAAATCGGGCCGTATATTCAGATAAGCCCGCATGACTGAGGGACCAATTGATACGCGCATGGGTCGGGTCAAGGACATAATTTCCAGCCTCTAGCTGAACCCGTTCCGTTGAAGGCGGCGTTGCGCAGGCTGATACTAAAAGCGTGCCTAATAATAAGAGCATCGCTGATAATAAGAACGTAGCAGGGATTGCAAGGCTAAGCCTGCCGCGGGTCATAACCGTGTGCAAGGTTTTGGAAATAGCCTTAAAAGGGTGCCTATAGTGTAGAAAAGTTAAAACCATGAACTGTGTTTACCGCCTTTAGGTTCAAGAATATATACTTATATTATAGCACATATTTTGGCTGTTATTTGGGCAGTCTGTTAAAGATTTAATTTTAAATACTCCGCAAAGACTTGATTCTTTGACCGCATAGGACCATTGCGTATTTATGAATTCTAACGCGACAAAAAAACAATCAGAGAGTGCCGCAT
>CALCKU010000119.1 GCA_937965735.1 uncultured Caulobacterales bacterium
GAGTGCCGTGACCGCGTCTTCATACAAAGTTTTGCGCGTTATATCGTCAAGATTTAAGGCTTCAACTTTTTTACGGAAGTCATTCATCAGGGTCGAGTAATCACCGTCATCAAATGGCGCACCCGTAATAATAGATTTTGCCGCTTCATTGACTTGATCGTAAACAAATTTTGGGGGTTGAATACCTGCCGCCGCACTGGCTTTAGAGCGTTCAATGTAAGTCCCCAAATATTCATCAATACCGTTAAGGCGGGCAATATAATTACGGGCATCTTCGACAGATTTTATACTGTGATTATTGATCAAAAATGCCGGCACGCCCGAATGCGCGCCAAACATTTGATTGAAAGGGTAACTATGCGCGTGCCACCGAGAACCTTCTAAACTATCCTCTATGTCCTTGACGTAAAGCGCATAGGATAATTGACGATCTTTATCTAAATCCGCAGGATCAAAATTGGCTTTTAGTTCCGCAAGGTTAAGTTTCGCTTGTTCTAAACGCTCAAGCTCGAAAGCGCGGCTTGGATCGTTCCACTCGTCCATCCGTTCCCGAATACCAAGCTGTGCTAGGTATTGTGGATATTGTCTAATTTCTTCCATGAATTTCGTTTCAAACCATGTGTCGAGACGAATGTTTATATCGGCCTGCGCTTCTGGTGAGGCCAGAATTCTATCGATTTCAGACTCGACCTTCGCTTGCGGCATGGCTGGCGTAACCGCATTTTGTGCAATTGGGTCAATTGTTTTTTCCAAAGTCTGCTGCGTTTCTGTGTTATTAGAACAGGCGAGTAGCGCAAACAGGCTCACGCTTAAAACTGATAATGTCTTCAACGGTTTCGGGAACATTTTTGGGTCTCTCTATTTAGTCGCCAAACTGGAGTCATGCAATTCATATTGCCTTGTAACAGTCCTATCAGATAACGGCTATTTTTTTTATCAAATTTATGACGATTTTACGCTCAAGCCTTATCAAGCATTATGTGGAAATAAAAAGTCTTTTGATTGGGGGGTGGCATAGTTCCAACCTATCGGCTTATAACTTGTTATCGCGAAGTGATTCACACAAGGTTAGGTCATGGTAAATGCCGTCAGAATTGCCAGTGCAACAAAAGCGCGGCAAAACCAAACATATTCTCTGACGGGTTTGGCGCGGATCGCGCTTATATTGGTTGTAATCTTTATTGGGTTCTCCGTTTTTATTGCCGTCACGAATGTTTCACAACTTGGTTGGCCTGCTTTTCTTTATTTAACAGCTTTGGTCTTTGTCGGGACGCTTTCAACGCTACGATATGTTTTGAGTGCAAATGCATGGGGGCTTTCTCGGTCCAATCTTGCAGAAGAAGAGGGGGCTTTTATCGCTGCATTTGAAGAAAATCCGGATGCGTCAGTGCTCATTCGTAGCGGGAAAATTCAACGGGCGAATAAAGCGTATTCGGAATTAGCTGATTTAATGGGAGCCGTGAGTGTGGCAGATGGCCCTCCTGGTATTGACCGAATATTTGGGGTTTCTGAAAAAGAAACGGCTTCGGCGATCTTTAGGCTTTATCATCTGGGCGATGATGTGGCGTATTCAGAAGAGATTATTGACACGATTGACGGCTCTGGGGCTTTGCGAAGGTTTAAAATATTTGTCAAACCTTTGGGCGATTTGCACCTCTGGCAGATCAGAGATGTTACGGTTGAACGGTATGGCCAAGAAGCTACCTTAGTCGGCGCGCCTGTCGGATTGTTTAGTATCGATCAAGAGGGGCGTGTTTTAGCGTCAAATAGTATTCTTAATCGCTGGGTAGGTGTCTCTGATGAGGCCGCGCCAAAGCTATTGCGTGAATTTGTTCAAGATACTTCGGTATTTATAGATGACGCGCCTGTGCTCGGTAAAGTTATTCGCGCGGATACGAAATTAATTACGCAAAAAGGGATTGCAACGCCAATAATTATGACAGGGGTATGGAATCAAACCGATAATGGTGATTTCATTGCCTCTGTTGCACTCTATGGGCATTCGAGCATGGGGATGCAGGCACAATCCCGGTCGGCGGCGTCGCAGTCTTCCGTTGGTAAAATTGTGGGTTTGCCGAATTCGGTCAATCAGAGCTTTCTGGCTGCGCCTGTTGCTATATTAGAATTGCACGGTGAGAGCCTCGAAACTGCTGAAATTAAAGGTGCCAATCCCGCTTTTGAAAATATGAGCCAAGGGGTTCCGTGGCAAGGTACAGCCTTTTCGCAGTTTTTCGAAACGGGTTCTTTCCAAGATTCGGATGTTCAGGCAGCCGCTTTAACGGGTGAGCCCTTTGACGCGGTTTTGTCGGGTACGAATAAAATTCCCGTGAGTATTTACATCGCCTCGGCTCCGAATGATCCGTATAAACGCTGGGCTTACCTTGTCGATATTAGCGCGCGTAAATCGCTTGAAGACCAGCTTTTGCAATCACAAAAAATGCAAGCAATTGGCCAATTGGCGGCAGGGGTTGCCCATGATTTTAATAATCTTCTGACAACGATACGGTTAAACACTGATGAGCTATTGGGACGCCATCCGGTTGGGGATCCGTCTTATCGTGAACTGCATGACATTAATACGAGTGTGAACCGGGCCTCGGCGACCGTCAAAAAGCTTTTAGCGTTCTCTCGGAAACAGACACTCCGAATGCAGGCTTTAAACGTGACCGATACTTTATCGGATCTGTCCGTTGCGCTGAAGCAGTCCCTCGGAGAACGCGTAAGGCTTAACCTTGTCCATGGTCGGGCCTTGCCACCGATTAAGGGTGATAAAAGTCAGCTTGATACTGTTTTACTAAATCTGTGTGTGAATGCGCGTGATGCAATGGAGACGCAAGGGGGGGGGCAGATTACAATGACCACATCAGCGGTAGACCGACACGCGCTTGAGCTTGATGGTATAAAAAATGTTGTAGGCGAAGAATTTGTCCTTTTGGCGTTCGCCGATACGGGGTCTGGCATGACCGATGAGGTTAAGGCGAAGATTTTTGAGCCGTTTTATACAACAAAAGAGCAAGGGAAAGGCACAGGATTAGGCCTCGCGACCGTTTACGGTATTATCGAGCAAAGTGGAGGCTATCTGGCAGTAGAAAGTGCGCTTGGTGTTGGGACAGTCTTTAGAATTTATCTGCCCGTTGCTGATAAAAAGGATGAGGTCGTTACGCCGTCTAATATATCAACTGATATTAAACCGGTTGATTTAACGGGGCAGGGGACAATCCTCTTTGTCGAAGACGAGGTTTCTGTACGCACGATAGCGGCCAAGACCCTTCGTAAACGGGGTTATAAAGTCATCGAGGCGGGTGACGGGGAAGAGGCTTATGAGATATTGGAAGATGGTGACTACAGATTTGATTTAATGATTTCTGATGTCGTTATGCCTAGTATGGACGGGCCAACATTACTTAAAAAAGGGCGCCCTCTTTTGGGTGATGCGCGAATCGTATTTATCTCAGGCTATGCAGAAGAAGAGTTTTCAGACTTATTAGCCGAAGAACCTGATGTAACATTTCTTCCCAAACCGTTTACTTTGTCTGAATTAGCCGAAAAAGTTAAAGCGCAAATTGGAGAAAGCACTTATTAATCAATAGCTTATCTATTTTTGTGCTATGTTTGTTCTTTTTTCTTGTCAAACAAGAACAAAATAGGTACACATGAATGAAGCGGCAGTCCATTTGAAGCCGCATATCTTATAATGATGACCGAAGGGCTCCGGTTATCTTCATTGGAGTTTTCAAATGGCCAGAAATTCAACACCCCTAAAAGTTGTTGGCAAAGCCTCAGATAAAAATAAATCCGCAGCTTTAGACGCTGCGCTAAGTCAAATTGACCGTGCCTTTGGTAAAGGTGCGGTTATGAAATTGGGTCAAAAGAGTAGTATGGATATTGAATCTGTTTCAACAGGTTCTTTAGGCTTAGATATAGCCCTGGGTATAGGCGGTTTGCCGCGCGGACGTATCATTGAAGTTTACGGGCCAGAATCGTCCGGTAAAACAACCCTTTCATTACATTGTGTTGCAGAAATTCAAAAAGCGGGTGGTGTTGCGGCCTTTGTTGATGCGGAACATGCGCTGGATCCTGTTTATGCAGGCAAGCTTGGTGTTGATGTTAATGAGCTTCTGATTGCGCAACCTGATACGGGTGAGCAAGGCTTGGAAATTGCCGATACACTTGTTCGCTCTGGTGCCATTGATGTTCTTGTGATCGACTCAGTTGCGGCACTCACGCCGCGGGCCGAGCTAGAAGGGGATATGGGTGATAGTCTTCCTGGTTTACAAGCGCGTCTTATGAGCCAAGCTTTGCGGAAGCTCACAGGGTCCATTTCAAAATCGGGTTGTATGGTGATCTTCATCAACCAAATTCGGATGAAGATTGGTGTTATGTATGGTTCACCTGAAACAACAACAGGCGGGAATGCTTTGAAATTCTACTCCTCAGTGAGACTGGATATTCGCAGGATTGGCGCGGTGAAATATCGTGATGAAGTTATTGGCAATCAGACACGGGTGAAGATTGTTAAGAATAAAGTCGCCCCCCCGTTCCGCCAAGTCGAATTTGACATTATGTACGGCGAGGGTATTTCAAAAACAGGTGAGTTGATTGACCTTGGTGAAAAAGCAGGTGTGGTTGAAAAGTCTGGTTCATGGTATTCTTATGGTGATGAGCGTATTGGACAGGGACGCGAAAATGTTAGACGGTATTTGCTTGAAAACCCTGAAATTGCTGACCGTATTGAAAAACAAATCCGTTTAAACGAAGGTTTGATCGAAGAAGAATTGCTCATGCCAAAAGAAGAACAGAAAAGTGATGATGGTGAAGCGCCTGAATTGGCTCTGGAAGCATAAAGTCTACGCTTTTAAAAGCCTGTTTACCGTCAAGATTGGTCGTTAAACAGTATATTCGAATATAATTCTGTCTTATTATAAAACAGCGCTTGGCATTGTCTGGCGCTGTTTTTATATATTCAGTGAAGATTTTTTGTCTTCACTAAGGAAAGTATGGCCATGACCAGTGTAAATGATATTCGGCAAGAGTTTTTGAGTTTTTTCGAAAAAGCAGATCATGTTATTGAACGCTCAAGTCCGCTTGTTCCTGATAATGATCCGACACTTTTATTTACAAATGCGGGAATGGTACAATTTAAAAACTATTTTACAGGTGTTGAAACGCCAAAATATCCGCGGGCTGTTACGTCTCAAAAATGTGTCAGGGCGGGGGGTAAGCATAATGATTTAGATAATGTCGGCTATACAGCGCGTCATCATACCTTTTTTGAAATGCTCGGAAATTTTTCATTTGGTGATTATTTTAAAGCAGAAGCTATTGAGCATGCTTGGTCATTAGTGACAAAAACATTTGGCCTCTCAAAAGATAAGTTACTGGTTACTGTTTATCATACAGACGACCAGGCCTTTGAGCTTTGGAAAAAAATTGCGGGTCTTCCAGAAGAAAAAATTATTCGAATTCCAACGTCTGATAATTTCTGGGCAATGGGAGATACAGGGCCTTGCGGGCCATGTTCTGAAATTTTCTATGACCACGGGGATACAATTGCAGGCGGACCTCCGGGATCGCCCGATGAAGATGGGGATCGGTTTATCGAAATCTGGAATCTTGTTTTCATGCAATATGAACGTCAAGCGGATGGGCTCCAGATTGATCTTCCTAAACCTTCAATTGATACGGGTATGGGACTAGAACGCACAGCCGCAATATTGCAAGGTCAGCATGATAATTATGACATTGATTTATTTCGTAACCTTATATCAAATTCAGTAGAACTTACGGGTGTAAAAGCGCAGGGCGATGCGAAATTTTCACACCGTGTGATTGCAGATCACTTACGGTCATGTTCGTTTCTTATGGCTGACGGTGTAACGCCGTCTAATGAAGGTCGTGGTTATGTGTTGCGCCGCATCATGCGCCGTGCAATGCGGCATGCGCATATTCTGGGTGCAAAAGATCCGTTAATGCACCGTCTTGTCCCTTCCCTGATTACAGAAATGGGCGAGGCCTATCCACAATTGAACCGCGCTAAGTCTGCAATTGAAACAACTTTTGAACAAGAAGAAGTGCGGTTTCGGCGCACTTTAGGACGTGGAACGGCTCTCCTAGAGGACGCTATTGCTGACATGGGGTCACAGGATACGCTTGATGGTGAAATCGCATTCAAGCTTTATGATACTTACGGTTGTCCGTTAGATTTGACCCAAGATGCCTTGCGTAGCAAAGGTATAGCCGTAGACGTTACGGGCTTTGACAAAGCGATGAAACGTCAAAAGACTATGGCAAAAGCTGCTGGTTTCAAATCTGGGGATATGGGGGCCGATGATCTTTGGCTTCAAGCACTCGAAGCGGGGGGTGAGACTGTTTTTACAGGATATGAGGCGCTTGATTTTGAATCTGAAGTGTCTTTCCTTGTTAAAAACGGCGAAAGTGTCACGGCGGCGGCAGATAGCCCCATCATGTTTATAACGCGTGAAACCCCGTTTTATGCTGAGAGTGGCGGTCAAGCGGGTGATAAAGGTTATGCTTTATTTGCGAATGGCGCTAAAATTGATATTACAGATGTTCAAAAAAAAGCGGGTGGATTGCATGTCCATATTGGAACTTTAAAGGGTGAGATTACGCTTGGGGACTCTGTTAAACTTTCTGTAAATGCACCCAATCGCGAACGTACAAAACGTAATCATTCTGCGGCTCATTTAATGCATGAAGCTCTGAGGCGCATTCTTGGTGACCATGTTACCCAAAAAGGCCAAATGGTGGACGGAGATCGCATCCGTTTTGACATATCCCATGGCGCTGCCATTACGCGCGACGAATTAGCGAGAGTGGAAGATCAAGTTAATCAGGTTATTTTGCAAAATTCCGATGCGCGGACTAAACTTATGGAGCCAGAGGCCGCTATAGAGGCTGGGGCTATGGCCCTTTTTGGCGAAAAATACGGTGATGAAGTTCGTGTTTTGTCTTTAGGCGAGCCGATACAATCCGAAGGCAAGCCATATTCGGTTGAACTTTGCGGCGGGACTCACGTGGCACGAACAGGCGATATTGCTTTGTTTAAAATTATTTCCGAAGGGGCTGTTGCGGCTGGTATTCGACGTGTTGAAGCTGTAACGGCTGAAGCTGCTCGTGAATATTTGGAAACGCATGCTAGTTATGTGCGTGAAAGTGCAGATATTTTAAAAATTAAACCTGAAAGCGTTCCGCAACGTATTCAAGCCTTATTGGTAGAGCGTAAAGCGCTCGAAAAAGAACTTTCACAAGCCAAAAAAGAATTGGCTATGGGCGGTAGCGGTCAGGCGGCTCAAGGGCCAGAAACGTTGAACGGTGTCATGTTTTTGGGACGGGTTTTACAGGGCGTTTCGGGCAAGGATTTGCGCGGCTTATTGAATGAAAATGTACAAGCTTTGGGGTCTGGTATTGTGGCGTTTATTGCAATTGAAGGCGATAAGGTTGCTGTTGCGGTTGGTGTGACCCCGGATTTGACGGACACGCATTCGGCAGTGACATTGGTAAATATTGGCGCAGAAAAAGTCGGGGGACGCGGCGGAGGAAAGCCAGAAATGGCGCAAGCGGGTGGATCAAATATTGACGGTGCAGACGCTGCTTTGGCCGCCATTCGGGCTGCAATTTAGCCCTTATATGCCCGGTAATACGCATCATTGTTTTAATTATATTGAACTGCCTGCAACCGATTTAAAAGCCATGAAATCGTTTTACGGTTCCGTGTTTGGATGGACGTTTCAAGACTGGGGTAAAACCTATGTTGCAATACACGGCGCAGGCGTGGACGGCGGTTTTGATGCGGATACAATCCGTAAGCCGTCAAAGGACGGAGCATTGATCGTTCTTAATTCGACAGATTTGGAGGGCAGTTTACAGGCTGTTAAAAGCGCGGGTGCAGAAATTTCTGTCCCGATCTTTAGTTTTCCCGGCGGCCGTCGTTTTCATTTCATTGATCCTAGCGGTAATGAATTGGCCGTATGGACGATGGCTGACATATAAATTTAAAGGGCTGTCCTCAATTTTATTTTTACGGAGATCAAATTTACAGCCTGTTAGGCTGACAGCGCTGTGTCGACGGTCGTTATGTCGTCTGATCGGGATTTGTAATGCGCCAAGGTGGAAATCTACGCGCGTCACCGGCTTGATAGAGTCTTATTTTTTGACCCGATGGGTCGATAATATCTGCTTCTCGCCATAAATATGACTTTGTTTCTGGAGGGGATAGGGGCGTTATACCCGTATCTATTATAAAGGCGTCTAAATCATTGAGTTCAAAATAAATAAGCGGTCCATCTATTACGGGTTCCCAGTCTTTCTCTACACTGTGCAATGATAAGGTCGCGGGCTCGCCGCCCTTTAAGGGCATAGGAAATTCAAACCTTACATAACGCGGCGCGCTATCGACAATGCGTATCAGCCCTAATTTTTGATAAAATAAAACGCTCGCCGCCATATCCTTGGCCGCGAGCGTCACTTGATTAAGGCGAATGCCGTGCATTTAATCTATGTCATTTGACGTTCGAAATTCTCGGCAATCGCTTCGAGATACCCTGTCGTCGAGAGCCAGCCTTGCGTGTCACCGACAAGGAGTGCCAAATCTTTTGTCATTTGGCCGCCTTCAATTGTATCAATTACAGTTTTTTCAAGTCCTGTTGCAAATTTGATCAAAGCCTCATTATCATCCAATCGTCCACGGTGGGCAAGGCCACGCGTCCATGCAAAAATCGAAGCCGTGGAATTCGTTGACGTGGCTTCACCTTTTTGGTGATTACGGTAATGGCGTGTCACAGTACCGTGCGCCGCTTCCGCTTCCATAGTCTTGCCGTCTGGTGTCAGTAGGAATGATGTCATTAAGCCGAGGGATCCAAAGCCTTGGGCGACTGTGTCAGATTGTACATCACCGTCATAGTTCTTACAGGCCCAGATATATCCACCCGACCATTTCATGGCCGCCGCGACCATATCATCGATCAAACGATGCTGATATTCGCCGCCAAATTCTGCAAATTTATCAGCATAGTCTGCGTCAAAAACCTCTTGGAAAATATCTTTGAAACGACCGTCATAGGCTTTGAGGATTGTGTTTTTGGTCGAAAGATAAACAGGCCATTTACGCTGTACGCCGTAAGCAAAACATGAATGCGCAAAGTCGCGAATAGACTGGTCAAGATTATACATGCCCATCAAAACGCCGCCATCTGGGAAATCAAAGATTTCTTTTTCAATCACGTCGCCGTTTTCTCCGACCCATTTCATGGTCGCTTTCCCTTTGCCGGGAACCACGAAATCAGTCGCTTTATATTGGTCGCCGAATGCGTGACGGCCAATGACAATCGGTTGCGTCCAACCCGGTACGAGGCGGGGGACATTATTACAGATAATGGGTTCGCGAAACACAACGCCGCCAAGGATGTTGCGGATTGTACCATTGGGTGAGCGCCACATTTTCTTGAGGTTAAATTCTTCAACACGCTGTTCGTCAGGCGTAATTGTCGCGCATTTAATCCCGACATTACATTTTTTAATCGCGTTTGCCGCGTCAACAGTGATCTGGTCATCGGTCGCATCGCGACTTTGGATTGACAGGTCGTAATTCAAGAGGTCGATATCCAGATAAGGCAGAATAAGCCGTTCTTTAATCATGTCCCAAATGATGCGTGTCATTTCATCACCATTCATATCGACAACTGGATTTGTTACCTTAATTTTTGCCATGTTTTCCTCTTTACACGAATTTCGATTTCAAGGGGCGGTGTAACACTCTGGCATAAGATAGTGAAGGGGTAAGATTATGATTTAGAATAATCCTTATGACCCACTCAGATAAAGTGTGCATTTTTAGCCAGTACAGTATATTTGAACGGCATTTGGAGCGAGAAATTATGGGAAAATCGGTGAAAGACCAATTGGGTCGCATTGTTTCAACTGAGAAAAAGTTAACGCCTGCCGTTATTCTTGTGCATCCGCAATTGGGTGAAAACATTGGAGCGGCATGTCGGTGTATGTTAAACTTTGGTTTAACGGATTTACGCCTTGTTGCGCCGCGTGATGGATGGCCAAATCCCGCCGCTGAGGCCATGGCCGCTGGCGCTGTTGAGGTTTTGAACACTGCCAAAGTCTTTCCAACAACAGAAGAGGCCGTTGCCGATTTGTCTTATCTGTTAGCCGCAACAGCCCGCCGTAGAGAGCTTGAAATCCCTGTTATCGGTACGGATAAGGTCGGACAAACGCTCCGGAATTATTCAAACCAAACGATTGCTACGGGCATTGTTTTCGGGCCTGAAAAAGCAGGTTTGAAAAACAGTGATGTCGCTTTGTGTGACGCGATTTTGACCTATCCTGTTAATCCCGCTTTTCAGTCATTGAATTTGGGTCAGGCTGTGAATATTTTTGCTTATCTATGGAAATCGTCTGAAGGGACGGCCCCACCCGATACGTTTCAATCAGACCTGTCAGAGGTTGCGCCGCGCGAAGATTTAATTCGCATGATCGAGCATCTGGAAACGGAGTTAGAAAAGTCTGGGTTTTTCTATCCTTTAGAGAAAAAAGCGCTTATGACGCAAAACATTCGCGCCCCATTCACGCGCGCTAAAATGACAAAGCAAGAAGTGCGGACATTTCGTGGTATTATTAAAGCGCTGGCAAAAGGGCGCGGTACTGCGCGCGAAATGGGCCGCAAAAATGAATAGATATAAGGGCCATTGCATATGCATTTGATGGGATATGGTATTATCGTTTTAGCGGTCATTGCGGGTTATTTTAAAATGCCTGTTGGGATGGTTGCGGGATTGGCACTGATAGCGTCTCTGCTTTTTGCGGAAACCCGCCGAGGCCTCTCTAAAGAAAAAACACTCAAACCAAACCCGTTTGTTGACGGGATTTATTTGTTTTTTATGCAGTTTTTAATGCTTTTTGCGGCCTATTTAATCGGGTATTTCGCGGCCACTGAGGCGGGTGATGCATTTATGAAATTTGTTACGGGTGACCGGAGTTAGGGACTGCTAAAATTTAAAAGCTTGTCGGTTACGGCGTTTTTACAATGCGCGCTTTTGTCCGACTGCCATAGGTATAAATAATCACGGAAGTCCAAATCAGTCCAAAGCAAATAGCGTGGGCAGAGGTAAATTTTTCTCCGTAATATAAGCCGCACATAAATTGCAGGGTTGGCGCAATGAATTGCAAAAACCCGATCGTGGCAAAGGGTAGTTTCCGCGCGGCTGTCGCAAATAAAACAAGCGGGATGACCGTCATCGGCCCCGCAAATAAAAGCAACATATCAAGGTTAAAACCTGAATGGGCAAAGATCAGGTTTTCTGTACTGTAGAGATATAAAAGATAGCCTAATGCTGGCAAAAAAAGCACGAAGACTTCAATTAACAATCCCGGCATGGCCCCGATGACCACGTGTTTGCGTATGACGCCGTAAATTGTAAAGCTTACAGCTAGAACAAGGGATATGGTTGGAAAAACGCCGCCGTAAAAGGTCAGGGCCCCAACACCGAGCATAGCTAGAACAATCGCCGTAGCCTGTGTGCGGCTCATACGTTCCCCAAAAAACATAACCCCGACCATCATATAGATGAGGGGATTGATGTAATAACCAAGACTGGCTTGGAACACTTGATCTTGCTGTACCGCCCAAATATAGACGCCCCAATTCACGGTCATGGCGGCGGCAGAAATTGACAAAAGCCCGATAACTTTCTTGGATTGAAAGGCGCGCCGAATTTCATGCCATTGATTGCGTACCCCTATCATCAAAAGCCCAAAGGGCAGGGACCAGACAATACGGTGCGCGAGGACTTCTAGGGCGCCCACAGAGTCGGTGACTTTGAAATAGACGGGAAAGAACCCCCAAAAGAAATAGGCGAGAATCCCTGCAATTAACCCGTCTCGGGCCATGGGGATTGCGGCATGCGGTATGTGACGCGGCTTTTCCATATCTGAACGCTGATAGACGGAAAACCGCGCGCGGCAAGTGTTTAATTGCGGGATAAGCGATTATGATAAAATAGAGCGCTTATGGCCTTGCCATATATGCGCGGTTGGACGTAACGTGAAAACCTATGGCGGGACTTAAAACACAGGATGATGTAAAAAGCTGGCTGAAAAAAGAGCCGCGCGAAGTCGCTATTGTTTTTGCCGCTCGCGCGGCCTTGCGCGTGACGCCTTTCTTAAACAGTTTATTTTCACCGAAACAGGATGCCGCTGATGCGCAGGCCATAATTTTGTCTCTTTTCTATGGTAAGGCGGCCACCTTGTTTGAAGGCAGATGGCCAAACAAGGCGGTAGAGGCCATAACTGTCGCTAATTATGCAGCAGCTACCGCAGATGCCACTGTTTATACTATTGTTGATGCTACTAAGTATTCTGCTTTTAGTGCCTATGCTGATGTTGCTGCTGCTACTTTTGCAGCTACTCGTGCTGCTAATGCTACTCTTGCTACTAATACTGCTAACAATGCCCGTGATGTTGCTTATCTTATTACTTCTAATGATTATTCAAAGGCCTTAGGGCACGAAAATAATCGCGATTATGAATTTATCA
>CALCKU010000120.1 GCA_937965735.1 uncultured Caulobacterales bacterium
GCAACTCTTGTAGGATAGTTTGCGTCATTACTCTTACCAATTATCTACATTGTTTTTTCATGTTATTTGATGTTTTATTGAAGAGGATGAAGGAGTGACTCGCATGGACTCGCACATTTCGTTGAGGAAGACTGAGAGACATGAAAAACAAAATTAAAAATATCGGCAATGCAAAAGTTACAATCGGAACAGAGAGCTTTGAGCTTCCCATTTATTCAGGCTCGAAAGGTGCGCCAGGAATTGATGTACGCGGCCTTCACAAGGCTTCAGGGCATTTCACATTTGACCCAGGATTCACTTCGACCTGTTCAACAGAATCGCAAATTACATTTATTGATGGCGGAAAAGGGCAACTTTTATATCGCGGATTTCCAATTGAACAACTCGCTGAAAACTCAAGTTTTTTAGAAGTCGCTTATCTTTTGATAAACGGCGAATTACCGAATGCGCAACAGAATACAGATTTCAAAAGGACGATCACAAATCACACAATGTTGCACGATCAAATCGAACAATTCTTTCACGGCTATCGTCGGGATTCGCATCCTATGGCCATGCTTTGCGGGACAGTTGGGGCACTGTCTGGTTTCTACCATGACGATGCCCACACAACCGAAGACGAATCTAGAAATATGGCGATGCACCGTCTTATTGCTAAAATGCCAACTTTGGCCGCTCGAGCCTACAAATATTCGATTGGTCAACCCCATGTCTATCCAGATAATTCCCTGTCCTATGCTGGTAATTTCTTGAACATGTGTTTTTCAGTTCCAGCAGAAAAATATAAAATCAGTCCGACAATTGAAAATGCAATGGATAAAATCTTTATCCTGCATGCCGATCACGAACAAAATGCTTCAACGTCCACTGTGCGCCTTGCAGGCTCTTCTGGGGCCAATCCTTATGCCTGTATCGCGGCGGGTGTCGCGTGTTTATGGGGACCAAGTCACGGCGGCGCGAATGAAGCCTGTTTGAATATGTTGCGTGAGATTGGGTCTGTTGACAGAATTCCAGAATTTATAGCCCGTGCAAAAGACAAAAACGACCCCTTCCGTCTCATGGGTTTTGGACACCGTGTCTATAAAAACTTTGATCCGCGCTCGCGTGTAATGCAAAAAGTTGCCCATGAAGTCTTAGACGAATTAGGTCTGAAAAACCCAATCCTAGATGTCGCTAAAGAACTGGAAAAAATTGCACTTGAAGACGAATATTTTATCGAGAAAAAACTCTACCCAAATGTTGATTTTTATTCAGGCATTGTTTTAAGTGCGCTCGGCTTCCCGACCTCTATGTTCACAGTGCTCTTCGCTTTGGCACGAACTGTGGGTTGGATCTCTCAGTGGAATGAAATGCTTGAAGACCCTAGCCAACGGATTGGACGTCCAAGACAGCTTTATACTGGGGCTACAGAGCGTGACTATATCCCAATGGATATGCGCTAGGCTAAAACCTCATTCCACCCGAATAATATCGCATACGGCTTTTGCTGCACGCGCGCTTACATTTTCCCCCTCGCCTTTCATGGCGAGGGTTTGTTGTTTAAGAGCCGCCCCAGCCGTGATGCGCAGGGTCTGATTGTCTAAATAGGTAATAACCGCTTTGGCTAAATTAGAGCCTGTACAGTCAGCTTGAACGAATTCGGGCATAAGCGCCCTATTTGCAGCAACATTCACAATTGAAATATAGTCGGGCTTATAAAGCCGTTTGGCTAAAAAATATGTCAATGGATTCAAACGGTAAGCCACGACGGACGGAATACCAAGGCACGCCAATTGCGTGGTTACCGTTCCGGAACAAGCGAGCGCCACATCCGTTGCCGCAAAGACATCGTATTTTCGCGTTTCGGGCAAGAAAATAACGTCTTGAAGCCGTAAATCTTGCCCTGCAGCGCTTGCGATATCCGTTGCGATTGCACTGGACATTGGAGACACAAAGACTACGTGCGGATAGTGTTGTTTAATACGCTCAATCGCATCCGCAAATGGCTTAGCGAGGTTTTGAATTTCTGAAAGGCGACTTCCAAATAATATCGTCACAATAGGACATGTTGTCGGTGCTTTAACCTCAAGCCTAAAGGCTTCGCCGTCACCTACTCCGTAATCAGTGTCAAAAACAGGATTGCCAATATAGGTAACAGGCAGGGCGTAACGTTCAAAATACGGGGCATCAAAGCTATGAATCGTCAGAAGGTGATCGACATAGCGCGCAAGCGTTTTAGCTCGACCCGCTCGCATAGCCCAAACTTGAGGGGCAACATATTTGATAATTTTGCCTGTATACCCTTTGGACTTCAATGTTTTCGCCACGCGAATCATAAACCCCCAACTATCAATTAAAATAACAGCATCAGGTGATTTTTTGAGTATATCATCGGTGACTTGAATTACCCGGTCTAATACAATCGCATATACTTTTATTGCCTCGACAAATCCAAGAATCGCAAGATCAGAAATATCAATATTAGAACAGACATCCTGCTTAGCGAGCGCTTCCCCGCCTGTTCCGTAAATTTCAAAAGACGGATCCCTGCCACGCAGTGCACTGACAAGGTCAGCCCCGATTTGATCCCCTGACCTTTCAACAGCCACAATATAAACCGAAGACATTTACGCCGTCATGGATTTAATGAAACGGGTTGTGTGTGTACGAGGCGCTGTTTTGAAGGCGGGAGACCCGCAATAAACAATCCGGCCGCATTCGCGGCTTCTATGACTGCGGCTTTATTAATAACAAAAGCCCGCCCACTTTCTGCGACAATACCTGCCAAACCTGCTTTTTGTGCGCGGAGTACGGTCTCGACACCAATTGTCGGTAAATCGACGCGATTATCAAAATTTGATGCCATTATTTTAGCCATAACACCCTCGGGGTTATCTGCTGTTCCCCGTATATTAGCGGGTAAAACCAATAATCTATCCAGCATCTCATCTGTACCTTCTTGGGCTTCAACCGCCAAAATTAACCCCCGACAAACAACCACACTTTGCCCTATATCTAACATCGCAATTTGAGCCGCAATCTCACAGGCTTTGAGAGCATCCGCCATATGAGACGCTGTCAATTTATAGGCTCCAATATGACCATCTTCTAAAAGTAAATTTGCACACAGTGTTTGAGGCGAAACGATTTCAAATCCCTCGTCCATGAATATCTTTATGACATAATCAAGAAGCGCACTATCGCCGTTCTTGGCTGCCAATATGGCACCAGGAAGACGCTTTAGGCCTTTTAAGTCTGGTTTCATCGATAAAAAATTAGGGCGCTTTATGTAGCCTGCAAAGCAAACATGCGTACAGTCTGCTTTCCTAAGAATTTTTACGATTCTACCAAATTCGCCTAAACCAGACGTCTGAACATTATCTGCGTAATCAACCGAATTAGCAAAACCATCAATCGTGATGACTTCCACTTTATGACCCGCATTCTGTGCGCCCACTAAAACATTTTTAGGCAGGTCCCCGCCTCCAGCGATTAGGCCAATTTTCATCACTAAGCCCTCGTATTGGGCATGCAAATTCGACGCTTTTCCTGAAAGCGAATGAACTCTACGATTTCCATAACGAGTTCATGGTCGGAATAAACACGAGATGTATCCTCTAAACGTTCAGCAAATGTACCTTCTTGGGCGAATAAAAGGCGGTAAGCAGATCGCAAATCTTGGATCGTTTTACGTGAAAAACCGCGACGTTTCAGACCAATAACATTCAGCCCAGCGAGATGAGCCGTATTCCCAATTACCGAGCCATAAGGGATGACATCCGTTGTGACTGTAGCCATACCACCAATAAAAGCGTGGGCACCAATTCGTGTATATTGATGAATGGCACATAATCCGCCGAGTATAGCGTGATCGCCAATCGTCACACAGCCGCCAATTTGGGCGCCATTGGACACCACAACATGGTTTCCGACGTGCCCCTCATGGGCCAAATGGGTTCCAACCATAAAATAACAATCATTCCCAATAATTGTGTCTGGTTTCCCGGCATCGGTTCCTGGATGAATATTTACGAGTTCTCGAAATGTGTTACGGGCACCAATAATGATTCGGACGAGACCCCCTTTATGTTTAAAGTCTTGCGGTGGGTGGCCCATAGAAACGAAGGGATACAAAATACAATCATCCCCAATATGCGTATGCCCAGCCAAATTGACTTGGGAAACTAATTTGACATTTTTCCCAAGCTTTACATTCGGCCCAACAATACATAATGGGCCAATTTCGACGCCTGCGCCTAACTCTGCATTTGGGTCAACCAAAGCTGTATCATGTATATATGTCACTATTAAAGCTGTCCGTATGTCAATCTAAGGGTTAAAAATCATTTCGGCGGCTGAAAATTTTAAACTCGCTATTGTTTTACCATTCACAGACCCTCGACCCACGAATTTATAAAATGGAAGACGAATTTTTTCGATTTCAACCTCAATTTTGATTGTTTGATTTGGCAATACAGGCGCTTTAAATTTAGCGCTTTCGACGGAAGAAAATGCAATAAATTTACTCGAATCCAAGCCGCGGGTTAAAGAAACAAGCAAAGCACCACTTTGCGCAACGGCTTCAATAATTAAAACTCCTGGCATGATTGGCATATTCGGAAAATGTCCTGCGAAATAAGGGTCCGTTTCGCGAACCTCACATTCTGTTGTGATACGCATATCAGATAATGCCAAAACTTTATCTATGAATAACATAGGATCACGGTGCGGAAGAAAATCTTTCACATAATTTCGGTCTAATGGAAGGGCATGATTATGTGACATAGGCATATTATTCTGGCTTAACTTTGGATGAAGCGCCAAGTTTTCTCATTCGACTTATCATGCGCATTTGATCCCGTATAGGCTGAGCAGGTGTGCCAAACCATGTTTCACCGTAAGGTATATCATGCATAACCCCAGACCGTGCGGCAATACTGACTTTATCAGAAATTTTTACATGATCGGCTAGACCGACACTCCCGCCGATCAAAACAAAGTCACCGATTTCACAACTGCCCGAGATTCCTGAATGCCCTGCAATCGCGCAAGATTTTCCAATTTTTACATTATGTGCAATTTGGACAAGATTATCAATTTTAGTGTCTGAACCAATATATGTGTCACCAAGTTGCCCTCGGTCTACGCATGTTTGACTTCCAATAGAGACCCGGTCTTGTAAAATAACCCGACCAAAATGCGGAATATCAACAACCCCGTTTTCATCATGTGCAACTCCAAACCCTGCCCCGCCGATGACACTCCCAGACTTCACCGTGCAGTTTTCCCCTAAGATTGCAAACTGAATGTCTGAATGCGACCCAATCACGGAACCCGGCCCAATAGAAACACCGTGACCAATGACTGTATACGGGCCTATATGAACCCCATCCCCCAAAACCGCGTCAGCAGAAATAATAGCAGTTGGATGAATATAAGCAGGATCAAAATCAGAGCTTTGCCGATCACCACGGCAAGCCTCTTTAGAACCATAAAGCCGTAAAAGCGCACGCGCGAAGTGCGCACGCGGATATTCAGATATAATTGGAAATATCCCTAGAGCTTTAACCTGTTCGGCTAAAGCTGGTTTTACGAAACAGGCTTTAGCCTTTACGCTCGATAGAGCGTTAAGGCGTTTTTTGCTCTCCAAAAAAACAACATCTTCGGATTGCGATGTCTCTAGCGAAGCGCCGTGTAAAACCAACGCATTCAAAACCGAAGGGTCTGATATTTTTACGTCAAAGCCTTCAATCAATTGAGACAGGCGGATAGGACCAAGGGATCGATAAAAGCGTGTATCTAGACGATTATCGACCATTTATGACCTTCTATTGACGCGGCAGACGTTCCCGCGTGACGGACACGGTTTTAAGCTGAGCATTTAAGCGGCTAAGCACGGTGTCTGTGACATCAATAGATTTACCGCCGTAAATCACTAATGAACGATCAAGCACGATGTCGGCATTACGCTCCGCAACAATTGTTTCCAATATTTTAGCCAGTTGAGCGTTCACTTTAGCAATCGCTTTTTGTTGAGTAATCGCAAGCTCTCTCTCTTTATATGCCGCTTCTATCTGCTGCTTTTGACCTTTTTGCATGAGGTCTTGCGCCCGTTTTTGCAAATCAGGACGAGAAGCAAGCGCATTCTTATCCATGTTTTTGAGCTCATTGGCTAAGCGGTCACGTTCAGAAGTCAAAGGTGTTGCTTGTGATTTCATCTCCGATTCCATGGATTTTCCAATAGATTCAATTTGACGCTTCACGTGCTTACCAACGGTGGACTCACGTAAGACGCGCCCCTGATCAACAACAAGAATAGTAGACTGCGCATATGCGGTCGTGGTCAATGCAAAAACTGCAATAAATCCGATAACGGACTGTTTAAAAATATGAAATAGAGCCATGTTTAGAACCTTGTACGTGTCGTAAATTGGAAAGATTTTCGTTCATCATAGTCGAACTGACGAAGCGGTTTTGTGAAGTCAAAGCGAATTGGACCAAATGGAGATTCCCAGAACACACTGGCGCCCAACATGCCTCGAATAGACAAGTCATCGACGACATTCGTTCTGATATTTGAATTGGTCGTATCAAAAATAAATTCCTCATCCAGCAAGCCAACTGTGCCAGCTTCAAGGAATACGCTACCTAACAAATTTGGAATGCCAACAGGAAAACTCACCTCAGCGGAGGCTAATCCGAATATATTGCCGCCCAAAGCGTTTCCGCGGCGTGTTACGCCTGTCGACGTGTCAGTCTGCACAACCCGAGGGCCAATACCCGCATTGTCATAGCCTCGGAACTCGTTACTGCCTTTGAAATAACGGTCATTAATCTGCACAGGATCACCACCCCAGCCCGTAATATACCCCCCCGAAAGCGCTAAACTACCAATGACGTCACCGACAATCCCTTGGTAAAAGTTTGCCCTTATATCCGATCTCAGATACTTCACATCACCACCAATACCAGCAAGATCTTGGCTAAATCGGAAGTCAAATCCACCTGTCGGTGAGATAGGGTCGTTTCGTCGATCCCAACCAAAAGTATACCCAAAGATTGAAGATATACGTCCACCTTCTTGTAAACAAAGACTATTTTGTGAAGATTGTTGCGGCGTATTTAAGACAGTCTGGCAATCAATTCCTGGAACCTCAACATCTTCTGTACGCAAAGAATACCGGGTTGAAAGCGATGTGTATTCTGTCAATGGGAAACCAAAAGAGATCTGCCCCCCCGTTCGAGATTGGCGAAAACCTGCTTCACTTAAGAAATCGACGGTTACGTCAAAAAGCTCAATCCCTGCAGCAAGGTTTCGACCTAGGAAACGGGGTTCAGTAAAACGCAAATCAATCTCACGGCGATTTGAACTGCCACGAATAACAAAGCGCATCAATTGTCCACGTCCACGTAGATTACGTTGTGTAATTGACAAATCGACTAAGAAAGCATCCGCAGATGAAAAGCCCGCAGAGAATGAAAGCTCTCCCGTTGGCTGCTCTTTGACTTTCACTTCGACGATTGCACGGTCTGGGCTAGCGCCCTGTGTCTCTGTAATCTCAACTTCTTCAAAAAACTGTAGCCGACGTACATTATTTCGAGATCGATCCAGTAACACCCGATTGAAAGCATCCCCTTCTACAAGCTCTAACTCCCGCCGAATGACATAATCAAGTGTCTGCGTATTGCCGACAACATCAATACGTTCGATATAAACACGCGGCCCTTCGGCAATGTTAAAGACAACATCCACCGTTTTTGTATCGCGGTTTCGTTTAATACTGGGTTGTATATCGACAAAAGCATAACCCGTGGCCCCTGCGGCAAAGGTCAAGGAATCAATAGACGTTTCCACAATGCTCGAACGGTAAATTTTTCCTTTTTCAATAGGGATCAAACGAAGAAGAAAATCCTCATTCAGAGTCTCTAATTCCGTTTCAACTTCGACTTCACCCCATGTATATTCATCCCCTTCATCCAATGTGAACGTGATAAAGAAATCTTCTTGATCGGGTGTCAGTTCAGCAACCGCTGACACAACTCTGAAGTCTGCAAACCCTCTGTCAGTGTAGAATTCACGAATTTGTTCACGGTCATATTCCAAACGTCCCGGATCGTAATTATCATTGGATGAAAAAAATTTGAACCAACGCGATTCTGCTGTGACAAGCTCTTTCCGTAATCGACGGTCTGAGAATTCATTATTACCAATAAAATTGATACGTTTGACCCCTGTTACAGGACCTTCACTAATTTCAAAAATCAAATCGACACGATTTTGCGGTTGTTGAACCACTTTGGGCGTCACATTAGCCGCAAACCGTCCTGATTGACGATAAAGCTCGATGATCCGTTGAACATCAGCCTGCACATTAGACCGAGTAAATATTGACCGCGGCTCAGCTTCAACTTCGTCCGTAATTTTATCGGTCTTAAGGGATTTATTACCCTCAAGAATCACGCGGTTTATAATTGGGTTTTCAATAACCTGAATCAGGACGTTCCCGTCTCTGGGATCAATAGCGACATCTGCAAACAAGCCAGTGGCATAAAGTGTTTTAATCGAAAGATCGATCCGCTCTGCATTATAGGGATCGCCGCGTGCAAAAAGGAGGTAAGAGGCAACTGTATTGGCCTCAACACGCTGGTTTCCTTGAACTTGTACACTTTTTATTACGGTAGGGCGTTCATATTGCGGCGGCGCTTCAGCCTCCTGTGCATGAGACACTGTGCCAAGACTCACAAAAAGACTCAGAAAAGCGAATGCCAGAATCAAGCGTAAAAACATGGCTCTAAGTTTTGAAAAAATACAGGCGTTTAAGCGTATCAATTTTGCAAATGGTCCCATAATACCGTCCATCTAGGAGAATAGGCTTCGAACATATTCGATGTCATTCCACGTTAGCACAACCATTAAAGTTAGTAACAACGCAAACCCTATTTTAAACCCTAACTCCTGTTTTTGCATATCAAGCGGTTTACCCGCTACGGCTTCATACCCGTAGTACAGTAAATGTCCACCGTCGAGCACTGGAATTGGCATTAAATTTGCGACACCTAAGCCAATAGAGAGCGCCGCAGACAGTTGAATTAAGTTTAAAAGCATAATCTTAAGGCGCTCATTCACGGGAACTTCCAGCTTAGCAGAATCAACTGCCGTCTTCCCCGTCATGGTTGCGATTCGCACTATACCGCCTAACGCCTTCCCGTCTTCGCGCCCTGTAAATATACGGCCAATATAATGACCCGTCATTTTAATCGACTCACCAACTTGTTCAACACCGTGCTTTAAGCTTGATACAGGCGTGTAACGTGTGCGGATTACGGCTTCACGACCGCCCAACCCCACTCCAATGGTTCCAATTTTATTAGTACCACCAATAAAATCTTTTCTCTCTAAACTTTCGGGCGTGATGGATAACGCGATCTCGGCGCTGTCGCGCAGAAGAACCGTCTGGATTTCCGTATTACTCCGAAGAGCAATATAAGCGGTTAAATCGCTTACAGTTTCAACATTATGTCCATCCATCGTCAAAAACTGATCTTCAACTTTCACTCCAGCTGTATCTGCAGCGCCGCCTTCGACAACCGCAGTAACGACCGATTTCAAATCTTGAGTACCTATAAATTGCGCTATGCCCGCAAAAATTATGATGGCCAGAAGAAAATTAGCCAATGGCCCTGCTAAAACCACGAGAACCCTTTGCCAGAGCGGCTTGAAATGAAAGCAATCTTCAATAGCGATATCGGGCGTACCCGACTCTAATTTTGACTTTATACGTTCCAGCTCTTCAGTGTCCGGATTACTTGCGGCACCTGCATCGCCTAAAAACTTCACATACCCCCCTAATGGGATCGCATTGATTGTCCATTCTGTTCCAGACTTTGCCGTCCACTTTGCGAGCGGCTTACCAAAACCAATTGAAAACCGTTCAACGGCAATATTAAAGGCCCTTGCGACAGAATAGTGACCCAGCTCGTGAAAAAACACGAGTGCCGAAATAACCAATATAAAACTAACCGTAAAAATGAGCGTATAGAGGAGCGAAATAATCATAATCTATGTCTAACAGAAACTTCTACTGCGACAAGTTCTTGATAGTATTCATTGCAGATATTCGTGCCGCTTCATCTGTGAGGAGAAGTTCTGAAACAGAGGTGCAATTTAGTGTAAAATCACGCGTCCCGCTCAATTGCTCCAATACAATAGACACCGCTTTTGAAATGTCTAAAAATGTAATCTCATTGTTCAAAAATGCGGCAACGGCCACTTCATTGGCCGCATTCAAAACAGTCGGGGCCCGCCCCCCCGCCTCTAAGGCGTCTCGCGCTAATTGAAGCGCTGGAAACATCTCTAAATTGGGTTCAAAAAATGTGAGCGCGGCAATTTTTTTAAAATCAAGACGTTCAATAGGCGCACACATTCGGTCAGGCCACCCTAATGCGTAAGCAATCGGTGTTCGCATATCCGGAGACCCCAACTGCGCCAAAACAGACCCGTCAACATATTCAACCATCGAATGAATGATGGATTGCGGGTGAATAATAACATCAATCTCTTCCGATGGACGGTTAAAGAGATAGCTCGCTTCAATAAGTTCAAGCCCTTTATTCATTAACGTCGCCGAATCAATTGAAATTTTAGCGCCCATTTTCCAAACAGGATGAGCCAGAGCATCTTCTCTGGAAACGCTTTTCAAACGCTCATATGAGACTTCGCGAAACGGGCCGCCGCTCGCGGTTAAAATCAACCGCCTTACACCTTTGGGTTTGTCTGATTCTAAAACCTGAAAAATTGCATTATGCTCACTGTCGACGGGTAATAAAGTGGCGCCTTTTTCTATAACGCGCGACATAAATAAGTCGCCAGCACAAACCAGACATTCTTTATTGGCCAAGCCAACATGAATGCCTTGATCAATTGCAGCCAAAGTCGGTTCTAATCCCGCAGCTCCCGTAATGGCCGACATAGTAAAATCAGTCTGAAATTTTGCCGCTTCTATGACAGCATCATCACCAATACCGATCTCAACAGGATAATCTTTAAGCCGCGCTTTAAGGCGTTCAGCGCCGCTGGGATCCGCAAGCGCAACAAATTTTGCACCAAATTTAATCGCTTGATCGGCAAGTTTTTCAACACTCTTTTGAGCCGTTAAAGATACAACCTCCCACTCCCCGGGTTCAGAACGATTGATTATATCAAGCGTATTTTCGCCAATGGAACCCGTTGATCCTAAGACGGATATTTTTCGCGTCATAAACTCATGTCCCAAAATCCAGGGATAAGTATAATCACAATTGCAAAAACAAACACAACCATAATTAAAGAATCCAAACGATCTAGTAGGCCACCATGTCCAGGCAATAATCCACCCGAATCTTTTACGCCCAATTTACGCTTAAGCCCACTTTCAAGAAAATCACCAAATACAGAGACAACCGCAACCGGTACGGCGAGAATAGCACCAAACACACTGCCAAATCCAAAATAATGTCCCGCAAAACCGCCAATCACACAGGCCCCAAGAACACCACTTACAAATCCAGACCAAGATTTATTTGGACTAAGTTTCGGGGCCATTTTAGGGCCTTTAAAGTAAGACCCACCGAAATAAGCAAATGTATCGGCCGCAACAACAACGATTATCAGATAAAATAATTGCCTAAATCCCTCAGATTGGAAACCAATCTCATCCCCGCGCAACCAAATTATAAACAACATCGGTACTAAAATATAAAAACACCCAAAAGCAGACCACAAAGCACCGTCGCGTTTAAGCCGCAAAAGAAGACACAAAACCGCCGTTACCAAAACAACCAAAATGGTTAATTGGGTATAGCCAGTCAAAAGGTAAGTGACAGACATCAACAAACCCAAAAACGGCACAGCAATATTCAAAAGACTCGGGTTCGGATCAGACATTCTTATCCACTCCCACAACATTCTCGCACCTAATAATGTGGAGAGTGCCGCCCAAATATAGCCGCCAAAATAGAGCGGAATGATACAAAAAATAGACATTGCAAGAGCTGTAAAAAAACGACTGCCTAGGTTTTTCCAAGGCTTACCAGATTTAAGTTCCGCTTGAGAGGCTTTAGGGTTTTGGGAAAGATCGGATGGACGTGACACAAAGCTATACCACGGTTTTTGAAATTTTATCTTGAGATGTGTTTAAAGGCACTTTTTGAGCCTCCTTAAAAGTCACATCAGAAGGCGCTGTCTTTAACGGTTTAGACGTTGCGTCGATATTACCAAACCGTCTTTCACGCGCTTTGAACATATTGATCGCAAACCAGAGATCCTCTTTTGAGAAATCAGGCCAAAGGACATCCATAAATACAAATTCCGCATAAGCCGCTTGCCATAAAAGGAAATTACTAATGCGTTTTTCCCCGCTCGTCCGAATAACCAAATCGACTTCGGGTAGCCCAGCCGTGTCGAGGTAAGGCTCTAAAATATTTGGATCAATCGTATCAATACCCGCTTGTCCCACGTCCTTAAAATTACCATCAAGAACCGCTTTATTTACAGCCCGTAAAATCTCATCTCTTCCGCCATAATTAAACGCGATATTGAGATTAAAATTTATGTTTGCGTGTGTTGTCGTTTCAACCTTATTGATAACGTCTAACAAATCTTGCGATAGACCTTTGCGCGAACCAATAATTTTAACGCAAACACCACGGGCATGCAGTGTTTCTAGGTCATCTTGTACATAGGCCTTTAGCAAATTAAACAAGGCTTTAATCTCGGCCTTAGGACGCGACCAATTTTCTGTTGAGAAACTGTAAAGCGTTAAACACTTTATGCCGATTTCAGAGGCATCTTCAACAATGCGCCTCACAGTTTTCACACCAGTCTGATGTCCAAATATGCGCGGTTTACGCCGCGCTTTCGCCCAACGACCATTACCATCCATTATAATCGCGATATGTTGCGGGAAATTAGACATATCTGTAAAGGTTGTCGGCACCCCGCTCTAAACCTGCATGATTTCGGCGGATTTCGTCTTCAATGTCGACTCTATTGTCTCTATAACTTCATTCGTCGCATTTTGGACATCTGTCGAATGGGCTTTTTGTTCATCCTCACTCATATCGCCGTCTTTCTCCATTCGCTTTAAAACATCCATAGCTTCACGACGAACGTTCCGTACCGCGATTTTAGCATTTTCTGAATACCCCCCCGCGACCTTGACCAAGTCCTTACGGCGCTCTTCCGTTAGAGGTGGCATAGGAATGCGTAAAGACTGACCGTCAACAACAGGGTTGATGCCGAGATTCGACTGACGCAAAGCCTTATCAACCGCAGCCACAAGCGTCTTATCCCAAACATTCACCGTCATCATGCGCGGCTCGGGAACCGTTACAGATCCAACTTGATTTAAAGGCGTGTCCGACCCGTAAGCCTTCACCGTAATTCCATCAAGTAACGCTGCATTTGCACGCCCTGTTCTCAAACCCGCAAATTCAGATTTCAAAGCCACCACAGCCCCGTCCATGCGCTTGCGGTAATCTTTTAAATTAAAAGTTCCTGACATAATTACTCCTTAACTCTTACGCCGAATACTATTCCCAAAGTCAGTAAACGTAAACGTTTATGAAATCGTCGTACACGTCCCCATACCTTGCATAACAGAATCAAAACCGCCTTTTTCATGCAAGGAAAAGACGATTATGGGTATTTTATTGTCCCGCATCAAGGCAATTGCAGAGGAATCCATCACACGCAGATCATCCGATAGAACTTTTTGATATGAAAGTGTATCATAGCGCTTAGCCTTTGGATTGTTTTTAGGGTCTGAATCATAAACCCCGTCGACTTGCGTACCTTTTAACAAGGCTTGGCAATTCATTTCTGCGGCCCGTAAAGCTGCGGCTGTATCTGTCGTAAAATACGGATTTCCAGTACCCGCCGCAAAGATAACCACTCGCCCTTTTTCCATATGACGAACCGCTCGCCTTCGAATATAAGGCTCACATACTGTGGTCATTGGAATGGCAGACATCACGCGCGTATCAACGCCTTGACGCTCTAACGCACTTTGCATAGCCAGCGCATTCATTACGGTAGCCAGCATCCCCATATAATCCGCTGTTGAACGTTCGATTCCGCCAGCGGCGGCGGATAAACCTCTGAAAATATTTCCACCACCAATGACGAGGCCAATTTGCAGGTTGTTTTCATGCGCATAGGCGACTTCTTTGGCAATACGATCTGTCATAGACACATCAATGCCGTAGGCCGCGTTCCCCATCAAAGCTTCCCCTGATAGTTTCAGCAAAACTCTGCTATATTGGTAACGTGCTTCCATTCAATTGCCTCACTCGGATATTCAAGATTATTGTGACTCGCCCCAATAGTTTAATCCTTAATACCTGACAAAGAAAAGGCAACACACCATCATATAGGTGTATTGCCTGTTCATTCGGGAAAGAATTAAAGATCACTAAGGCTCAAATAATTATACGCCTGCGGCAGTTTTTGCGACTTCTGCCGCAAAATCTTCCTCAATCTTTTCAATGCCTTCACCAAGTTCCATGCGGACATAACCCGTAAGCTTGACATCTACACCCAAAGCCTTGGCCTCATCCGCGACAACCTGTTCAATAGAACGTTCGCCGTCCATGACAAAAATCTGTGTCATCAAAACAGATTCTTTAAAGAATTTAGACATACGCCCATCGACCATTTTTTCAATAATCGCCTCTGGCTTGCCAGATTCACGGGCCTCGGCTGACAACATGTCACGCTCTTTCGCAACAATCGCAGGATCCAAATCATCAACGCCTAAAGCCAAAGGGTTTGTCGCTGCAACATGCATGGCAATTTTCTTACCCAAAGCGTTCAAAGCGTCCGCATCAGCAGACGATTCAAGTGCAACGATCACACCAATTTTACCCATGCCGTCAATCACAGAATTATGCATATAACCCGTGACAACACCTTCTGACACAGACAATTTAGCCATGCGACGTAAATTCATATTTTCGCCAATTGTACCCACAAGCTTGGTCAAATAATCAACAACAGAAAGACCCGAAGCCGTTTCAGCGGCCTTTAGCGCTTCAAAATCATCAACAGACAAAGCCAGCTTGCTAATTTCGGCAACAGCGTCTTGGAAACCCTCATTACGGGCCACAAAATCTGTTTCAGAATTCACTTCAACCAAAGCACCAACAGTTCCATCGATAGACACGGCGACAAGACCTTCTGCCGCCACGCGGTCTGCTTTTTTGTCGGCTTTAGCAATACCTTTTGTACGAAGCCAATCAATCGCAGCCTCTAAATCTCCGCCTGTTTCAGACAAAGCCTTTTTACAATCCATCATCCCTGCAGACGTTTTGTCACGCAGTTCTTTAACAAGAGCGGCTGTAATTTGAGCCATCTTCATCTCCTTGAAGGTTATAATATGCCCTGCAAATTTATTGGCAGGGCTAAAATTTACGTTGAGCTAGAGTTTAAATCTAAGCCTTTGGTGTCGCTTCTGCCGAAGTTTCAACCGCTGGCGTTTCCGTCGAAGACGATTCCACAACTGGCGTTTCTGCGACAGCGGTCTCAAGCGCGACTTCTACAGGATTTGCAGACGCACCAATATCGATCCCCATACTCACTTGCGACTCTGTCATGCCGTCCAAAACAGCGTCCGCAATCAAGTCACAATAAAGCGAAATCGCACGCGCGGCATCATCATTCCCGGGGATTGGGAAGTCAGCATTTTCTGGATCACAATTCGAGTCCAAAATCGCAATAACAGGAATACCGAGGCGACGCGCTTCTTTAATCGCAATACCCTCTTTATTCGTATCAATTACAAACATAAGATCAGGTTTGCCGCCCATATCTTTGATACCCCCCAAAGCTTTGTCGAGCTTCTCCATTTCGCGGGTCATTTTCAAAAGCTCTTTTTTAGTAAGGCCAGAAACTTGTTCTTGTTGCTCACCGCCCAACAGCGCTTCGAGTTCACGTAAACGGTTAATTGAAACGGTAATCGTTGACCAATTGGTCAACATGCCCCCGAGCCAACGGTGATTGACGTAATATTGCGCACAACGTTTCGCCGCAACAGAAACGGGATCAGACGCCGCACGTTTCGTACCGACGAAAAGAACACGTCCGCCTTTTGCCGCCACTTCGCGAACTTGTACAAGGGCTTGATGTAAAAGCGGTACAGTTTGCGATAGATCCAAAATATGAATATTAGAACGCGCTCCGAAAATATACGGGGCCATTTTTGGATTCCAACGATGTGTTTGGTGTCCGAAATGTACGCCTGCTTCTAGCAATTGGCGCATTGAAAACTCTGGTAAAGCCATGGATATCTCCTCTTTCCGGTTGGCCTGAACGCGGGGTGTAGAAACTAAGGTTCCACCGGAATCGAAATGACCTATATGGCCAAACCGTCACCCGCGTGCGATTTAATGAAGGCTCATTAGCAGGCTTGACATAAGATGCAAGCCATTATTGCGCCCACAAGTACCTCTTTACGCCTAATCTCAATTCTTAAGCGAGCCCATATCTTATGCGCATAAACTTAAACCTATAATATTAAGCCATAACTTCTTCGATGGTCTCTATCAATTTCGTTGCCTTAATCGCCGATTGAATAGACGGGTCGATACCCAATTTACCAGGCAATCGCCAGTATCCTTCACGGTTATGACCAAGCGGCGCAATGATTTCGATAAAGCCTGAATTTTTTGACGGAGCCGATTTTAACGCTTCAAGACATGTCTCAAGTTCTGTTAGTGCATCCGTTTGCGCTGATCTTAGCCGTAATTTCAAACCCTTTGGTTTAACGGTCATATCGACAATAAGCGGCTCAATTGTATTTGAAAATATTTTGATTTCGCCGTCACGCTCATCAACTTTGGCCGTAACTTCGACAAGCGCGCCTGCGACCATAATATCACGTTTTGCGCCCAGAAGCCCTTCTCCGACAAAAACTTCAAAATCACCAGACGAGTCCGATAATTCAAGATAACAAAACCGTTTTCCACGTTTTGACATACGCTCTTGACGTTTTCGGACAACACCAGCCAAACGCATAGCCCGCATACCAGAGCTATGGCGATCCGCAATATCCGCGGATAACACAACCTTTCTACGGGCCAAAACATCTGCAAACCCGTCCAAAGGATGCCCGCCTAGATAAAACCCAATTGCTGACAACTCATGGTCCAATTGGTCAATCCCACTCCAAGGGGTCGGATTGGGCAGTTCTGGCTCGGCCATAGCTTCAACCGTATCACCAAACAGGCTGACCTGATCAGAAGCGCGCTCTTGCGCAGCACGCGAGCCAACCGATTGTAAAATACCAGAGGCGGCTAAAGCCCGCGCACGATTCAGTTCAATACAATCAAAGGCCCCGCTACGGGCTAAATTCTCAAACGCTCTTTTATTTACAATGCGCGTATCGACACGTCTTGCAAAATCAAACAAATCCTTAAACAAGCCATTGGCTTCGCGCTCTTCCACCACGTGACGCATCGCCTCAACACCGACATTTTTAAGTGCCCCTAAAGCGTAAATAACTTTTTGGTCGCGTACCTCAAAATCCGCAAAGGCATTATTAACGCAAGGCGGAGCGATTTCGACCCCCATACGCTTAGCCTCTTGATAAAATTGTGCGAGCTTCTCAACATTTGCAATATCAAGACTCATCGTCGCCGCAACAAATTCAACGGGATATACAGCTTTTAAATAAGCGGTTCTAAACGAAATAAGCGCATAAGCCGCCGCGTGAGACTTGTTAAAACCATAACCTGCAAATTCATTGACCAGCTCAAATATTTTAGCCGCTAATTCACCGTCAACATTACGCTCAACCGCCCCGCTGACAAAACGTGATTTCTGACGATCCATCTCGTCTTGATCTTTTTTACCCATAGCGCGGCGAAGCATGTCCGCCTCACCTAACGAATAACCCGATAAAATCTGGGCAATTTGCATAACCTGTTCTTGGTAAATAATAATACCATATGTTTCTTTGAGAATACTTTCCAAATCTGGATGCGGGTATTCGATCGGAATACGCCCAAACTTTCGGTCGATATAAGTATCAATATTCTTCATAGGCCCCGGACGATAAAGAGAAATCAAAGCCGTTAACTCTTCAATCGAATCGGGTGCCATTTTCCGAAGCACATCACGCATGCCCGAACTCTCAAGCTGAAACACACCCGCCGAAAGACCATCCTCAAGATATTTATATGCCTCAGGCGTCTCGGTGCTTACACTGTCTAAATCCAATTCAATCCCTTGTTGCGCAAGGTATTTAACCGCACGGTCAATTACGGTGAGAGTCTTGAGGCCCAAAAAGTCGAATTTAACTAAGCCAGCCTTTTCCGCCCATTTCATTGTGAATTGCGTCGCGGGAATATCAGAACGCGGGTCACGGTAAAGCGGTATCAATTCGGTTAAAGCTCTATCCCCGATGACCACACCCGCAGCATGCGTTGAAGCGTTTCGGTACAAACCTTCTAGCTTTAAAGCTGTATCGAGCAATTCCCGAACGGCAGGCTCTGCGTCTCGCGCGTCGCGAAGCCCTTTTTCCATTTGAATCGCCTCCCCCAAAGTGACAGGGTTTGCGGGGTTTGAGGGGACTAATTTAGCGAGACGATCCACTTGACCAAGCGGCATTTGCAAAACGCGTCCAACATCACGTACAACCGCACGCGCTTGTAATGTCCCAAATGTGATAATATGCGCGACTTGATCTTCGCCGTATTTCTCTTGAACATAATGAATAACCTCGCCGCGCCTCTCTTGACAAAAATCAATATCGAAATCGGGCATGGATACACGTTCGGGATTCAAAAACCGTTCAAACAAAAGACCAAACCGCAACGGATCCAAATCCGTAATTGTCAAAGCCCACGCGACGACTGACCCCGCACCAGACCCTCGCCCTGGCCCAACGGGTATACCCTGCAATTTAGCCCATTTGATAAAATCAGAAACAATCAGAAAATAACCCGGAAAGCCCATCTCAGCGATAACGGAAAGCTCAAACTCTAAACGTTCAAAATAATTTTCCCGGCTATCAGCCAAAGTCACTTGAGACAGTCGCATTTCAAGGCCATCACGCGCTTCTTGCGCCAAAATATCGCCTTCACTCAACGAGCCGTCACCAAAGTTTGGTAAAATTGGATCTCTTTTCACTGACTTGTAAGAACAGCGCATGGCGATATCACAAGTATTTTCAATCGCTTCAGGAATATCAGAGAACAAAGCCGTCATTTGCTCACTGGTTTTAAAATAATGTTGCGGAGACACTTTGCGACGATCTTTTTCTAAAACATATGACCCTTCAGAAATAGCGAGCAACATATCGTGCGCTTTATGCAAATCAGGATCTAAAAAATAAGGTTCATTGGTCGCAACTAACGGTAAGTTTTTGCTATAGGCCCAGTCAATTAAATGCTTTTCGGCCTTTTGCTCTAAAGCTAAGTCATGGCGTTGCAGTTCAACATAAAGCCGTTTTGGAAAAGCCTTGGACAATTGATCCAGCCAAACCTCAGCCTCATTTAAACGGCCTTCGCTAATAAGTTTATTCAACGCACCGTCTGGACCACCAGTCAATGCGATCACGCCTTCAGAATGCTCTAAAACCACACTCGCTTTAACATGGGGTAATTCGGTCGGGTCCACATCAAGAAAAGCCCGACTAGAGAGCTTCATTAAATTAAGATAACCCGCTTCATTTTGCGCCAGCAAGGCTATTGTACCCTCTGGTTCTCTGCGCAAAGCCCCTGGCTGATCAGATATTTCCAAATCCAGAGTCAACGTTAAACCCATAATTGGCTGGATCCCCGCCGCCGTCATAATTTCGGAAAACTCAAGGGCGCCGCACATATTATTTGTATCTGTAATGGCAAGGGCTGGCATGCGGTATTCACGCGCACGCGCCGCTGTCTCTTTCATTTTCAATGCACCTTCGAGCATTGAATAAGGAGAGCGTGAACGCAAATGGACAAAATTGGGCATTAATTCTCCAAAAACAGTCGAAGGCTAACCACTAATAACCATCATCCATATTGTGACAACGCAAACAAACCCAGACATAACCATAGCGGCACTTATATCCATAACCAATTGTTTCATTTTTTTATCCCCACTTAAACCTCAATGTTCTATATTTGTTCTTATAAAAATAACCCCTATTTTGTCAATAGCTATTTTCCAAATCTACATTTTCCGACACGAGATTTACGAGCATGCGAATTTTATTGAATTTTTTCTGGGCAGCTTATCATTTTCCGAAAAGACTATGCGAAACGGGTCTGTTCGATTATCAGGGCAATTATTCTGACCGTCTCCTCAAGATATATTTGCTTTGAGATATACTTTGCAGCCTATTTACTTAAGTCTTCACTATGGTACGATTTTATACCCCTCGCACAGCGACCGCCATTATTATTGCCAATATGATTGGCACAGGTGTATTTACAAGTTTAGGGTTTCAACTTGAACATATCCAAACTGTTTTCCCGATTATGATGTTATGGATACTGGGCGGCATAGCCGCTTTATGCGGCGCAGCGAGTTACGCAGAACTCGGCGGTGCCTTACCGAGATCAGGGGGCGAGTATAATTTTTTAGGGCGCATTTATCACCCAATGGCGGGCTTTGTTTCTGGCTGGGTATCGGCCACAATTGGCTTTGCCGCGCCGATTGCTGCTGTTGCTATCGCCTTTTCAGCCTATTTGACGGCTGTCCTTCCGGGTGAGTTTTCAAAACCAAGTCAAAAAGCAATCGCGGTCAGCCTTGTTATCCTGTTAAGCCTTATTCACAGCCGTAACCGAGAAGGCAGCGCGCATTTTCAAACCAGTTTCACACTCTTGAAAGTTGTTTTGATTATTGGCTTTTGTATTTGCGCACTCACACTAACATCCGCCCCGCAATCCCTCACGGTTTTACCCGTGCACGGTGACTTAGATACATTATTTAGCGGGCCATTTGCCATTTCACTCATTTTTGTCACCTATGCCTACACAGGATGGAACGCCGCGACCTATATAATTGGCGAGCTAGAAAACCCACAAGCGGATTTACCTAAAATTTTGATTTTCGGTACAGCCCTCGTCATGGCGCTCTATGTTTTTCTTAATTTTGTATTTCTTTATACGACACCCATGTCTGACCTCGTGAATAAAGTCGAAATTGGGTATATTGCTGCACAGAATATATTTGGTGATACGGGCGCACGACTAGCGGGCGGCATGCTCGCGCTCTTACTGATTTCATCCGTCAGTGCCATGACCCTCGCAGGGCCGCGCGCCCTGCAAGCTATTGGCGAAGACTTCAAACCGTTAAACATTTTAGGACGCGTTAACAAAAGCGGCATCCCCGCCAATGCAATCTTTCTGCAATCCTTTATTGCAATCCTATTTATCCTCACATCCAGTTTTGAAACAATTATTGTTTTTGCAGGCGCAATGCTCGCTTTTAACAGCTTTCTAGCCGTCCTTGGTGTATTCGTTTTGAGGTATAAAGAACCAAACTTGCCCCGCCCCTACCGCGTCTGGGGCTACCCATTTGTGCCGCTGATCTATCTAATCCTCACAGCATTTACACTCATCTATGTTGTCAAAGTCGATCCGAAACAGGCTTTATTCGGTAGCGTTATAATAGGGATTGGCGGTGTTTTTTATACTATATCGACGCGACTCGCGGGGGAGTCCAAGGAATAATCAGACCGTTTCGCACGGTTAGAACACGGTCCATAAATTGCGTTAAATGCATATTATGGGTCGCGACAAGGGCCGAAACGCCTTCGGTTCGAGTAAGATCATAAAGGCTTTTAAATACACTATTTGACGTCTTGGGATCCAAATTACCCGTAGGTTCATCCGCGAGTAAGATTTGTGGCTGGTTGGCAATCGCCCGAGCAATCGCCACTCTTTGTTGTTCACCGCCAGACATTTGCGACGGCTTATGATGCGCACGGGCATTCAAACCCATTTGAGACAAAAGTCGAACCGCTTGTTCAGAGGCCGCAGATTGTGATTTCCCTGCAATCAATTGCGGAATAATCACATTATCCAAAGCTGAAAACTCTTTTTGCAAATGGTGAAATTGATAGACAATACCAATTGTTTCGCGGCGAATAGATGTACGCTTATCGTCTGGCAGTTTCAAACATTCGCGACCATTTATAAACACTTCACCTGCATTTGGTTTTTCAAGTAATCCAGCCGCGTGTAAGAGCGTTGATTTCCCCGACCCTGAAGGCCCGATTAAACCCACCATTTCGCCCGGGTAAATATCAATGTCGGCCCCTTGCAAAACATGCAACATCATATCGCCCGATTGATAGCTTCGGCGTAAGTTACGAACGGATAAGATCGGGCGACGACTTGAAGTCGGACGATTTATAGCAGGACTATTCATAACGAAGCGCCTCTACAGGATCAATTCGAGAGGCCGTAAGTGCTGGGAAAAACGTCGCCAAAGCCGATATAACAAATCCGCAAAATGCAACGCCAAAAACCTCACTCCAAACGACTTTCGCAGGAATTCCTCCAGACATTTGATAAACATCAGGCGGAAAAAGTTCCGTCCCTGAAACCGTCTCAATCACAGTTTGAACCGTATCAATATTAAGGCAGAGTAAAATTCCAACGATCAAACCCGTTAGCGTTCCAAATATCCCAACGGTCGCACCCGCCAGAAAGAATATTCGCATAATCGCGCCGCGCGTTGCCCCAATTGTACGCAATATAGCAATATCTTTTGACTTGTTTTTAACGAGCATAATCATGGCCGCCAAGATCGGAAATGTTGAGATCACAACCACAATGACAAAAATAAAGCGCATAGCGAGTTGTTCCGTTCGCAAAGCGGTTGCCGTTGCCGCATTTTTGTCCTTCCAAGTCTGAATGAAAACAGGTTCGACAGCGACCTTTCGAACCGTTTCATAAAGCGCATCTATCTTATCTGGATCCTTTAACCTCAGTTGAATACTGCCAGGGGCTTTACCAGCCTCAAATAATTGAACCGCTTGAGTATAGTCCATGTAAATTGTCGATAAGTCCGTCTGATATAAACCAGTTTGAAAAATCGCGCCGATTGTATAGGCCTTAATAACAGGTTGCGATCCAGTCACCGTTGTCCGAACCCGTCCCGAATAAATCGTGAGCTTGTCACCGACCGTCACATTTAATTGTGACGCTAAATAGGCGCCAATCGCGATTTGATGGTCAGAGCCTCGACCTTGACCAAAATATTGCAAAGACCCCATTTGTATCGAATCGCGAATAAGCTCAAAGCTATTGAGGTTCTGCGGACGAATACCAATAACTTGCCCCACTGTAATTTGTCCATTTGCCTGAACACCGACAAGATTTTCAGTAAATTCAAAGGCCTCTTCAACCCCGTCTATGCCCGATAATCGTTGCTCTAACTGCGCAAGGCTTTCTGCCGTTGGATTAGGCGTGGAGGAGAGTACATACATGTGCCCTTGCGAGCCAATCGTCAGTTCTAATAACTTAGCTCGAAACCCGTTCATAATCGACATGATCGTAATCATTGCGATAATCGCGAGCGCTATACATATAAAAGAAATAAGCGCGATCGCTGCAACGCCGCCCTCAGACTTTTTAGCCCCAAGATAACGCCGCGCAATCATACGTTCGACTTTGCCAAAAGGCGCATTTTGTAAACCGCTAGAATAGGTATTCGTCGTAATTATTGGCTCTTGGGATTGCATCATATACTTACTCTGCAAATTCAGCTGAAAGCATTTCAATTGTTGCATCAATCGACATTTCTTGACGCGCTCCCGTTGAGCGGTTTTTGACTTCAACCACACCGTTTTTAAGGCCTCTTGGCCCGACAATGACCTGAAAAGGCAAACCGATTAAATCCATACGTCCAAATTTAACACCGCCGCGATCCGCCTTATCATCATAAAGCGGGTCTGCGCCCATTATAGACAATCGACGATATAAATCATCACACGCCGTATCGGTTAAATCATCCCCCGTTTTCAGATTGATTATACCGACTCCAAACGGGGCCACAGATTTTGGCCAAATAATCCCATCTGCATCATGGTGCGCTTCAATGATTCCCCCAACAAGACGCGATACGCCAATCCCGTAAGAGCCCATCATTATAGGCACATCTTTCCCATCTGGCCCCATGACAGTTGCGCCCATGGGTTTTGAATATTTATCACCAAAGTAAAATATGTGTCCGACTTCAATGCCGCGCGCAGAAAGTTGTTTATCTTTAGGCACGTTAGCAAAAGCGTTAGCGTCATGCATTTCGTCAGTCGCTGCATAGAGTGATGTGCGACTGTTTACAATCGATTGCAAATCACCATCATAATCAATATTTCCAGGCGGGGCCATCTCAACAAGGTCTTTATGACAAAACACTTCGCTTTCACCCGTTTCAGCCAATATCAAGAATTCATGGCTTAGATCCCCACCAATTGGGCCTGTATCGGCACGCATAGGCACCGCTTTCAGGCCAAGTCGTGCATAAGTATTGAGATAAGCCACAAACATACGATTATAATTTCGAACCGAATCCTCTTGAGACAAATCAAAAGAATAAGCATCTTTCATCAAGAACTCGCGTCCACGCATCACGCCAAAACGCGGCCTGCGTTCATCCCGAAACTTCCACTGAATATGATAAAGAAGTTGAGGTAAGTCTTTGTAAGATTTAACAAAAGACCGAAAAACATCCGTAATCATGTCTTCATTTGTTGGGCCGTATAGCATTTCCCGGTCACTGCGATCTGTGATACGGAGCATTTCTGGCCCGTAAGCCTCATAACGGCCTGTCTCCCGCCAAAGATCTGCGGACTGTATTGTCGGCATTAACATTTCGACAGCGCCAGCCTTGTTTTGTTCTTCGCGAACAATCGCTTCGATTTTTTTCAAAACCTTGAAACCCAGCGGCAGCCAAGTATAGATACCGGCACTATTTTGCTTCATCATGCCCGCCCGCAACATATAACGGTGGGAGGCAATAGTTGCGTCTGCGGGCGTCTCTTTTAAGACAGGAAGAAAATATCGCGATAACCGCATAAGAGAATCCTTTTATCTGTGTTATGGCTTAGCGGGTTGTGAAGCATCCGACAAGTTCTTGTGAAAGGCGAATTTCAAAGACATCTATGCAGAGTATGCAGGACCGAAATTAAATTTACGGCATCGTCCCCATTTTCAAACCTAAATCATCCCATGTCACGACGCCTGTTATGATAATCGCGCAGACAATCACCCAAAGTACGGTTGCAATCGCTGTCGTAATCA
>CALCKU010000121.1 GCA_937965735.1 uncultured Caulobacterales bacterium
CGCTGGCGTTGGTATTGGGTTTATGTTTTACGGCTCTGCCGAGCCTTTGGGGTATTATACGGATTGGTTCGGAACCCCTTTTAATGTTGAAGCGGGTAGTGAAGCGGCTAGGCGCTTGGCTTTCACAACGTCTTTATTTCATTGGGGACTTTTTGCATGGTCAATTTACGCGATCGTCGGACTCGCTCTTGCATTTTTCTCTTTTAACCGAGGTTTACCCCTCACGATACGTTCGGCCTTTTATCCTATATTTGGCGAAAAAATATGGGGTTGGCCAGGGCATGTTATTGATATGTTTGCGGTCGTCTCAACTGTTTTTGGACTCGCGTGTACGATTGGTATTGGGGCCACACAGGCGGCTGGCGGGCTGAGTTATATGCTCGACCTAACGCCCAGTACAGGCCTGCAAATATTTTTGATTTTTGCAATTACACTTGTCGCTATTGGTTCCGTTTTGCGGGGTATGAATGGCGGTGTCAAACTCTTGAGTAATATCAATATGGTCGCGGCAATTGTGCTCTTTATCTTTGTTGTAATCGCTGGCCCCACGACTGATATTTTCAAGTCTATTGGAAAAACCGCTCTTTACGCTATTCCAGATAGCCTTCGTCTCGCCAATTGGATTGGACGGCCTGACCAACAATTTTTATATGATTGGACGATATTTTACTGGGCATGGTGGATTGCTTGGTCTCCATTTGTCGGTATGTTTATTGCGCGTATCTCAAAGGGCCGAACGATACGTCAATTTATGCTCGGCGTTTTGCTTGTGCCGCTTATGATCGGACTCGTCTGGTTTACAGCCTTTGGCGAAGTTGCGATCTCGCAATATGAAAACCAAATCGGAGATTTGGCGGGGGGAATGGGTAAGGCATCGCTTGTTTTGTTTCAAATGCTTGATAGCTTGCCTATGTCAGGTATCACCTCGGTCATTGCGATTGCCTTACTCGTGATCTTTATTGTGACTTCGGCGGATTCAGGAGCACTTGTTGTTGATAGTCTGACTTCTGGTGGTCAAACGAATTCACCAAAACGTCAAAGAGTGTTTTGGGCGGCTCTACTCGGATTAACGGCGATAGCGCTTCTTTACGGCGGCGGTGATGAAGCCTTAAAATCATTGCAAGCCGGTACGATTACTGCGGCGCTACCGTTCACAATCATCGTCTTACTTTATGGCCTATGCCTCGTAATCGGCCTGATCCGCGAATTAAAGGGTATAAAAAACAAACATCAAACATAAAGAAAGGCCAGTTTTATTTGAGTTGGGCCGTTATTGAAAACGGCACTTCCTTTGAAAGCTCTCAACCACATCTTGGCAAAACCGTTCGCGTAAAATCAGCCCTTGCAACGGGTGGCTGCGTGAGGTCAAATGAATCTAGCTGAAAATGGTGGCTAGTGGCGGCGCGGGTCAATTGCCGAAAAGTGCCACCCCAACTCGCGGAACAAAAACAGAGCTTTAGCGTCGAAGTGCCCCCCAAAGGGCGGTTCGCTTTATCTTGCTAGCTAAAGCGCTTTTCTTATTAATACCTTTCCTCAAGCTCCTAACCTATCTAAATAATTACGCTCTCTCGAACCATAGTCGTCCGATGCGCCTGCCGGAGCCGCCCATACGAGCGGAGGCAGGGGCGTTGGACTCGCCGCGAAGCGGTGAAGGATTAAGAAAGCGGTACCAAGTAGGGAGCTAGGTTTTTTGCTAAAGCGAATTTTAATTAAAAATCGAGTAACTTAAGATATGTCAGATTACAGAGATTCGATTTTGCGACATGAGAAAGAGGTTAAGCGCCTTCAGGACGCGGTTCATGAAACTGTAAAGCACCGTGACAAGTCATCTTCACTTCGTGAAGAATGGATTAAAGCGGCGAATGAATATCGCAGTCATCACTCTTCAATTGATGACTGGATGGAGCGCATAAGGACTTCTGACATCGCAAACTGGGCAGATGCCCGTGATTTTATTTTTCAATATTTGGCAATAGACCCTGTCTATAATAACTCTGGTTATGCAAAAGAAATGATGGTTCAGAAAATCAAAAAATGCGATCTCTCTGAGAAAGAGAAACAGGTTCTTAGGTCTCTTATAATAGGCCGTATTAGAAAAGTAGCATGGCGTGATTTTAGAAGGTTTTGTCAGTTAATACCGCGCATACAAAACCAAGCTTTTGTTGATGAAATCGATATTTATGTGCAATCAAAGGATAAGTCTGTGTCTCGAAGAGCGAAATTCGCAATGCAATATATCTCACCTTGACCGATATTGGTTTCATAGTTTCACAAAAAACGTTATCCAAATTTGACGCTTATTTGACCCACAACCCCTCAATTATCCAACTTGCTCCATTGACTTATAGTTGAAACCTTTAGAGCGTGCTCGATGGTTCGCATCGCGATAGCTGACGTCTTTCGGGGTCGACTAAAAACGGTTCGGTATTATCTCGTTCCAACGCTGGGTGTCTTCGTCGGGCTAAAAACCCTGTCGCTGGCGTGCAAGCTTGCGGCTATCTGTGTCTAGTGAGCGGTATATAAAAGTCCTGTTATCAATCTGTCTGACTACTTTCGGAACGCGCCGCACATAGTACCATGTATCGCCGCGTAATCGTAAGTATTGGCCGAGTCGTCTTATCGCTTTCATTTTGCCATCTCCGTTTAGCCCATTATAGGGCAAAAAGTGAGGCAAATTGCGAGAGTTACTGTGTGGAGAGTTCAGAAAAGAGAGGTTTTCCGAGATATTTCAGAGGCTTACGCAATCTTCTTTATCAAGGAAATGGTGCCCGAACCTGGATTTGAACCAGGGACACACGGATTTTCAATCCGTTGCTCTACCAACTGAGCTATTCGGGCCTGTTGTGAAACACGTGATGTTTCTAACAGTTGTGGCGGCGTTATAGGCAAACTCATACGCGCTGTCTATGGACAAATGTCCATATTTTTCACGTTATTTTCTTTTGCATATGAGAACCGTTCGCACTATGAAGGCTTATGAAAGATCGTTTCTCACTTTATACGCTTCCAAAACATCAAACCGCTCGTATTACGGGGTTTGAATTATCATTAGGCGACAGTGAAACCCGGTTAAGAGAAATAGGCTTTGCCGAAGGTGATATTGTGAAAGCTTTGCATTTTGGGCTGTTTGGTCGAAACCCGATGACTGTGAGTTTAAACGGCGCTTTGATTGCGCTTCGAAAATCAGATGCGCAAATTGTGCAGGTTGAGTTGATTTAATGTCAGAACTAGATATTCAATCACGGCCCGTTCGATTAGCGCTTTTAGGCGCCCCAAATTGCGGGAAAACGTCCTTGTTTAATGCCTTAACAGGGGGACGGGCGAAAGTTGCAAATTATCCCGGCGTCACCGTTGAGTACCGTAAAGGTGAATTTGACCTTGGAGGCCTTTCGTTAGAGTTGCTGGATCTCCCTGGGGTTTACGGGGATTGCGGTCATAGTATGGATGAACGCGTGGCAATCGATGCTGTGCGTGGTAAGCTTGTGAATGAGCGCGCGCCCGATGCCATTCTCTTTATGATGGATGCTTCGCATATCACAACTCATTTGCATAATTTCTTGCAAGCTAAAAATTATGGTCTCCCGATCATCCTCGTTCTCAATATGATGGATATGGCGGCCAGAGACGGAATTGATATTGACGTTACACAATTAGAGGCCCAGCTCGGCGTTCCTGTGGTTTCCTGTGTTGCGGTTAGGGCTGCTGGCCGAGCGCACTTACTGGATTTTTTAAAAGCGTGGACGGGTGAAATATTGCGTGGTTCGGCTTCTTATCCTGAAACTGAAACGCGTACGCTTAAAGACTTACAAGCCAAAGCCCGTTCGATAACTGGCGCTACAGTCAGCCGTATTGAAAAAGTCGATACGTTCACCCAAAAAATCGATAAAGTCGTTCTGCACCCTGTAATGGGTCTTTTGATATTATTAGGCATTTTGTTTGTCATGTTCCAAGCCGTCTATACGTGGTCTGGACCTGTGATGGGGCTGATTGAAGGGGCGATTGGCCTCTTGCAAACAGGGGTGAACGCCATTGTGCCAGAGGGGTGGGGGCGCTCTCTGTTATCGGACGGAATTATTGCGGGTGTTGGAAGTGTGATTATCTTTTTACCGCAAATCATTATTTTGTTTGCCTTTATTCTTTTACTCGAAGCCTCTGGCTACATGGCCCGTGCAGCGTTTCTTGTAGATACATTGATGGCTAAAATTGGCCTTAATGGACGCGCCTTTATTCCGCTTTTGTCGAGTTTTGCCTGTGCTATTCCGGGTATAATGGCCGCGCGGACTATTGAGCATGAGCGAGACCGTATCACGACAATCCTCATCTCACCTTTAATGACATGCGCCGCCCGATGGCCTGTTTATTTTCTAATTATTGGGGCCTTTATACCAGCGTCGAAAGTGGGTCTGTTTAATTTGCAGGGCTTAGTCGCATTTGGCCTTGTTATAATGGGTATAGTTTTTGCGATGATTATGGCTTTCGTTTTCAAACGCACACTTATGCGCGGAAAAAAATCAACGCTTTTGATCGAATTACCAAGCTATAAAACGCCTGTGATTAAAGATTATTTGCGGGGACTATGGGACCGTGCGATGATCTTTATGAGTCGGGCAGGGCGCATTATTTTACCCGCTTCTATCATTATTTGGGTTTTGGCGAGCTATCCTGCCAATGCTGGGTCTATTCGGGAAACCTTTGCGGGTAAAATTGGCGCGGTTCTAGAGCCCTTATTAAAGCCGATCGGTTTTAATCTCGAAATCGCAATCTCTCTCATACCCGGAATGGCGGCCCGTGAAGTTGTGGTTGGGGCTTTGGGAACCATATATGCACTTGGGGATAATTTAGGCGATAATGAAGCGGGATTAGCGGCCACATTGCAGTCAGCCTGGTCATTACCGACGGCGCTCGCATTTTTGGCATGGTTTGTTTTTGCTCCGCAATGTCTTTCCACTCTGGCGATTATCCGAAAAGAAACGAATGGCTGGAAATGGCCTCTTTTTGCTTTTGGATATTTATTTGTACTGGCCTATATTGCTGCGGGCTTGACTTATCATTCAGCGCTCGCCTTAGGCTTATAGTATTGTGGGATTATAATCCCTTTGGTCAGTCGTGCTTTGGGTACTGTAGCATGTGAGGTTTCGGCTGGGGTCGTTGACTTCGAAAACATCTCTTCGTTTCCAGAACATCTTTCATAACATCCATTAGACGAATTTTCATAAACGGACGCTTGAACGGCCTTTATCCAATTATAGTGTAAACTGAATAGCGCTAATAATCCACGGTTTTAGAGTTTTCTATCTAGCACGGTTAAAGTTTAAGTGTATTTTAAGTGAAATTAAGAAGGAATCGGGGCGCGTTTTAAGCTTTGATTCGATATATGCAGAACTATCCGATACATACCGATACATATTTTATATCGACAAAATTTATAAGGGCGCTAAATGGCCGAGCTGACTAAATCCGAACGTGAACACAAACATATGTCTGGCGCGATTTCAGCGCTTTCTATGGACGCGGTTCAAAAAGCGAATTCTGGCCACCCAGGCATGCCAATGGGTATGGCCGATGCGGCAACCGTGCTGTTTTCAAAATTCTTAAAATTTGACCCAAAAGATCCTAATTGGCCCGACAGAGACCGTTTCATTCTGTCCGCAGGTCATGGCTCAATGTTGATTTATTCACTCCTGCATTTGACGGGCTATAAATCCATGACGATGGATCAGATTAAAAACTTCCGTCAACTCGGCTCAATTACGGCTGGGCATCCTGAATATGGCCACACACCGGGTATCGAGACGACAACTGGGCCGCTCGGACAAGGCATTGCCAACGCGGTTGGGTTTGCTCTTGCGGAACGTCACATGAATGCACGCTACGGTGATGATCTTGTCAATCATTATACTTACGTTATCGCTGGTGACGGTTGTTTAATGGAAGGCTTGTCGCAAGAGGCGATTAGTTTGGCAGGACATTTAAGGCTCAATAAATTGATCGTTATGTGGGACGACAATAATATTACGATTGACGGTCAAGTCGGTATTTCTTCTAGCACGGATCAATTGGCCCGTTTCAAAGCCAGTGGTTGGAATACAATTGCGGTTGATGGGCATGACCCGCGCAAAGTCGGCAATGCCCTTCGCCGCGCTAAAAAATCTGATAAGCCAACCTTGATTGCCTGCAAAACGATTATTGGGAAGGGCGCACCGACAAAAGGCGGAACGTCCAAGATTCATGGTGCCCCTTTGGGTGATGCGGAAATCGCCGCGACTCGTAAAGCGCTCGGTTGGACATATGAACCCTTTGAAATCCCCGATGAGGTTTACAAGCTTTGGGCCCGCCCGGGTCGCAAGGGTCGCAGAGATAATAAAGAATGGAAAGAGCGTTTAAAGGGACACAGTCAAAGCGAAGATTTTACACGCTCTATTAAAGGCGAATTAAACGCAGGTTGGAAGGAAGCGTTACAATCTTATAAAAATGACCTAGCGGAGAACCCGCCAAAACTTGCGACACGGGCCTCTAGCGGAAATGCTTTGAAAGTTATCACTGAACATTTGACAGATATGATTTCTGGATCTGCGGATCTGGAAGGATCAAATAAAACACGGACACCGGCAACGTCATCTGAAATTCAGCATGACAATTATGGTGGGCGTTATGTGAATTATGGTATTCGCGAGCACGGTATGGCCGCCGCTATGAATGGTATGGCTTTGCACGGTGGGATTATTCCATATTCTGGAACATTTCTTGTCTTTGCCGATTATTGTCGTCCGTCAATCCGTTTGTCGGCCTTGATGGGGACGCGGGTAATTTATGTGATGACCCATGATTCAATTGGTGTTGGAGAAGACGGCCAAACCCATCAACCTGTCGAGCATGTTGCAAGCCTTCGCGCCATCCCTAATCTTTATGTGTTTAGACCTGCGGACGCTATAGAGACAGCCGAGTGTTGGGAGTTATCCGTAGAACGCACGCAAGGGCCTTCGCTTCATGCATTAACACGCCAAGGTTTACCGCCTGTGCGAACGGGTGCGGAGAAAAACATGTGTGAACGCGGTGCCTATGTTTTGCGCCCTGGTGCTGGCGCGGATGATATTGTCTTGCTCGCATCTGGGTCGGAAGTGCATTTGGCTGTTGAGGCCCATGAGCGCCTGTCTAAAGAGGGAATTTCAGCCCGCGTTGTCTCTGTACCGTGCATGGATTTATTCCTTGACCAAGATGAAAAATATATCCGTTCTGTAATTGGCAAAGACTTGCCCAAAATTGCAATTGAAGCTGGCATACGCCAAGGTTGGGACGGCTTGATAGGCCGTGAAGGCGGGTTTATTGGCATGGATAGTTTCGGAGCGTCTGCGCCTGGCAATGCTCTCTTTAAGCATTTTGGTATTACAACTGAGGCTGTGATTGAGATGGCAAAAACAATGCTGGCGAATGCCAAATGAAAGAGCTACCGGGTGACGTATTCATAGGGGGACAAATCTTGCCTTTGCAAATGGAAGTGCTAGCAGGGCAGGGCGTGATGACGTTTATAAATAACCGTCCCGACATGGAAGCGCATTTACAGCCCTTATCAGAAACATTTTCCGATACAGCCCAAACCTTAGGGGTCGATTATCAGCATATTCCTATGGCGGGCGGTGGGTTAACCCCGAGTTTAATCAAAGCCACTCAAACCGCCTATGCAGAAATGCCTCGTCCAATTTTCGCATTTTGTGCCAGCGGAATGCGTTCAGCGGCACTCTGGTGTTTTGCGCATGTCGAAGCCCTCGGTGTCGATACTGTTTTAAAGGCCGTCTCAGATATTGGCTATAATTTGGAAAGCCTACGCGCCCCTTTAGACGGGTTTGTGGCGTCCAATAGCACACAACAAAACACATAAACGAAAACCGTAAATGAAAAAACGTCTCCCGCCACCTCTGATAATGTTAATTTTCGGGACGTTTATGTTTGCAACCGCCGTATTCTTTCCGAGTTTACGATTTTCTACGAAACCCATACCGTATTTTAGTGCCGGTGTTATGATTAGCGGTATGATGTTTTTGATTTATGCCGCTTGGTGCTTTCATAAACACAAAACAACCGTCAATCCTTTGGATTTGAACCAGTCCACAGCCCTCGTTACCGATGGCCCTTACCGTATTTCGCGCAATCCAATGTATTTGGGCATGATGCTCATTTTATTGGGTTACGCGATTCAAAGTGCGCATGTTTTAAACATTATATGGGTTTGGGGATTTATGTTATATATGAATAGTTTTCAGATAAAACCCGAAGAAGCGGCGATGAAACGCCACTTTGGCGAAGCTTACCAAACGTATCAAAAAAAGGTAAGGCGTTGGATATGACAGCAGAGCAAATAATATAGATAAAGATAGAATATAGCGGTAAATGAAACCCATGAGCGACCCCTCAAAAAAAAATACAGATGCAAAGTCAGGGTTTTTAACCCGTCAATATGGGTGGCTATCAGAGTATTCAGGTCAAGTTTTTACGGATGATATTGTCGCGGCAATTATTGTCACCATTCTACTCGTTCCGCAATCTTTAGCCTATGCTTTGCTCGCAGGGCTACCGCCTCAAATTGGCATATATGTCTCAATCTTCCCCCTTATTGCCTATGCAATCTTCGGCTCCTCAAACTATTTAAATGTCGGGCCTACAGCCGTTATTTCTTTAATGACAGCGGCAGCGATTGCTGTGCTTCCAGAAGAAACCCGCCTTGCCAGTGCTGCAATGCTTGCGCTGCTAACGGGCGGGTTTTTATTCATTGGTGGTTTAGTGAAAGCTGGATTCGTGATGAATTTTATATCACGCCCTGTGGTGTCGGCCTATATTACTGGGGCCGCACTTTTGATAATTGTTTCACAACTTAAACATATCTTTGGTATTAGTGCAGACGGTAATACGGCTTTATCTTTACTAAAAGATATAACGGCAAATATCGGCAATATAAATAAAGCCGCTTTTGCCGTTGGCGCAACGGCTATTATTATACTGTGGAGTATACAAAAACTGTTAGCGTACACATTAGTCCGCCTAAAAATGAAAGCAAGGCGCGCACAATTGATAGCCCGTATGATGCCCGTTTTTGTGATTGGGATTTATATTCTTTTGAGTTATTTCCTTAACCTAAACTCTGCCTATGGAGTCCGTATTGTTGGAAAAGTCCCCGCTGGCCTGCCGCCTTTAGCGCTCCCGTCTGGTGGTCTTGCGGATTATGAAATCCTCATTATGCCTGCGATTGTGATTGCGATTGTTGCCTTTGTCGATAGCACATCAACAGCGCAAGAATTGGCCTCTCGTGCACGCGGACGGATTGATTCGAATAAAGAACTCTTAGGACTAGGGGCTGCCAATTTTGTTGCGGGTGTTTCAGGCGGCTACCCAATCAATGGAAGCATGTCTCGGTCAGCAGTCAATTTTACAGCGGGCGGTAAGACGCCTATGGCAGGCCTTATGGTTGCGGGTATGATGGCTTTGACAGCTGTGTTTTTAACACCGGTTCTCAAAAATTTACCGCTTGCCACACTCGCCGCTTTAATCATTGTTGCCTGTTTCAATTTATTAGATTTCAAAAGCCTCTGGCGAACTTGGGTTTATAGTCGTGCAGACGGCCTAACGGCGATTACCGCTTTTTTATCAGTTCTGTTCTTTGGGGTTCAATGGGGTGTGCTTGTTGGGGTTGTACTTGCCATGGCCTTGCATATTCAATCCACACTTAAGCCCCATATGGCGCTTGTTGGGCGGTTTCCTGGGACACAGCATTACCGAGATGCAGAGCGATTTAAGGTTGAAACGAATGAACAAGTCAAAACCCTTCGAATTGACGAAAGCCTGTATTACGCCAATGCGCGATATCTCGAAGATAAGGTTGCGCGAATTGTTGCCAAAAGTCCAAAAATGACAGATTTAATTTTAATGTGCACAGCGGTGAACCGTATAGATGCGAGCGCTTTATCGAGTTTAAAAGAAATCAATAAGCGGTTGAAAAGCGCAAGAATAAATCTGCATTTCTCAGATATGCAGAGCCGGGTGAGGGAGCGCTTAAACCGATCAGAATTTTCAAATCAATTGACGGGGCAAATCTTTTTGTCACAATTTGAAGCTATGGAAATGTTAGAACCTGAACCCGACTGGGAACGCCTGTCCGATCATATGGATATTCATTAGACTCTTTAAATTTTAGCATGGCGCTAGAGACGCTGGAAATAGATAATTTAAAAAGCGAATTGTAAAACAAATTTAATCCGCTATGCTTGAGTGGAATAGGTAAATGCGGCGCAATTTGCGACCTTACCAGAGAGAGTAGACAGATATGCCGGATGAAAATATGTCCGGAAGTGTTCCGTCACCCGATATATCGGGGACAGGTTCATCGCGACCAGCCTCAAAACGCCGAACGCGGCGTGCTAAAGGCCGGCGTTCGGATAGCTATGCGGCCCTTGATTTAGGGACGAATAATTGCAGACTTTTGATCGCGAAACCTACGGTATCGGGATTTAAAGTTATCGATTCATATTCCAAGGTCGTACGGTTGGGGGCAGGACTATCCGCTACGGGCTTGCTCTCTGACGACAGTATGAATATGGCTGTTGACGCTATACGTTTATGCGCCCGTAAGATGGGGTCGCGGAATGTCCGCCGGTGGCGCTGTGTGGCCACTCAAGCCTGTCGCCAAGCCCGTAATGGTGAGGATTTTCTGAAACGGGTTAAAGAAGAAACCGGTATTTCTCTTGAGATTATATCGCCGCGTGTTGAAGCGCGGCTTTCGGTTATGGGGTGTGTAAATCTTATCAATGTTGAGAAAGATGTTGTGCTGGTCGTCGATATTGGCGGCGGTTCCACTGAACTAAGCTGGGTTGATGTTCGGCGTTTGCGGCAAAATAACGGAGCGTTACGGGTGCATCGGCCCCCGATTAGTGCGTGGGCTTCTCTGCCGCTTGGCGTTGTGACTTTGACTGAGCAAGTCCCAGAGCATGAGGATAGGGACACTTGGTATACGGATATGAAAAACAAAGTGCGTCAGGCGATATCAGACACAAATTGTGCGGATAGATTTACCAAAGTTTTTGCGGCAGGACGGGGACATATTATTGGTACATCAGGAACCATCACATCTTTGGCAGCTGTACATTTGGGTTTACCTTATTATCAACGGGATAAGGTTGATGGGCTTTGGATGGATACACAGAAGGCGGTCGAAATTGCTCAGAATTTGGGTCATCTTAGCCCAGATGACAGGGCCGCTTTTCCAAGCATCGGGAAAGATCGAGCAACTTTACTGGTGGCAGGGTGTGCAATTATGGATGTCCTTTGCGAAATGTGGCCCGCCGAGAAGATTCGCGTGGCCGACCGTGGACTGCGTGA
>CALCKU010000122.1 GCA_937965735.1 uncultured Caulobacterales bacterium
GCACGTCAGCATTATGTTCCCTTTGGAAATGAAGTTACCTTTTTACAGTGCCTTAAAAATGCCCAGTTAAAGCCTCTGAGAGGATGTCTGCTTTCGGAGACAATCGAGAAAATCAGTCGATAACGGAATAAGGATACACGCGTCGCAGGGAAATTGGGGCGGTTAGGGCGTTCTCTGCAATTTCGGCTATTTAAAAAATCTTATCCTCGTTATCGGGAATGCCCCTATCTTACGCTTATGCCGTTTTTAGACAGGAATGCGTTTTATTCTGTGGCGGTTGGGCATTTTTGTAGAGGTTATGTTCTTAGAGCCTATATTCGGCAGGGGTCTAGAGATGCGGTGTGTTATCCTTTTAAACTCGAATTAAAGAATGCGGGTACGTTTTCGCCAAATCCAGCTTTTTTATTTTCTGGCATTTTATTCGCGTGGCGATGTTTAGCCTGAACCGTGCCATCACGTTCAGCATTACGCTCTTTTGAACGGGCGCGATGATTGTCACTATTGATGATTTCTGTGTTGGATTCTTTTTTATCTACACTCTTTTTCTTTGCATCAGACCTTTTGGATTTTACGTTATTTTTGTTTTTCTCAATGTCTGTGTCTTTACGTTTAGGGGCCGCTCGGCGCGCAGTTTTAGGGCGGGAAGCGGTTGCTTCTGTATCGGTCTCTTTTGTGTCATTAAGCGGGTTGTTTTTTTCGCTACGCTTAGGCGCATCCTTACGAGCCTTTGGCGGCTCACCTTCGTTACGTTCTTTTGACCGTCCGCGACCTTTGGATTTATTGTCCTTGAATTTATTGTCCTTGGATTTATTGTTTTTGTCCTTATGACCCTTGCGACCACGGCCACCCGTTGGGAAATCTTCAAGACCTGGTATTTCCAATTCGTCAATGGCTTTGACTTTAATCAAGTCAAGAATTTGATCATAATATTTTTCATCTAAACGCGAAACCAACATGATAGCATCGCCTTCGCGGCCCGCGCGGCCTGTACGGCCAATACGGTGGACATAATCCTCTGAATGGGTAGGAACGTCGAAATTAAACACATGAGAGACTGAGGGTACATCAAGACCGCGTGCGGCCACGTCACTCGCGACTAACATTTTGATCTTGCCGCTTTTAAACGCTTCTAGTGTTTTTGTGCGTTCAGATTGGGGTAAATCCCCGTGAATAGGGGCGGCAGAATGGCCATGTTTGGTCAGAGATTTTGCGACAATATCGACATCTTTTTTGCGGTTGCAAAAGACAATACCGTTATCAACATCCTCATGGTCAATAATCCAACGCAAGGCTGTACGTTTTTGTTTCGAGTCAGAACTCGGCATGCGCACAATGCGTTGGGTAACGGTTTCGGCTGTTGTTGACTGGCGCGCGACTTGGATCGTTGCGGGTTGATGTAGAAACTGATCGACAAGGCGCTTTATCTCATTGGGCATGGTGGCCGAGAAAAATAGGACTTGGCGCGTAAAAGGCGTCATTTTGAAGATACGTTCAATATCGGGAATGAAACCCATGTCGAGCATGCGGTCAGCTTCGTCCACAACCAGTGTTGTCACGCCAGTCATAAGGATTTTACCGCGCTCGAACTGATCCAGTAATCGTCCCGGTGTTGCGATTAAAATATCGACACCTTTCATCAATTTCTTATCTTGGTCGCCAAAGGAGACGCCGCCAATTAAGAGTGCCATTTCAAGTTTTAGATATTTACTATATTGCTCGACATTTTCCGCAACTTGCGCCGCCAACTCGCGGGTTGGGCAGATAATCAAGCAACGCGGCATACGCGCCCTTGCGCGCCCTTTTGAAAGCTTATGCATGGTTGGTAAAACAAATGCGCCTGTCTTACCTGTACCCGTTTGCGCTATCCCTAAAACATCGCGCATTTTCATCGCGTGGGGTATGGCTTGCGCTTGAATGGGCGTTGGGTTGACATAGCCCATATCGTTCAAGGCTTTAAGAATTTTGGGGTCAAGGCCGAGTTCTGCGAATGTAATGTCGACGGGACTGTCCGCTGGAATTTCTTCAATATCGTTTTCAGATGGCAAAAGCTGTTTTCATCCTTGAGCTAAGTAATTTTAAATATGTTTATCGTGTAAATTTTCGTTAAAATTAGATTTCTAATTTTGACGCGCACCATAAGGTTGGCACTCTAAAGGTCAAGCGGACTCCCGTATTAGGCGGTCTAACTCTTCTTTATTGCCTGTTTGTGCGTCGATTTTGCAACAGATTACAAAAAAGGCCGCCTAATGGCGACCTTTAATTTCAAATAAATGTTTGTTTTTGCAAATTTATGCCGCGGCTTTACCGTTTTGGGCTTTCAAAATTTTGGCAATCGTGTCGGCTTTTAAGTCATCTACACTCGCTGACAAACCCATTGCATTGGCTATTTTAACAACATCCGCTTCAAGTAGGCGCGTCAAGGATGTTTTCGTATGCACGGTTGTAGGCTTTGAACCGCCGTAAAGGGTTTCGCCTTTCTGTGCCATGTCCCTAAACATTTGCGGCGGGGAGAATCGTGCGCCGTGCTTTTGCGCGAGCCGATCAGACGTTGCCACATAAGCGTCTAGCCCAATGGTTTCAATATAGGAGAGCGGCCCGCCCGTCCACGGCGGGAAGCCCCAGCCAAAGATTGCGCCAAGATCAGCTGACTGCGGGTCAGGTACCACACCGTCTTCAAAGCAGAGGGCTGTTGGCGTTAATTGAGCATAGATCAAACGCTCCATGACTTCGTCAGGTGTCGGTTGCGTGTCTGCAAGCGGATAAATATCTGTCATGCCTTCCCAAAGATTCAGACGTGTCCCTTTTTCATCATAATTATAGAAGCCTTTGCCAAAGCGACGACCACTTCGACCAAGTTCCATGACCATTTTTTCCATGAAATCTTCTGTACCGCTTGGCACATATTTATCGCCCATTTCTTTCTGGGTCGCTTTCATAATATCGTAGCCAAGCTTAAGCGTTGTATCATCGGATACGGCGAGGGGGCCAATCGGCAAACCGAATTTAAGCGCGCAGTTTTCAATAAGCGCCATGCTAACGCCCTCTGTAATCATCAGTGACGCTTCTGTGACATAAGGCGGGAAAACACGGTTCGTAAAGAAGCCCCGCACGTCTTTGACAACAATCGGTGTCTTACGGATTTTCATATTATAATCAAACGCCGCAGCCAGTGCGAGGTCGCCAGATCCAGAATGCGGGATAATCTCTAGCAGAGGCATTCGCTCAACAGGTGAGAAGAAATGCATACCGATAAATTGCTCTGGGCGTTTGGAATGTTTCGCCAATCCACCGATTGGAAGGGTCGATGTATTGGACGCGAAAACAACGTCTTTACCGATAACCGCTTCTGTCTTTTTAATCACGTCTTCTTTGACATCGGGGCGTTCAAATACGGCCTCAATAATCAGATCAACATTTTTTAAATCGTGATAATCTGTCGTCGGCGTAATACGCGCCATAAACGCTTCGCCTTTCTCTTTAGTCATACGACCGCGAGAGACTTTTTTATCAATAATTTTTTGCGAATAGGCGATGGCCTTTTGTGCGTCTTCTTCCGTACGGTCTAGAACAATGACGTTCATACCGCCTTTGGCCGTTACATGTGTAATGCCTGATCCCATTAGACCCGCGCCGAGCACGCCAACGGTTTTAATGTCAACTTTGGGAATGCCCTCTGGACGACCTGCGCCTTTTTCAGCCGCTTGCTTGTTTATGAAAAGCGTACGGATCATGTTTTTAGAGACGGGGTCATTGAGTAGGTTGACGAAATATTTCACTTCGACAGCCAGTGCCGTATCGATTGGCAACATTGTGCCTTCGTAAAGACAGGACATAATTGCCTCGACCGCTGGGAAATTACCCTTTGTCGTTTGCAAACCCATAGCATTGGCAGCCATAAAGAATTGAACGGCTTTAGGGTGCATACTACCAGCGCCGCCGGGGACTTTAAAACCGCGTTGATCCCAAGGGGCGAGCGTTTTTGGATTGGCTTTGACCCAAGTTTTCGCGGCTTCAATGGTTTTGCCTGGCTCTACCACTTCATGGATTAGGCCTTGGGCAAGAGCCGTTTTAGGGTTGAGGGATTTGCCTTGCGCGCACATCATAGCGGCGTTTTGAAGGCCAATCAGTCGCGGCACACGCTGCGTTCCGCCTGCGCCCGGTAAAAGACCCACGAGGACTTCAGGGAGGCCGAGTTGAATTTTCGGATTATCGGCGACAACGCGGTAATGACAGGCCAGCGCCAGTTCTAGACCTCCGCCAAGTGCGAGGCCTTCGAGGGCCACGGCAACAGGTTTGGCCTTTTTACCTTCTTTGGCGATTTGACGCGGCGTATGTCCGCCTGATTCCATCTTGCGAAGGGCACGCGTTAGCATCATGGACTGTTCGAAAAATTCTTTCGTTAGGCTCGGTGTTTGCTCTTCGAGCATGCGAAGGTCTGCCCCCGCGAGGAAGGCATTCTTTTTGCCAGATGTAATCACCATGCCTTTGATCGCGTCATCAGACACAAATGTGTCGATGAATTTTGGAAATTCAGTGATTAAATTTTCGTCCCAAACATTCATAGTTTGGTTCGGAACGTCGATTGTCATAACGGCAATGCCGTCTGCATCTATGTCAATTGTAAATGATTTATAAGTCATGGGCATATCCCTCTAATCTCTAATTAAACGCGCTCAATAATGGTCGCGATACCCATGCCGCCGCCTATACAAAGCGTCACGAGGGCGGTTTCTTTGTTTGAACGCTCTAGCTCGTCAACCATTGTGCCGAGGATCATAGCGCCTGTGGCGCCAAGCGGGTGGCCCATCGCAATTGCGCCGCCGTTCACGTTCATAATATCGTGATCAATATCCATGGCTTGCATAAAACGCAAGACAACGGCTGCAAAGGCTTCGTTCAATTCATACAGATCAATGTCTGTTGACTTCATGCCCGCGCGTTTGAGGGCCTTTTGCGCGGCCAGTTCTGGACCTGTCAGCATGATTGTTGGCTCTGATCCGATAGAGGCCATAGAGCGGATGCGTGCACGTGGCTTCAGGTTTGTTCGCTCGCCAGCCGCTTTATTGCCGATTAAGACCCCTGCCGCGCCGTCAACAATACCCGATGAATTCCCCGCATGGTGAACGTGTTTGATTTTCTCGACTTCTGGATAGCGTTGCTGGGCGACATTATCAAAACCGAAATTTTCGCCCATCATGGCAAAAGCTGGATTGAGCGCACCGAGCGACTGCATATTTGTATCGGGACGAATGGTTTCGTCGTGATCGAGGACTGTCACGCCCATCACGTCTTTGACAGGGAGGATTGATTTTTTAAACCGGCCTTCGTCCCACGCCGTTTTGGCGCGTTTATGGCTTTCAACTGAATAGGCGTCCAAATCATCGCGAGAGAAGCCGTATTTCGTTGCAATTAAATCGGCACTCACGCCTTGCGGTACAAAATAATTACGGAAGGTAACAGCCGGGTCGGTGGCCATAGCGCCGCCGTCACTGCCCATAGGGACGCGCGACATGCTTTCGACGCCGCCGCCAATGGCCATATCGACTTCCCCCGACATAACTTTTGCTGCTGCAATATTTGAGGCTTCAAGGCCAGACCCGCAAAAGCGGTTAACTTGGATGCCTGAGGTGGAATTTGGAAAACCCGCTTGGAGGATGGCTGAGCGGGTAATAACCGCACCTTGTTCCCCGACAGGTGATACGCAGCCAAAGGCGACGTCTTCAATCTCTGAACCGCCAAGGTCATTGCGATCACGTAGGGCGGCGAGGACTTGTGTTGAAAGTTCTACTGCCGTGACTTCGTGAAGGCTACCGTCTGATCGGCCCTTACCGCGCGGTGTTCTAACGGCATCAAAAATATAAGCGTCAGTCATAAGATTTCCTTTTTAAATAAGCGTCATGCGTTTCAAATCTAAGAATTCTACAGCCCGTATACACCAGCATGACCCGACAATGCATCTAATCGTAATGTTAACTCTGCAAATTGTAGCGTTTATACTTTATATTATCAAAGCCGAAGTTTCTTGTTTAGAACGTCTTTCTAAATATGCCGTTTATATCCGAATTTGGACTTGGAAGGTCAAGTATTATATGCAACTTTGTGCATATAAGACGGCTTTTTTTGACGCTTTTTATCGTATAAGTTAATTTTGTTGTTTTCATTATTCAGGGCTGAATAGCGGGGCTTCAAATTTGGTGAAATTTTTAATATTTTGAGAGACTTTATGGACGCTTCATCCCTTTTCAAACCCTTTTCATATAAGGGTCTAACCTTAGGTAACCGTATTGTTATGGCGCCTATGACACGGTCTTTTTCACCTAATGGTGTGCCGGGGCAAGACGTGGTTGATTATTACGCCAGACGCGCCAAAGCCGATGTTGGCTTGATTGTTACGGAAGGCACGACGGTCGACCGTAAGGGGGCTTCATTTGATGCCAAAGTCCCAAATTTTCACGAAGACGAGGCGCTTGAGGGCTGGAAAACAGTATGCGACGCAGTACACGGAGAAGGCGGTAAAATTGCGCCGCAACTCTGGCATGTGGGTCTGGCGCGTAAGCCTGGCACAGGGCCGCATCCTGATGCGCCTTCTGATAGCCCGTCTGGTAAAACACATGAAGGCAAAGCGGTTGCGCCTGTCCCAACCGATGAAGACGTAGCCGATATGATTGACGCTTTTGGTAAATCTGCGGGGCATGCTAAAGCTTTGGGATTTGATACAATCGAAATTCACGGCGCGCATGGCTATTTGATCGATCAGTTTTTCTGGGACGCGATGAATAAGCGCGATGATAATTACGGCGGCGGCCTCGTGGAGCGGACAAATTTTGCTCAAGAAATCGTCAAAGCGTGCCGCAAAGCGGTAGGCGCGGATATGCCAATTATCTTGCGGTTTTCGCAATGGAAACAGCAGGACTATACCGCAAAGCTTGCGGAAACACCCGAGCTTCTGAGCGCCTTCACAGGGGCTTTAAAAGAGGCTGGCGTCGATATTTTTCATTGCTCACAAAGACGGTATTGGGAACCAGAATTTGAAGGCTCTGCATTAAATCTTGCGGGTTGGGTTAAAAAACTGACGGGCCAACCGACAATTTCTGTCGGTTCCGTTGGTCTTGACGGGGATTTCTTTGCCGCCTTTGCAGGGCAGGGCGCGCCTGCGGCGTCTTTGGACACTCTGATTGGGATGATGGACCGCGATGAATTTGACATGATCGCTGTAGGCCGCGCTCTGTTACACGACCCGTTCTGGGCGCAAAAAGTCAAAGAAGGCCGTATTGACGAATTGCAAGCCTATGACGGCGAAGCGCTTAAGACGTTGTTTTAGCGTAATTTACGCCTCTCTTAAATTAAGCCCCAAGAATGGACATTCTGAGTCCAGTTTTGGGGCCTAAATGCGTAAAATGCGAACGCATAGCGCAAGGTTGAGGGCTTGATTCGCTTGGTCCCCTGTCTACTACAGCCATTTTAAAGCCTTAAAGACAAGCAATTGTACCGCGCCGACGATCACAACAATCGCCGTGACATACCAAAACCCCATATTTGTTTCCGTCCACGGCATGCCGCCGACATTGATGCCCATCATGCCTGAAATCAGACCAAGCGGAAGGAAAATTGCGGCTACAATAGAGAGTAACATCATATTGCGGTTCATCTCTTCGGCGCGTTGATCGACCAGCTGGTCTTTGACAATGGCGCAGCGTTCGCGAATGGCTTCGAGCTCTTCTGTGATGCGAGTGGCTTGGTCGGCGCTGTCACGAATGCGTAGGCGATCATCGTCCGTAATCCAATCGACATTTTGCAGGGCGAGCGTATTGAGTGCGTCACGTTGCGGTGCCAAATAGCGTCTTAGCATGATGGCTTCACGCCGCAGGGTGGACAGGGTTTCCCGGTAGCGTGTCGCGTCAACGTCGTCGCCGTCCACTTTCTCTTCAAGCGTGTCAATACGCTCATTTAAAGAGACGATAGTTGGGTTCATACGGTCAATGAGTGTGAGGGCGAAGCTTGCTAAAAAACCGCCGGGCGTAAGGGAGGTTTTTTGAGATTTAATTTTTTGTGCTATATCGCTTGTTGCTCTAAGCGGCCGACGTTCGATTGAAATGATACGGTCTTTTTCAACAAAAAAGCGTATGCCAATCATGTCTTCTGGCTTACTGCCCGGGTTCAAATTCACACCCCGCAGATTTATCAAAATATTGTTTTCATGGGCGATTGTGCGAGGGCGCGCGTCATTTGAAAGCAAGACACGAGTCGCTACGCTGTCAACGGTGCGGTCATCCGTGAGCCACTTTTTGGTGGCCTCTGCGGGACCGTGCATATGTATCCAAATATACCCTTCATCAACATGCTTATTCATTAGGCCTTCATGAGGCAGCGCAGACCCCTTGCCTAAATTATCAATGTAAAAGCTGTGGAGGATATGATTCATATGTCGTGTTTACCGACAAATTTAACGCCGTTCCAACACTATTTTGGAAGGCGGATTTTTATCAATAATATTTTGTGGGATATATCCCATAAAATTTGATATTTTGGGTTTACATTCTAAAATAGCTTTCTATTTTATATGTGTTTTCAAGAGAGGTGTGGGACTTGTCCCGTTTTTATATGTCTTTAATTACCGATTTTATCGCGAGAGCTGAGGTTTTTGCCAAAGAGAGCGGGCAAAGCCTGTCCACTGTTTCTCGTAAACTTCTTAATGACGGAAAGGGTTTGTCACGCCTTAAAGAAGGGGGGCAATGCACGCTTAAGACTTTGGACGCGGCGCGCGCTAAGCTATCGAAAATGGAAGTTGAACTGACAGTCAATTCCTCATTGAATATGACCCATTTGGACAGGCTTGAGGCCGAGAGTATTCACATCATGCGCGAAGTTGCAGCGCAGTGCGATAATCCCGTCATGCTTTATTCTGTTGGGAAAGATAGCTCGGTCATGTTGCATCTGGCAGAGAAGGCGTTCTATCCAAGTAAGCCGCCATTCCCTTTAATGCATGTTGATACCACGTGGAAATTTAAAGAGATGATCGAATTTCGTAACCGCCGCGCTAAAGCGGTTGGTATGGATTTAATTGTCCATATCAATCAAGACGGGGTGCGTGACGGCGTTGGCCCGTTCACACATGGCTCTGCTGTGCATACGGATGTTATGAAAACACAAGGTTTGAAACAGGCCTTGGATGCCCATAAATTTGACGCAGCTTTTGGCGGCGCGCGACGTGACGAAGAAAAATCCCGCGCCAAAGAGCGTATCTTCTCATTCCGATCAGAGGCCCATCGTTGGGACGCGAAAAACCAGCGCCCTGAGCTGTGGAATATTTATAATACGCGCGTGAATAAAGGTGAGAGCATGCGCGTTTTCCCGTTATCCAATTGGACAGAATTGGATATTTGGCAATATATATATAAAGAAAAAATCGACATTCCTTCGCTTTATTTATCCAAAAAACGCCCTGTTGTTGAAAAAGACGGGGTGTTAATACTTGTTGATGATGACCGTATGCCAATCGGGCCTAATGAAAAGGTCGAAGAAAAAATGGTGCGGTTTAGAACGCTTGGTTGTTACCCTCTAACGGGGGCGGTTGAATCAGAGGCTGTAACTTTGCCAGATGTCATTCAGGAAATGCTGCTGACGACAACTTCTGAACGTCAAGGCCGCGTGATTGATCAGGACGCAGGCGCGTCAATGGAGCAAAAGAAAGAAGAGGGGTATTTTTAATGTCCCATATGGATGATTTAATTGCCAAAGATATTCATGCTTATCTGACCGCACAAGAACATAAGAGCTTCCTTAGATTTATAACCTGTGGATCTGTTGATGACGGGAAATCAACCCTGATTGGGCGATTGCTCTATGATGCAAAATTAATTTACGAAGATCAGCTCGCGAAAATTGAAACCGATAGTAAGAAATCGGGTACGCAAGGCGATAAAATTGACTTAGCGCTCTTGGTTGACGGGCTCGCTGCGGAACGCGAGCAGGGCATTACGATTGATGTGGCGTACCGTTTCTTCTCAACCGATAAACGTAAATTTATCGTCGCCGATACGCCAGGCCATGTTCAATATACTCGAAATATGGCGACGGGGGCGTCAACAGCCGATGTGGCAGTTTTACTGATTGACGCGCGTTACGGTGTTCAGGACCAGACACGGCGTCATGCCTATATCGTTTCCCTATTGGGTGTGAAGCATGTTGTAGTCGCGATTAACAAGATGGATTTGAACGGATTTGACCAAAGTATCTATAATGAAATCGAAGTCGAATTTCGCGAATTTGCTAAAGCCCTAAATTTCGCGGAAATCACGTGTATTCCCATGTCGGCATTGGACGGCGATAATGTGACAACGCAATCAGAAAATGCACCGTGGTATAAAGGGCCAAGTCTTTTAGATTATTTAGAGCATGTCGATGTGAACGCGGCTTCGCTTGACGCGCCGTTTCGAATGCCCGTGCAATGGGTTAATCGTCCTAATCTGAACTTTCGCGGATTTTCGGGTACAATTGCGTCGGGCACAGTCTCGGTCGGGGACGAAATTATTGTCATCCCGTCTGGTAAGCGTTCAAGCGTCAAAGAGATTGTGACTTACGGTGGCAATAAAGACGTAGCCGTTGAGGGCATGGCGGTGACGCTGACTTTGACAGACGAGATTGATATTTCCAGAGGTGATATTATATGCCGTAAAGATCATCCGTCTGAACAATCCGATCAATTCCAAGCCCATATTTTGTGGATGGATGAGCGCGAATTATATCCGGGGCGACAATATTTACTTAAGACAACGAACAAGACCGTGCCAGCGAGTGTTTCCAATTTAAAACACCGTGTGGACATCAATGATTTTTCCGAAGTGGCAGCGAAGACCTTGGGGTTAAACGAAATTGGAGTGACCACTCTGTCACTGTCTGCACCGATTGCTTTTGACCCTTACAATATTAACCGCAATACGGGCAGTTTTATAATAATCGATAAGCAAACCAATCAAACCGTTGGCGTTGGTATGATTGAATATGCGCTTCGCCGTGCGTCCAATGTGGTCTGGCAAGATTTAGATGTGAATAAAGCTGTTCGATCAGAGCAGAAAAATCAAAAACCCGTCTTGCTCTGGTTTACAGGGTTGTCGGGCTCGGGAAAATCAACGATTGCGAATTTGGTAGAGAAAAAGCTACTTGATTTGGGGCGCCATACATACACATTAGACGGCGATAATGTCCGTCACGGCTTAAACCGTGATCTCGGTTTTACCAAAGAAGACCGTGTTGAAAATATTCGTCGTATTGGCGAAGTTGCACGTTTAATGGTCGATGCTGGGTTGATTACAATCGCATCTTTTATCTCACCTTACCGCGCCGAACGTCAAATGGCGCGAGGTTTGCTAGCGGAAAGAGAATTTGTCGAAATCTATGTCAATACGCCGCTTGATGTGGCTGAAAAGCGTGATGTGAAGGGGCTTTATGCCAAGGCTCGCGCGGGTGAAATCAAGAATTTCACAGGCATTGATTCTGAGTATCAAGCCCCGAAAAACCCTGAAATTGAAGTGAATACGGTTAAGATGAGTGCGGATAAGGCGGCAGAGATGATTGTCGCCTATCTTGAGAAACATGGATATTTATCCGGGTTTGAAACGTGACGAGTTATGATGTTTTTAACGGCGATGCCGATGGGATTCTCTCGCTCTTACAAATGCGGTTATCGGATCCTAGGCCTGGTGCACAATTGGTAACGGGTCGAAAGCGAGATATAAAATTATTGGACCGCATTGATGCGAAAGCGGGTGATTTCGTGACGGTTCTTGATATTTCGATGAAATCGAATGCCGAAGATTTACAGCGCATTTTAGAAGTCGGTGCTAATGTATTTTATGTCGATCACCATAATTCGGGGGCTATTCCCGACTATCCAAATTTAAATGCAATCATTGATCTTTCTCCTGAAACTTGTACGGCAATGCTTATTGATACTTGCCTAGAGGGGGCTCACCGCGCATGGGCCGTCACAGCCGCGTTTGGCGATAATTTTCCAAAGCTCGCTCAATCCAAAGCGAGGGGGCAAGATCTGCCGCTGGACGCGCTAAATCGTTTGGGCATGTTGATAAATTATAATGGTTACGGCGAGTCGATTGACGACCTTTTATTCCATCCGAAAGATTTATATTTATCGCTCTTGCCTTATATAACACCGATGCAATTCTTGGACGGGGGACGTAAGATTTACCAAGCCTTAGAGCAAGGCTATGAAACCGATTTGGCAAATGCCAAAGCGGCAAAGATTTTGGATACAAGCCATGTCGGACGCATAATTCTTTTGCCTGATGCGGCAGGTTCTCGGCGGATTTCAGGTGTATTTGGTAATGATTTGGCGCAGAAAAATCCAGCTAAGGCCCATGCTATTCTCACAGAAAACACGCGTGATAAAAGTTATCTCGTGAGCCTTCGTGCGCCTCTATCAAAACGCGAAGGCGCGGACAGGCTCGCACTTCAATTTGATACGGGCGGCGGTCGCGCCGCAGCCGCTGGCATTAATCGATTGCCTTACGACGCATTGGACACATTTATTCAAGCGTTTCGCAAAGCCTTTTAAAATTCGCCTGTTCGCTATAGGGTAGACGTCTTTAAACAATGAAAGCCTTTTATGCAGTCAGAAAAAATAACCTTCACAGGCACATTTGGTGATACGCTATCGGCTAAAATTGATTATCCTGATAATGGTGAAGTCCGCTCTTGGGTCTTGTTTGCGCATGGGTTTTCGATTGGAAAAGATTTAAAACCCATTCGCACGATTTCAAAAGCATTGGTCGAAGACGGCTATGGTATGTTGCGATTTGACTTTACAGGTCTGGGGGAATCGGGCGGAAATTTCTCGGATACAAATTTTAGTTCTAATTGCGAAGATATTCGTAATGCCGCCGCTTATTTACGAAAACACCATAAAGCGCCTTGTGTGATGATCGGTCATAGTTTTGGCGGTACAGCCACGTTAAAAGTCGCGAGTGAAATCCCAGAGTGCCGCGCTGTCGCAACGATTGGTTCGCCATGTGATACCAAACATATTGTTCATCAATTTGCCGATCAGCTCGAAGAAATCGAAGAGGAAGGCGAGGCAAAAGTCCTACTTGGCGGACGGCCTTTTGTGATTAAGGAGCAATTCCTCGAAGATATAGAAATGCATAATATTGCTGCGGAAATTCAGGATTTGAACCGCGCTTTGATGATCTTTCATTCTCCGCAAGATAAAGTGGTTGCTATTGGCAATGCGGCTCATATTTACGGTGAGGCCCGTCACCCTAAAAGCTTTGTCAGCTTAGACGGGGCCGATCATTTGCTTTTGAAGAACTCGAAAGACGCAGAATATGTCGCCC
>CALCKU010000123.1 GCA_937965735.1 uncultured Caulobacterales bacterium
GAACGAAAATCACAAAAATTTCTATCCGTCAGGAACACTCAAAAGTTACTGTCCGCTCACGGCCAAATCTAAAATCTCTTCAATCACCGACGGCACCTAATCTCAAGAAAGACACTCCGAAAATTTAGACAACAAACTCTAACCGAGTGGAATTCCGTAACAAAATCAACTTGCGGGTAATACGGCATGAAGCTGAAAATTTCGTCTCATTCAGTTAACGTGACAAAGCCCTCTTACCTTGCTCTTACCCTGCAAATTGCATCCCTAACCAATCGGCGATTAGAGCGGGTTTATCAGCCCCTTCAATCTCGACCGTGACTTCATAGGTCAAAAGGAATTGACCCGGCTTTTTTTCAACCGCGTCTTTTAAAACGAATTTACCGCGCACGTTAGAGCCGCTCGGCACAGGGGCAAGGAAACGGACTTTTTCAAAGCCGTAATTCACGCCCATTTTGACACCTTCAATCACAAGGCCTGCCCCCTCTGAAAATTTTGACAGTAAAGATAGCGTCAAAAAACCATGTGCAATCGTGCCGCCAAAAGGTGTCATCTTTGCGGCGTCCTCGTTAATATGGATAAACTGATGATCCTCGGTCACATCGGCAAAGACATTGATACGGTCTTGATCGAGTTTAATCCAATCGCTGACGCCAATTTCAGTTCCGATTAAGCCAGTAAGTTCAGATGATTTTACGGTTTTCATATTATATTCCCCTATTTTAGTTTTAAGCTGTGAATTCGCCTTTTTGTACGCGAGTCAGGAATTTAGCACCCTGCTGTCCCCCATTGGTGAATTCTTCCATACCCGATTCATCGGTGATTTTGTCCCAATATTTTGCAATATTTTCAGCCGTTTGCTCGCCTTCGGCAAAGTTCACTCCAGAGGTCTCAAACACTTTCGTCACGGCATAGCCGCCTGCACCCGCGCACAAAATCGTGCGGTTCGGGGCGTCATCACACGCCATATAAACCACGGCTTGCGCCACACTATCCGTTGTAAGTTTCTCCAAAATTTCGGGCGGCATCAGATTTTCAGTCATACGTGTCGCCGCAACAGGCGCAAGCGTATTGACACGAATGTCATATTTTGCACCTTCAAGACAGAGCGTGCGCATCAAACCTGAAAGTCCCGCTTTCGCCGCGCCGTAATTGGCTTGGCCGAAATTACCATACATGCCTGACGAGGATGTTGTCATAATAATACGGCCATAATTCCGCTCACGCATATGACCCCATACGGCTTTGGAACAGACGGCAGAACCTTTTAGATGCACAGCAATCACCGCGTCCCAATCTTTCATCTCCATTTTAGCAAAAGACTTATCGCGTAAGATTCCCGCATTATTAACGAGGATGTCAACATGACCAAAGACTTTAATAGCCTCCGCCAGCATTGCATTGACTTCGTCTTCATTGGTAACATTTGCGCCATTGGCAATCGCTTCGCCGCCAGCGGCTTTAATCTCGGCAACCACTTGCTCTGCCATTGTTTCAGAGCCGCCCGTACCGTCCACAGCGCCGCCCAAATCATTGACCACAACTTTTACGCCGCGCGCCGCCAAAGCCAAAGCATGCGAACGACCAAGGCCGCCCCCTGCCCCTGTCACGATTGCGACACGGTCTTTAAATTCAATAGTACTCATTAGGTTTTCTCTCTCATTATTTTAAGCGACTTCAAATAAGCCAGCCGCGCCCATACCGCCGCCGACACACATGGTTGAGACAACATATTTTACGCCGCGTCTTTTACCTTCAATTAGGGCGTGCGCGACCATGCGTGCGCCCGACATGCCGTAAGGATGACCAACAGAAATCGCGCCGCCATTGACGTTCATATTTTCCATAGGAATACCAAGTTTATCGCGGCAATAAATCACTTGCACCGCAAAGGCTTCGTTCAATTCCCACAAACCAATATCGTCCATAGTCAAACCATTGGCTTTCAAAAGTTTCGGGATAGCAAAGACGGGGCCAATACCCATTTCCTCAGGCTCTAGGCCCGCAACCGCCATGCCACGATAAATACCAAGCGGTGACAGACCACGCTTTGACGCCATTTTGCTTTCCATCAGCACAGAAACAGACGCACCGTCTGAGAGTTGCGAGGCATTACCCGCCGTAATAAACGCTTCAGGACCCCGTACAGGTTTAAGGCCGTTCAGACCTTCGAGTGTTGTGCTGGGGCGATTGCCTTCGTCTTTAGCCAATGTTGTCTCTTGCTTAGAGATTTCGCCTGTCTCTTTATTCTTGACCATCATTGTCGACGCCATCGGCACGATTTCATCATCAAACTTACCCGCTTCTTGCGCGGCATGTGTGCGTTGCTGACTAATCAAAGCATATTCATCCATAGCATCGCGCGAGACACCGTAGCGCTTGGCAACAATTTCAGCCGTATCAATCATTTGGATATAGGCTTGCGGATGTTTTTTGACGACATTCATATCGGGGGCCACGCGCATTTCTGCCGTTTGAACCATAGAAATCGACTCGACACCGCCGCCAATAACAATGTCTTGATTATCAACGATAATTTGTTTGGCCGCCATGCCAATGGCCATCATGCCCGACGAACATTGGCGATCAATGGACTGCGCAGAAACTGTTACGGGGAGGTTAGACGCCAGCACAGCATTACGGCCAATCGTGACTTGTACGCCTTGTTGCAAGGCACACCCCATATTCACATCATCAACCTCTGCACCGTCAATACCCGCACGTTTCACGGCTTCGTCAATGCAATGTCCCGCCAATGTCGGCGAAGGTGTCGCGTTGAACGCGCCGCGATAAGCGCGGCCAATGGGTGTACGGGCAGTGGAGACAATAACGGCTTCGCGCATGATAGATATCCTTTATAGATTTAAAATTTTGAGTTTGATATGCAATTTGTTGCATGTGTAACTTTGGGGCCAAGACAATGCAAGGCAATTGTAAATGCCAAAGTTAAACAAGAGACATGAACGCTAGGCCATGACGGCTGCGACATTAACAGCAACTCCATTCAGCACAGCATTGCCCGAGAGGGCATCCATTGGCTTAGCGTCTATTAAATCATTGATTGAAACCCCGGGCTTTACCTCGGCAATAGAAAGTTTTGTCCCGACACGGTTATGACCATATCCATGCGGAATAGACACAACCCCCTGCATGACGTCTTCTGTCACCTCAGCCACGACTTCAACGCGCCCAACCGAATTTGACACTGTGGTCATGGCGCCGTCTTGAATATTGCGGGCTTTGGCATCATTGGGATGGATCATCAGCGTACAACGCTCTGGCCCTTTTAAAAGCCGATTTGAATTATGAAGCCAGCTATTATTACTGCGCACATGTCGCCGCCCGATCAAAACCAAATCAGAGGCATCGCGCGTGTCCAGCCCCGTTTTGAACCGTGCAAGATCGCCCATAATAAGCTCTGGTGCACAATGGATTTTCTGGTCATGCGTCTTGAGACGATCAGGCAATTGCGAAAACAGCGGGCCAAGATCAACCCCGTTTTCTTCTGCTTCAATCGACTCTAGTTTTAAATCATATGTCGAGGCTTCTATCATGCCTTCAAGAATTTTACGCGGGGGCACGAGCGCATCGGGCGTATCGCCCTTGGCCATTTGGATTGCATTTGAAAGCTCAGCCACAATCTGCCAATCGGCTTTCATACCCGCTTCCATTTCAAATAATGGCGGCGAGTATGCGGCAAAATTTCGAACAGCCAGAGGGGCTAAAAAAAGCGGGTAATGATCTTTTTCAAGCGGGCCGCAAGGCGGCAAAATATAATCGGCATGAACGGCGGTTTCAGACATGTAAATATCAATGGAAACCATCAAATCTAGTGTTTCAAGCGCGGCGTCTAACGTGCGTCCATCTGGCCCTGACAAAACGGGATTACCCGCAAACACAAACAAAGCACCAATTTGCCCCTCCCCGCCGATTGTTATATCGGCTGCAAGTTCAGCCGTGGGTAACTCCCCTAAGACTTCGGGGCGTCCACTAATACGGGATTGATAGCGGTTATATGACCCTGTGCCGCTGCGCTCTACGGGGTCCACAAGCGGTAAGCCGAACATAACGCCGCCTTCGCGGTCAAGATTACCTGTTGCGATATTTATCATCGCAATTAAATAATGATTTAACGTTCCAAATTCTGTGACGGACACACCCATACGGCCATAACAAATCGTAGGTTCGCCGCTACCCAAATCATTCGCAATTTGGCGAATGTTGGAAACAGATATTCCGCAAAACTCTGACAATTGCTCAAGATTAAAGTGTCTGAAATCTTCCCATGCGGATTTCCACCCCGCATCTAGCATAGAGGTTAATCGTCCGGGCTTCACTAATCCCGCTTCGTCTAATGCCAAAAGAATGCCAAGGAAGAGCGCCGTATCTGTTGATGGTTTGATAAAGTAATGCGTATCCGCAACCTTGGCCGTTTCAGTGCGACGCGGGTCAATCACAACGATTTTTCCGCCGCGCGCTTGTACACGTTTTAAACGTTTTCGTACATTTGGCACCGTCCAAAGCGACCCGTTAGAGGCCAGTGGATTCCCGCCTACAATGAGCATATATTGCGTGCGATCAACATCGGGCACAGCGTAAAGCGCATTATGTCCATAAACCCATTTCTGCATAATCATATGCGGCAATTGATCGAGCGTGGAGGCTGAATATAATCCGCGCAGATTGAGCGCTTTATAAAACCGCCGCATTTGCGTGGTGGTGCTGTAAATATGTGTGTTTGGATTACCGAGATAGAGCGAGGCACGCTTAGAGCCCGCCAAGATTTTCACAAGGCGATCCGCTATTTCGCGGTAAGCTGTCTCCCACTCAATTTCCTGCCATTGCCCGTCCACTTTTTTAAGCGGAGTTTTCAGACGGTCTGGGTCGTTTTGTATATCGGGTAGCGCTGTCGCTTTAGGACAAATATAGCCCTCGCTAAGAACATGATTGGGATTGCCTTTGACCGATAAAACCTCTCGCCCTTCCACTTCAATCAACACGCCGCAATTGGCTTCGCATAGATGGCAAGTACGGGCGTGGATTTCAGGCATAAAATATCCTTATGAAGGTTTATGAGCGAGGTCTATATTTGAATTATTCCCATTCAATGGTTCCAGGCGGTTTTGATGTTATATCATAAACGACGCGATTTACACCGCGCACTTCATTAATAATCCGTGTCGCAGTTTCACCAAGAAAGTCATGCGAATACGGGTAGTAATCTGCCGTCATTCCGTCTGTAGACGTAACGGCACGCAGCGCCAAAACATTTTCATATGTCCGTTCATCGCCCATCACACCGACTGTTTTCACGGGCAGTATCACGGCAAAAGCTTGCCATATATCATTGTAAAGCCCGTGCTTTTTTATTTGATCTAAATAGATAGCATCGGCTTCGCGGAGAATATCCAAACGTTCTTTTGTTATAGCGCCGGGGCACCGTATAGCGAGGCCTGGCCCTGGAAAGGGGTGACGTTCAACAAAATCTTTATGCAAGCCAAGCTCTTGTCCAAGCTTGCGGACTTCGTCTTTGAAAAGCTCACGCAAAGGCTCCACTAATGCCATATCCATACGTTCGGGCAATCCACCAACATTGTGATGCGATTTAATCGTCACAGACGGCCCACCGTCAAATGAAACAGATTCGATAACGTCAGGATAAAGCGTGCCTTGAGCGAGGAATTTTGCGCCGCCAATTTTATTCGCTTCGCGCTCGAATATATCAATAAAGGTTTCGCCAATGATTTTGCGTTTCTGTTCAGGGTCAGACACGTCCTCTAGTAAATCTAGGAACTCGTTTCCTGCATCAACATGAATGAGGTTCATATCATAATGCTTTGAAAACAAAGAAATAACCTGTTCCGATTCACCTTTTCGCATCATGCCCGTATCGACATAAACACAAGTCAGTTGATCACCAATCGCTTCGTGAATGAGGACAGCTGTAACGGAACTATCCACCCCGCCCGATAAGCCGCAAATGACTCTTCCCTGCCCGACTTGGGCGCGAATAGCCGCAATCGCTTCGTCTTTAAAGGCGGCCATAGACCAATCGCCTTTAAACCCTGCAATATTATGTGTGAAATTACGGAGTATTTTAGCCCCATTCACCGTATGAACGACTTCAGGATGAAATTGCAATCCGTAAAATCGGCGCTTATTATCCGCTATGGCGGCAAAGGGCGCGTTACCAGATGTACCAATAACCTTAAAGCCTTGTGGAAGCGCGCTTACGCGGTCCCCATGTGACATCCATACACGTTCTGTCGTGTCTAAACCTTCAAATAAGGGATGCGTGTCCGTAATATATAAATCCGCACGCCCAAATTCCCGTTCATCAGAGGTCTCGACAGAGCCGCCCAGTTGCGCGCACATTGTTTGTTGACCGTAACAAATACCCAATACAGGCACGCCAAAAGACCAAACCGCTGCGTCTGCGCGCGGTGTACCAATCCCCGTCACGCTATTGGGGCCACCCGATAGAATGATCGCTTTGGGATTATAGGCCGATAACATTTCAGGTGTAATTTTATTGAACGGGTGAACTTCTGAATAGACACCGCTTTCGCGAACACGCCGCGCTATTAACTTTGTGACTTGTGAGCCGAAATCAATAATCAAAAGTTGCTCGTGTTCTGATTGTTTTGCCGCCTCAATCATCTGCACGCTCCATAACAGCCATAAAAAATCCGTCCGTATTCGTTGTTTCAGGCGTTAGCGTGATCGTGCATCCATCTTCAGACCAAGGTTTAGGCCCGCGTGTGCCAAATTTTTCTTCCCAAACCTCTCCAACTGAAATCAAGGCAAAGTCAGGGTTGGCTTCTAAAAATTTATAGACTTGACCTTCGTTTTCTTCGGCTAAAACGGAACAGGTCACGTAAAATAACAACCCCCCTGGACGCACAAAATCTTTCGCAGATTTTAGGACTTGGGCTTGCTCTTTATTCCGTACCTCAAGGGATTCCTCGGACAAGCGCCATTTTGCATCGGGTTTGCGGCGCCACGTCCCGACACCTGTACACGGCGCATCAATCAAGACGCGGTCACATTTCCCGCGAAGAAAATTCAATGTCTTTTCAGGTGGTTGATGGACTTTTATAATGTCAGCCCCCGCCCTTTGCGCCCGTTGATAGACAGGAGCCAAACGCCGTTTATCAATATCAAATGTGTGAACAGCGCCTTCATTATTCATATCAGCAGCCATTGCAAGCGCCTTACCCCCGCCGCCCGCACAATAATCAAGGATAGTTTCGCCGGGTTTCGCATCCACCAATAAGCTAACAAGTTGTGAGCCTTCATCTTGGATTTCAACACCGCCCGTCTGGAATATCTCTTCGATTTGAATATTGGGCAGTCTGCCGTCACCAGTCGTCGGCGGCACGCGAAACCCAATAGGAGAGAGTTGACACGGCTCTGCCCCGAAATCGGCTAATATTTTTGCGGCCCTTTCAGGGGTCATCTTGATTGTATTACAACGCAAATCGAGCGGCGGGCGAGCCGTTAAGGCTTGACCTTCTTTTACGGCTTCTTCGCCAAAATTATTCTCAAAAGCAGGCCATAACCATTCTGGGATATCAGCCCGAATCCAATCCGGTGCGCTTTCCAAACTTATAGCCCCTGATAGGTTTTCAAGCTCTGTTTTGCTCATCTTAACGGGTGCGTATTGATCGCCGTCAAAATCCGAATTGAGAGCATTCGCATCCATCCCGTAGAGAAAAACGGCTGTCCCCAAAATGAGGCTTCTTGGGCTTTCATTATCCATACGGTAGGCCAAAGAGGATTTATGACGTAGGCTGTCTAAAACATAATTACCAATTGCAGACCGATCTTTTGATCCTGCAAAGCGGTGGGCCTTACCCCAATCACGAAGCGCTAGACTAACAGGTGTACGACGTTCTAAAACATCTTCTAAGACTTCAATAGACGCCTGTAAGCGCCCTCCTAAGCGCATTAAAATATACCTTTAGCCGTTAGGATGACTAAGGCCGTCAAAGAAAGTGCGCCGCTGAAAAACACAAGAAAGCGTGTAAAAATATGATTAAAGGTCAAATGTATAAGCGTATGAACAATTCGGGTGAAAACAAAAAACCACGCCAAGCCGAGAATGAGCGGTGTGACTGAATTTGTTAGAAACAAAACGATACAGACCACGAAAAACAAAAGCGGTAATTCATATTGGTTTTTAAAATTATTACCCGCCATCTCTATCCAATGCGGCCACCCGTTTTTTGCCACATCTTTCATATCGACTTTGCCGCGTATAACAGAACCAACACGCGCCCAGACTAACCAGAACGCGATTAGGATCATCAGTCCCGCCTGCACAATAAGCGGCTTAAAAATATCACTCATGTCCATATCAAACCTTTCTAAGCCAATGACGGCATTGTGTAATTAGGGGATTCACGAGCAATTGTAACATCGTGAACGTGACTTTCACGAAGGCCTGCATTGGTTATACGCACAAATTCTGCGCGGTCGTGAAAATCTCTAATCGTTGCAGACCCTGTATATCCCATAGCCGCCCGAACGCCGCCAATAAGTTGGTGTAGTATGGGCGCTACAGGGCCTTTAAAGGCGACACGGCCTTCAATACCCTCGGGCACCAGTTTCATAGAATCTGAAACCTCTTTTTGGAAATAACGATCGGCTGAGCCGCGCGCCATTGCCGAGACGGAACCCATGCCGCGATAAGATTTGTAAGATCGCCCTTGATAGAGAAACACGTCTCCCGGAGTTTCGCTTGTCCCTGCGAGCATAGAGCCCACCATGCAACATTCAGCACCAGCCGCTAAAGCCTTGGCCATATCGCCCGAATATTTAATACCACCATCCGCAATGACTGGAACATTGGCTTTTTGTGCAGCTTTACAGGCGTCCATAATCGCTGTGAGTTGTGGCACCCCAACGCCCGCAACAATTCGGGTCGTACAAATCGAACCGGGGCCAATGCCAACTTTAAGTGCATCCGCGCCGGCATCAATTAAAGCTTTAGCGGCAGATTCCGTCGCAATATTACCTGCAATAATTTGAATGTTCGCATATTCTTTTTTGATACGGCGAACTTGGTCAATCACTTTTGAAGAATGCCCATGTGCCGTATCAATGACAACGGCGTCCACACCCGCAGCAATAAGGGCAATCGCACGCTCATAGCCTGCATCGCCAACTGTCGTTGCAGCAGCAACGCGCAAACGTCCACGCTCGTCTTTACACGCATTAGGATGGGATAAAGCCTTATCCATATCTTTCACAGTAATGAGGCCGACACAGCGGTAATTATCATCAACAACTAAAAGACGCTCAATCCGGTGTTTATGTAATAATGCGCGAGCTTCGGGTTCAGAAGCCCCCTCTTTGACAGTCACAAGGTCGCGCGTCATTAAATTAGCAACACGCTCTGTCGGATCATCAGCAAAACGTACATCCCGATTCGTCACAATACCGACAAGCTCGCCATTGTTTTCAACAACCGGAATACCAGAGATTTTATGATGTTCTGCAAGTGCCTTTAAATCTGCGCGTGTAGCATCCGGTCTTATCGTAATTGGATTGACCACCATACCCGATTCATACCGCTTAACCTTACGCACTTCTTCGGCTTGCTCATCATTGGATAAATTGCGGTGAATAACCCCAATTCCGCCCGTTTGGGCCATAACAATCGCAAGTTCTGCCTCTGTAACCGTATCCATGGCGGACGACACAAGGGGGACATTAATTGAAATGTCTTTTGTCAAGCGTGTGCGAAGGTCCGCATCCGCTGGTAATATATCTGATGCGCAGGGCTGCAAAAGCACATCGTCGAAGGTAAGCCCTTCCCGTATCTCCATAGGAGTCTCCTACTTTTGCAAGGGGGAGTTATCAGACTTGAACGTGCGGTGCAAAGAGAAAGTGACTATAATGGCCGAAAAACTAATAAGCGCTAGCCGCGAAACCCTTTAGCGACCAAGTACATTTCTGGACTTCCCGAACGCGATGATTTAGGTTTAGCGTGTTTGACGATATCAAAACGCGATTTTAGAACGTCCAAT
>CALCKU010000124.1 GCA_937965735.1 uncultured Caulobacterales bacterium
CCATATCAAAAAAAGAATTTGTATTTAAAAATTGTAAAATATGATAACTCTACTTTAAGAGGTTTTAGTATGGAGATTATACAATGAAACGTATTATATTTTGCTTTGACGGTACATGGAATAAGATTAACGCTGACAGACAAACCAATGTATTATTACTAGCGAGCTCAATTGCACCGACTACAGATGATGATATACGCCAAATTGTTCATTATGATAGTGGTGTCGGCACTGGTTTTTTGGATAATCTTGTTGGTGGTATTGCTGGCTGGGGGCTATTTACCAAGATCAAGGACGCTTATGAATTCTTGGTTTTTAACTATGAACCTGGTGATGAAGTTTTTGCTTTTGGTTTTTCACGCGGCGCATTTACTGCACGTTCTTTTATTGGCTTTATTCGCACCGTTGGTATTATACAAAGGCATCATGTTGGTCACATACAAGAAGCCCATAAACTTTATAAAAAATTAGCCAAAAAATCCATTGATATTGACCTAAAGCTCTTAGATTTTAGACAAAAATACTCTTCACATATCAGCGTGTGTAAAGAAGATGAGGCATATAGGTGCAAGGTAGACAAAGAATATGTACCTGGGCAGTCCTATCCCTTTAGGTTTCGATATGTTGGTTTGTGGGATACAGTTGAAACTTTAGGGTTTGATAAAGTAATCAGGCAGCATATTCCATATTTTGGGCGATTAAAATATACTGGAATTAGGCACCGTTATCATCAACATGTATTAGCAGGGATGGTTGCCAGTGGTCGTCATGCCGTTGCATTAGATGAAAAACGCCGTAATTTTGATGTGGAACCTTGGGGTGATTTAAACCACTATAATTCAAAACTAGGTTTTGAACCTGACAATGATAAGAAGCCTTTTCAAGAAATGTTCTTTCCTGGCGGCCACGGTTCTGTTGGCGGCGGCGGTCTTTATCGAGGACTATCTGATGCCGCACTTGTTTGGATACAAGATGGCGCCAGCCAAGCTGGGCTAATCTTTGATCTATCAGCGACTTCTGTATTATACTCAATTCGCCCTATATTTACAGATCCGCTGAATAATAATCACGGTGTAAAAGATGCATCTTTCTTAAGTAACGTTAAAAAGAATGTCATAAATTCTTTAATGAGTTTTCGTTCACGGTACCGCAAACATCGCCCTACTAAAATAGAAGATGTATTTGCGTCGGCACAATATAGATGGGCCTACACTGGAAAATTAGTTGATGGAAAATACAATCCTGAAACTCTTACAGATGTCAAACAGGAACTTAATACCCTATCACCAATAAAACCAATTGATGTTATAGACAGGAAATTTATGAGCGGTATTCTACAAGCGCCGCCGCCCACTATTAAAGCCATTTATTATACAGTGGTTAAAGGTGATACATTAGGTACAATTTCAGAGGCTCATTTAGGCGACAGCGCTCTTTATCCTAAAATATTTGAAGCAAATACAGGGATATTAAATGATCCAAATAAAATTTATGTTGGTCAGGTTCTTAGAATTCCTTTGAAAGAATAGGGGGCTATACTTTATGCTCAAGGGATGTCCTTTACTTTACCTACTTACCCCCAAGGCTTTGCTCATCACACGCTTCACTTCACGCCTGCGGAGCAAGCGTCTTTAATTGAGGCGGTTCGTCTCGGCGCTAATCAAGCGCCGTTTTTTCAGCCGACCATGCCGCGCACTGGGGCGCCCCTATCCGTTGTTATGTCAAATTTTGGCCCGCTTGGATGGGTCACGGATAAAGAGGGCGGCTACCGCTATCAATCGACGCATCCTATAACGGGCGCTGATTGGCCCGCATTACCAAAAATGCTGTTAGACCTTTGGCACGCCGTCACGGATTATCCCGCACCGCCCGAAGCGTGTTTGATTAATTGGTACCGCGAAGGGTCAAAAATGGGTTTGCATGTTGATAATGACGAGAATGACCTAGGTGCGCCTGTTGTTTCTGTTTCACTTGGCGACCCGGCTATGTTTCGCCTTGGTGGCCCCAAAAGGGGTGGGGTAACGCATGGCATTAAACTGTTCTCGGGAGATGTGGTGGTCTTAGCGGGCGATGCGCGTCTTTGTTATCATGGCGTGTCCAAAATTTTTTACGGACAAAGCGCTTTGATCACTAAGGGTGGTCGGATCAATCTGACAATGCGGCGGGTTAATACCCCGTGACACTTCCTTTTTCTTATTTTGACGCGATTGGCATTATTGGCGTCTGCTTTATTTTATTGGCATATCTGGCTTTGCAGACGGAGCGGATAGACCCGCTGTCTAAGGCCTATTCAACAATTAACGCACTGGGCGCACTCCTAATTATTATTTCGCTTCTTTATGACTTTAACCTCTCAGCCTTTCTGATGGAGTTATCTTGGTTATTGATAAGCGTGTTTGGGCTTCTCAAAGCATTTAAATCCCGATAAGGCTCACGCATCATATTTTTCGAAGGATTTTACATGTCTAAAATTTTCACGCCCTTCACACTGCCCAACGGCCAAATCCTTCCCAATCGTTTATGTAAGGCGGCTATGGAGGAAAACATGGCGGAAGCGGGGCAATTACCCGGAGACGCATTATTTTCCCTTTATAAAGCATGGGCCGAAGGCGGTGCAGGCTTGATTTTAACGGGTAATGTCATGATTGATCCAACCGCGTTAACGGGGCCGGGCGGGGTCGTATTAGAATTGGGCATGTTTAAAGACAAAGCCGTGGAAACACGATTCACCCAATGGGCCAGCGCAGCAAAATCAGGCGGCGGCAAAGTCTATATGCAAATCAGCCATCCGGGGCGTCAAGTTTTTGCCAGTCAAGGGACGGAACCTGTTTCGGCCTCTGCGACGAAAGTCACCTTAGAGGGGCCAGCAGAAAATATGTTTGTGCCGTCTCGTGCCTTATCAAGCGACGAAATTTTAGGCTTGATAAAACGGTTTTCAGACACAGCAGCTTTGGCTGAACGCGCAGGGTTTGACGGCGTCGAGATTCACGCTGCCCACGGATATTTGATCGCGCAATTCCTCTCGCCTCTCACGAATTTGCGGGAAGATCAATGGGGTGGCCCGCTTGAAAACCGTGCGCGTTTTCTACTCGAAATTGTCCGGGCCATTCGAGAGCGTGTCGAACCAAAGTTTGGGGTTTCTGTGAAATTGAACTCTGCCGATTTTCAAAAAGGTGGGTTTGAAATTGATGACGCCAAACAAGTGATTGAATGGCTTAATATGCTGGATGTTGATTTTGTTGAACTCTCGGGCGGCAGTTATGAATCTGCTGCTATGATGGGCATGTCTGAGGATATACGCGCCCAATCAACACAAGACCGTGAAATGTATTTTATTGATTTCGCCAAAGAGATTTTGGAGACTGCCAATATGCCTATAATGGTGACGGGCGGGGTCACCCAAATGATAACGGCGGAGAATGCCCTGACCAGCGGCGTTGATCTGATTGGCATAGCCCGTGGATTTGGCTTTAATCCGAATCTCGCTAAAGATTGGCACGCTGGCCAGAATACCCAAGTCAAAATCGCATCGGCTCATTGGAAAAATAAAGCTTTAGCCGGGCTGGCCAATATGGCTCTGACTAAGGAACAATTATACCGTTTGGGGGCAGGGCTTGAGGTTAAAACGAAGCAAAGCCCGCTCATGGCCACGCTTAAGCAACAATTTAAAACCAAATTACAAACGAAACGCTATCAAAAATGGCTGAAATCGCGCGGACTTTTTTAGGCCTTTGATGTTAGGCCTTTGATATTAGACCTGCCTTGATTTTAGGCGGACTTGTTCTTGCGTCCGCTTATGTACCGCGTCATACTCGTTTAAAAAAATTATATTTAAAACATATAATATAGGGGACGTATGAAACGAAAGCGTTTGAAAATAGGGGCCAGCTTAACTGCCCTGCTTTGTATATTGGCGGCTTATTTGTTGTTTTGGCCTGTGCCAATTGACCCCGTTATCTGGCAAGCCCCCAAAGACTCAGGGTATACAGGCGATTTTGCGCCAAATACGGACTTAGTGAATCTGGAACGTCTCTCTATTGGGGAGACTTATGGCCCTGAAGATATGGAAGCGTATTGGGGAGAGGACGGTCTTCTGATCTATGCCTCTGGCCATAAAGGCGAGATCATTGAGATCAATCCCCGTGAGAACACGCACAAGGTAATTGCTAATACGGGCGGGGTTCCTCTGGGTGTTGAATTTGGCAATGACGGTATTTTATATGTAGCAGACGCGTATAAAGGTCTGCTCTCTGTAACGCGCGACGGAACGGTCACAGTTTTGACGGACCGTGTGAACGGCACGCCGATTCTGTATGCAGACGATTTAGATATTGGCCCTGACGGTGTGATTTATTTCTCTGACGCCTCGACCAAATTTGGGGCTAAAGCCAATAAGAGTACGCTAGCGGCGAGCCTGCTTGAGATTATGGAACATCGCGGTACAGGGCGTGTTCTCGCTTATAACCCAGCCACCCAAACAACCTCTATCATTCGAGACGGCATGGTGTTTCCAAACGGTGTTGTGATCGGGCCCAATGACGATAAAGGCCATCAAACCATTTTGGTTAATGAGACAGGTAAATATCGTGTCCACAGAATTTGGGTCACAGGCCCCAAACTTGGTCATAGCCAGATTATCATTGGCAATCTTCCGGGTTTTCCGGACAATATCAATTCTGGCCCTGATGGGACTTACCTGTTGGGCCTAATCAGCCAACGCTCCAAATGGCTCGATGATAATTCAATGCAGCCTAAAATGCGTGCGCTTGCTATGCGTTTGCCCGCCTCTATGCGCCCTAAGGCGGTGAGTTACGGTCTGATTGTCCAAATTGACGGGGAAGGGAAAGTTCTTACAACATGGCAAGACCCGACTGGGGATTACCCGAATGCCACAGGGGCGATCATAGCCGATGATGGTTACATGTATGTCAGCAGTCTATCCGCGCCAAACTTGGCCCGTATGAAACTCAATAACAATTAAAGGATACGCAGATGAAACGCGCACTCACAATTATACTGGCGGTACTCAGCTTAATCCCACTCTATTTTGCCGTCCTCGGCATTTGGGGCGGCGCAAGCCTTGCCAATTCTGGTGGGCCTGTGACAAATGGATTAGACAACCAATACCGCTATCTCTCGGCTTATTACCTGTCTCTATTTTTCCTGATTTGGTGGATTTTAAAAGACCTTGAAAATCGCGGCGCAGTTCTGCGTATTTTGATTTTGGCTATATTTCTAGGCGGTCTTGCACGGCTCTATTCTTATATCACCATGGGTCCCGCGACAATACTAGAGACGGGCGGCATGCTCTTGGAACTCGGCGCGCCCGTTCTTGCGTGGATGCAATCCCGTCTTAAATCGGCTTAACAGGCAAGCTGTAGCTGTACGGGCTCATTTTTAAAGGGCTGAGCCTGATAAGGTTGGACTGAATAAGGTTTTGATCGGGTGTGGGATTGACCCTGAAACGTTCTTTGTGTCGTTCCCTGACCCGTTCTTTTGGATACACTGTGTGCGTTTTTCGGACACGGCGCTTTCGCAACGACCCGCGCGGCAGGCTTACGCCACCGAAAAATAAGCTCTAATGTACTGCCTTCCGGGCAGTACCATTGCTTAACAGATGGATCCCAACGGCCACCCAGGCGCTTGACAAGATCGCGGTCTTTATAGCCGACATTTAAATATTTTTTGGTCATATCTCACCTCCAACTCTATTTGGAACATAAGAAGAACAAGAGAACATTGCAAGAACAAAATATCTCGATATGCGGACTTTTTCGTTAATTTTGTGGTTTCTTTTTAACTCATAACCGTTTTATCAACCGTGTTATACACTCCATTAAATATGGCGGACAGGTCCACGGGCGACACATATACCCCTTCAGTCTGGCCATTACTGTGAAGAAAACAGTCTCGGTTTCAGCCCTCCGCGCCTGCCTCAAAGAACAGATCACAGAAACTAAATTCGATTATCGGCGTGTCATACTGCCAAGGAGACCGCGTAGCAATTTGCGACCCTGCTGACGAGCAATCAGGCGCGCTTCGCGTTTAATCTCACGCGCAAAGGCCGATTGTTTTTTACGGCGGGCGGGTTTGCGACTTGTTTTCTTGTTTTCTTTCGCCGCCTCTTTCTCTTTGGCCGCCTCTTCTTTAGCTTGCGCTTTTAACAAAGCTTCACGTTTGACGTTCAGCATTTCATAAGCGGATTCGCCGTCTACCCGTTCATCATAAACGCCCAAAAGCGGGCTGTCTTGTATCACGGCTTTACGTTCCTTTTCAGTGGCAGGGCCAAGACGCGATACGGGGGGGCGAATAAGCGTTTGGCCGACAATTTGCGGGCGTCCTTTCGCGTCCAACATGGAAACAAGCGCTTCGCCCACGCTGAGTTCTGAAATCGCATCCGTAGTTTTAAAATTTGGATTCGGTCGAAACGCATCGGCAGAAGCGCGAATAGCCTTTTGTTCTTTAGGCGTATAACCGCGCAAAGCATGTTGAATTCTGTTACCCACTTGGCCCAAAACATCATCGGGAATATCGGCTGGGTTTTGCGTCACGAACCAGAGCGAAACCCCTTTAGAGCGGATCAAGCGCGCAACCTGTGTGATTTTTTCGACCAAAGCTTTCGGCGCTTCATCAAACAATAAATGGGCTTCGTCGAAAAAGAACGCCATGACAGGCTTATCAGGATCGCCCACTTCTGGAAGTTCTTCAAACAGTTCACTCATCAACCAGAGCAGGAACGTAGAATACAGGCGCGGCGTGTTGATAAGGTCATCCGCCGCGAGAATATTGACAAACCCCATTCCGTTTTCATCAACCCGCATCAGGTCTTCAAGCTTTAGCGCGGGTTCGCCAAAAAAGTCTTCGGCACCTTCGCGTTCTAGCACAAGCAGATTTCGGATAATCGCACCCACAGACGCGCTGGCAATATTACCGTAATCCATTGCGAGGTCTTTACGGTGTTCGCTGACATAATTGAGCGTTGATTTTAAATCCTTCATATCGACAAGGGGCCAATCATTATTTTCAGCCACGTCAAAGGCGATATTCATCACGCCCTCTTGTGCATCTGTGAGCCCCATAAGACGAGACAGGAGCATAGGCCCCATTTCTTCGATCGTCGCGCGAATCGGGTGTCCTTTTTCGCCGAGTAAATCCCAAAATATTGTTGGCAAAGCAGAGTATTCGTAAGTGTCTAGCCCGATTTTTTCAGCGCGCGCCAAAAGCTTGGTATGGAGCTTATGGTCTTTCGTGCCCGATTGCGAAATTCCTGAAAGGTCCCCTTTCACATCCGCGGCAAAAACAGGTACGCCTGCTTTTGAAAAGCCTTCAGACAAGATTTGCAACGTCACAGTTTTCCCCGTACCCGTCGCCCCTGCCACAAGGCCGTGACGGTTTGCGCGGTTTAGTAAAAGTTCTTGTGTGACGCCGTCCGTATCTTTTCCGATAAATATCGTACGCATAATCTTTTCCTCAATCTGTTCCCGTACCTATGGCCAAATACATGCGCCCGTTGAGCGCCAAACCCATTACAGGGGTGATCTATCAATACGGCCTCTTCTTACGCCTGTGTTAAACACCCTTATCTGAATTGGCAATGAAAGGCTAAAATGGCAAAGGCTAAAGTGGGAAGACTAAGTTTGGATAAGCGGGAAGAGGAAAAGCGAGAATAAAAACTATTTGCAAGAATAAAACTATTTGAATGTGAGATTCACTTGTTGGCTATTTTCAAGGCTTGGCAAGCCCTGCCCTTGGCCCTAAATAGGGCGGATGGATAATACAATACGCACAAGCCTTCTATTTCTTGCCTTTGTGGCCCTAACTTGGAGCCTGCATCAAACGGCGGATATTCTTGCCCCTTTTGCTTTAGCGATTTTCATCTGGTTGATCATTGACGCCTTTGCAGGATGGCTGGATCGCCTGTCGCCCAAATTACCCTATTGGCTTGCCTTGTCGATAGCGCTTTTGACAGTTGTCGCGGGACTTATCGGCATTATCTTAATCATTGCCGATACCGCGCAAGATATTGCTCGCGAAGCGCCAAAATACCAAGAGCGCCTCAATCAAATTTTTGTTTGGATTAAAACGATTTTACGGCAACCCGATTTACAGCTTAGCAAACTCACGCAAGGTGTCGATGTTCGCGGCTTTCTATCGGGATTTGCCGCTTCAATCCAAGGCGTTTTATCTGAATTTAGCTTGATCGCGCTCTATGTTGTCTTTCTGTTTGTGGCCCAATCTGGGTTCTCTAAGAAAATGGATGACTTGTTTCCAGACCCAGTAAAACGCGCTCAAGCCGCCAAAGTCGGTGTACGGATTCGGACCTCTGTTGAAAAATATATTGGCGTCCAGACGGTTATCTCGCTGATGCAAACCATAATAAGCTATATCGCTATGACCGCGCTCGGCCTTGATAATGCCCTGTTCTGGGCTTTAGTGATTTTTATCTTGAATTATATTCCCATTGTCGGCGGCCTTGCGGCTGTGGCTTTGCCCGTCCTGTTTGCCATGGTTCAATTCACGAGCCCCACACCCATTATCATTTTAGCGGCCGCTCTGTTTGGCGCACAATTTATTATTGGCAACACAATTCAACCCAAAATGATGGGCGATAGCATGAATTTATCCGCGCTTGTCGTTGTTTTATCGCTTACCCTTTGGAGTGCCTTATGGGGCGGGGTCGGCGCGTTTCTATCAGCGCCACTCACAGTCATTATTATGATTATTATGGCGCAGTTTGATACCACGCGCTGGTTGGCCGTTTTACTCTCTGCGGATGGTCATCCCGATATGGACGGTGATGGGATTCCTGATAATGTACAAAATGAGAGCCGCCCTCTTTAGTCATTCTATTTAGACCCCTTAGTCGTTACCCTTTAGTGCCGTTTCTTTCCAAGACCGTGTACTTTAAGGACGCTATGTCTTGATGTCGTCAGCTTCAGCAAAACAAAAAACGCCGGCATCAAGGCCGCATGCCTCATGTCTTCCCATCACAGCCATGTGATGAAGTTGTTTATAGATTAGAAACACCGTCACCCTTATAAGACGCATATGTTCAAAACCGTCTTTATATATATCTTCACGCTCTGTAGCTTTACGCTTTCGCCGTCTCTAGCATTGGCACAATCCAATGATGCGCAGAATCAATGGCAGAATGGTACCCAGAATAGAACCCAGAATGGAGCCCCGAATAGAACAAAGAGCGACACACCCTCCCCCCATCCCGATATTATCGTTGAGCTATTCACATCCCAAGGCTGTTCATCTTGTCCATCGGCCAATAAATTCACAGCCAAGCTTGCCCGTGACCCCGAAAAACTAATTCTAACTTACGGCGTCACCTATTGGGATTATTTGGGCTGGAAAGATACATTTGGGCAGGCAAAATTTACAGAACGCCAGCGCGCATATGGACGCGCTTTGCATATTGGGAATGTCTACACACCGCAAATCGTTTTGAACGGCGCAGCCCATAGTCCGCGTTATTCACGCAATGACGTCGAGACGATGCCGCTGGATATGAAACGCCCCAAGATAGACCTTGTGAACACACAGAACGGTTTAAGAGTTCAGGTGCCCGATGGCATGACCGCCGATCCAATCGAAATTGCGCTTGTCGCCTATGTTCCGGGTGAGCATTCTGTTGATGTCAGCAAAGGCGAAAATCGTGGACGGACTCTGCGTCTTGCCAATGTCGTTAAGGATGTGACGATCTTTCAACCAAGCAAAGGGTTGGACGTTGAAACCAATATTCGACCTCAAAACGGTCTGGCCTATGCGAGTTTAGTCCATGACGTTAAATCCGGGAAAATTATTACGGCGGCGCGGTATTCAAACAGAAAGGGGTTAAAACCCTAAACCATATATTGGCCTTATACTCTTGAGTTTTGCTATTATGAAGTTCTGGATCAAGCTGGGTTGAAGGTTTGATTTGAATAAGCGAACTAATAGGCATAATTTTGGCCATTGGTTGTGTTTGTATCCTTACAGTCTCATGGATGCCTCCATTTCAGGCGCATGAAGGGGTCACGATTTTATCATCTTGTTATCTGTGTGTGTCGCGCTAAGATTACATTATGAATTCTAAAATTATTCCCCTTCATCCTAAATTAGAGACGCCTCACTCTAATGATCCCCACACTCGTTTTTCAAAACCTGTTTCTTCAAAGCCTCAGTCGTCAAAACCTCAGTCTGGGCCCTCAAATACCCCGTCTCAAGTTGCCTTTGAGCGCAAGGAACTCAATAAAATCCTATCCGTTTACGGACAAATGGTTAGCCAAGGCGAATGGAAGGATTACGCAATGGACTTCCTCTCGGATAAAGCCGTCTTTTCAATTTATCGCCGCGCAACAGAACACCCGCTCTACCGCATTGAGAAAATCCCAGCCCTTCGTAATAAACAAGGCCAGTTCTGCGTGATTGCGCCTGGTGGTTTGATTTTAAAACGCGGTCACGACTTAGAGGCCGTTTTGCGAATTTTTGACAAGTTACGGTTTAAAGTCACGAAATAAATAGATTGATTAATTTCAGCCAATAAAAAACCCCGCCACAAAGACGGGGTTTTCTTTTAATACAATGTTCTAAATTTATTCGCGACCAAAAAGGCTCAAAAGAATTTGGAACATATTGATGAAGGCTAGCAGTAAGCTCGCGGCACCGTAAGGTGCAAGCTTATCAAGCATGGCTGGATTACCTGCCGCACCATAATAGACACGCTTTAGCATTTGGGTTTCCCATGCTGTAATCATCGCAATCGCACCCAGTGCAACTACATTGACGATTGTATCCATCATGCCCGTTGGACGCAGTGAAGGGAAGAAAGCACCCGCCAAACTAATCAATACATAAGCCCCGAATGCGATAAATGCATATTTCACAAATGTGCTGAGATTACGTTCTGTTGAATATCCAAAAATGCTGAGACCTGCAAACATTGCAACCGTCATAAAGAAAATTTTCATAATGACGACAGGGCTGTAAAACGCTGCAATTGCAGACATGAATACACCCATAAAGGCGGCAAAGCCGATCAAAAAGGCAACAACGCCGCCTTTTGACATCGTTGGAAGTTTACGACCCACAGCGCCGAAAAGAAGAGGAATCGCAATTACGAAACCCAAAAGCGCGAAGGGACTGCGCAGCAATCCAGATTGCGCAAAATAGGGCGCGCCAAAATAGGCTACAGCCGCTGTAACGGCCATTGCCATTGCCATATACCGATAGGTTCCAAGCATAAAATTGCGTAAACCAATATCTGTATTGGCGTTCATGCCGACTGAATTATTGAACTCGTTCATTAAAACGCTCCTTTGATAAGTTATTTCCGTTGTATACGGTACTGGGTCTAATATAATGCATGTACGAACAAATACCAAGAGTTTCCGAATGAAACTCGGACCAAAAATTCAGGAATCTTTCAATGGATATGCGTCAACTCGGTCATACCGACATAAAAGTCACCTCTGTCTGCCTTGGGACAATGACATGGGGCGAGCAAAATACCGAAGCAGAAGCGCATGAACAGCTTGATTATGCATTAGGGCGCGGCATCAATTTTATCGATACGGCGGAAATGTACCCCGTTCCAGGTCGCGCGGAAACCCAAGGCCGCACCGAAGCATATATTGGTCGTTGGATAAAAGCGCGGGGCAAACGCGATGATTTTATTTTAGCGTCAAAAATTACGGGCCGCTCGGGCATGGCCTGGTGCCGCGACACAGCGGATATGACCCGCCACACACCCGCGCAAATAGACGAAGCAGTTGAAAAATCCTTGAAACGCCTACAAACCGATTACATTGACCTTTATCAACTCCACTGGCCAGATCGTAATATTCCAGGTTTTGGTTTTCACTCATATCAAGATTATAATGCGGAAGAAATGACACCGTTAGAGGACACACTCGGCGCGCTGCACCGCCATGTTGAAAAAGGCAATATTCGTCATATTGGCGTTTCAAATGAGTTTTCGTGGGCGACGATGAAATTCCTTGAACTGGCAAAAGACAATCATTGGCCCCGCATGGTATCAAACCAATCGGTTTACAGCCTGATCGCGCGGCGCTTTGACTATAATCTGGCAGAGATTGCCATGCGTGAAGGCGTGGGACTGCTCGCCTATTCTCCGCTCTGCATGGGTTATTTGACGGGTAAATATGACAATGGGGCAACCCCAAAAAACTCGCGTAAAGCCTTATTCCCGGAGTTCTTAGGGCGCTATGTCGACGCAGCAGATGCCATCGCCGATTGCAATGATACAGCCCGCAAACTGGGGCTAACTCCCACACAATTTGCACTGAAATTTGTCGAAAGCCGCGCGTTTGTTACATCCAATATTATTGGCGCGACAAGCCTGAAACAATTAAAAGACAATATTGACGCGCATGATATTATTTGGACCAACGCCATGGAAAAAGAAGCCCGCCGTATTCATAAGACATACCGCTCGCCCGTTTGTTAACATCCGTGTCTTTTAGTTATGCGGTATAGTCTGTCTCTTGATAGTCTCTCTTGATAATCTGTAACTTAATAGCCTATCACGGGCCATTCTATTCACCCCGAAATTCCGTTCTAAAGGTAAATCCCCTTTTTTAAATGAAACTCTTTGCGGCAATTCCTATATCTGATCGTGTTAGCGGCGATGTTACCCGCCTACAAAAAGGCGTTTCTGGGGCACGCTGGGTTGCCCGTGAAAAATTTCATATCACGCTTGGTTTTTTTGGTGAAGTCTCAGACGATATGGCTGAAGTGCTGGATATGGAACTCGGGCGTGCATATTTCCCCGCCTTCGAGCTACAGCTATCAGGCGTAGGACATTTTCGTTCCAACCCGCCTGTATCGCTTTGGGCGGGTGTAAAGCCTGTCGAACACATAGCGTACCGCGCCCCGAATGTTCAGTCACGCCCACTCAGCACACAAGCGAAGCCACTGATTGATTTGCATAAATTTATAAAAAAGGCCGCACGAAAAGCTTCTATAGAAATGGAAAGACGGGATTTTCGTCCCCATTTAACCCTAGCGTATTTATCCCGCGACACGCCATTAGACCGTATTATTGCCTTTAAAACGGCGCATGCGCGCTATACATCCGCACGGTTTTTAGTCGATCGGTTTTATCTTTATTCAAGCACGCCTCACCATAACCGCCCGAACACTTATCGGATTGAAGCCCGCTATCCACTTTTGGCACCGCAAAAACGAACCCAATAAAACAACTCAGATAAGAGACCCTTAATCAGTTTATCTTAGAGGGTAGCGATGATCTTGTATTCAAATCTTGGCTCAAAAAGCCTCAAATTCGTGGCTATTTTTATAAGCGCAGTCATTTTAACGACCTCTGGGCCGCTTATATTCACGGACAGCTTTTCATTAGACCCTTTTTTGGAAAATAACGCTTTCGGACACGCTCAAACACACCCAAAAACGGGCATCAGACCCAATTCTTCCTTAAATTATTTATATAATGCGCACGTGATATAACAGACATTCAAAACATATAGGCCGGAATCTGGGAAGGATTCCGGCCTTAGGTATGATGAGACCCAATCTGGGAAGGATTTGAGCCTCATTTATTTGACAGAGGGAAAGCGCTGATACCGTTAAGGGATTGGGATCAGGCTGCGACCGTTTTCGTTGAAAACCGGACTTGGGTAGAACTGTCAAATTCAGAGTGGCTGGGCGCGCGCGACGGCAAGATAACAATTTCACCGTCGGGTAAATCAATAACCGTTTCACCAGCGCGTATTGCCTGAAGGACTTTCGTGTCTGATACAAATGGGCCTAATTGCAGAAGAAGATTCCACTGCGCTTTAGGGTTTGAGAGTGTGGCTAAGGCGGCAGCTTGCTCTAGACTGATCGTACCATCATAAAAGGCTTTCAAGACTTTGGCATGCAGTCTAGGCAATTTTATACAGCTCTCTACAACGGATATATCACAATCAAAAGTCTGCGCGATATAAGGCAAAGGCATGCTTTTTCGGACATGGGATAGGATTAAATGCGCAAGCTCGGCATCTTTCAAAAGAGCAGGGCGATCCGCTTCAACGACTTCGGATACCGCTTTTGGAAATAAATTATCAATAACACACGGGATTTTTGTCAGTATCTGGCCCGTATAGCCAGATTTTGCCAAGGTTTTTAGCACTTGAAGGCGCTTCTTACCATCGAGTATCGAAAAACCTTTTTTATGCGGCGTCACCCGTAAAGGATTCAGAAGCCCGTTCGAAACAATACTCTGTCTAAGATTATCATGCTTGTGACGCATGCGTGATTTGAATTGCAACACGCTTGTATCAAAAGATAGCTTATTTAGGGGAATGTAGACTATGTGCATAATGCCTCAAAACGTTAAAGGCGTTCCTGACTATGTATATGAACAATTCAAAAGTTGCATAGTCAGTTCAACCGTCTACAGTGTGATTGACACAGCAAAGATGAACAAAGTCAGAGTAAAAATTCAAACAAATAGTTAATTTTGGTTAACGAAATCATCAAATTTATGGGATTACAGCGATTTATCCACATTTTACGGGATAATTTCCACAGACGAAAACGCATGAAATCGTTAATTTCTGTTAACCATTTTATAGTAAATACACTGTTAATTGTTCATGCAAAGCCCTATTTTTTGTTTTATAAAGCCCCTGAACACTGAATTAATATTAATAAGTGGTTTTATTAAGATTGTAATTTTTTTAATACATTCAAATTATACTCTCCTTAAATAACGTTTGAAAGATGTATAATGGTTATTGCAAAAGAACAGTCTAAAAATACGGTTAGGCAGGGAGTGAAACATTTTTCTGAAGTGAAACATTTTCCTGCGCACAAATGGCATAATATTTTTCAACTCTTGGGTTTAATGGTTGTAGCCAATGGTCGTGTCTTCCCTGAAGATATAAAAGCCTATCTCAATAGCGTTATGGAGCTCTCTGTTGTCGTTGACCCATCTGTTGTGATTACTAAGCAAATGGCAAAAGACTGGTTTTTAATCAATAAAGCCGATTTAATCGATATTGTGAATGGTTTAGCTTACGACACCGCTATTCTTAGCATTTTAAGTGAGATCAAATCATTCCCGCACAAGCTTGATGTAATTACCTGCATGGTTAATATTGCGATTGCGGATGAGGATTACGGCGATATGGAAAAAATGTTTATCAAAAAAACGATCTTATACTGGAATATCCGCTCCAGTATGAATAACGATTCCGCTATCCAGTCCACAATAGCCAATAATGATGTTGAGTATTCTTAAGACCTGACGAAACACCTTACTGCCGGTCCAATGTAAGTTAGCGAAGGCAGCGCTAGCGAAATAATCTTAATCCGTTTAAGCCTGAACATCCTGTAGCGGCAAGCTTATACACATATGTGTACCTGTCTTTCGCCCTCTGTCATAGTCCAACGTCCACCCATGCTTTTCACAAATCCGTCTCGCTTTTGTCAGACCCAGACCAATGCCCGGATAAAGCCTTTTGTCATTCAGGCGCGTAAACGCTTTAAATACATCAGAACTCGAATGCCCATCAATGCCAATACCAGCATCTATAATATCAATATGTGCGTGATGATCGGTATAGCGCGTTATAATATGAATCGATGATAGGCTGTCTTTATCTGAGAATTTAAAACTATTGTCTAAAAGTGCGTAAAGTAATGCTTTTAAACTGTCTGTGTCGGCCTGAACATTTTTGAACGCAAAAACATCCATACGTTCTTTTTGAATGTGGGTTTCGCTCGGAGAATATTTCACAAAGAGCGCATTCAATATCGGCGTCACGACATCAGCAAGGGCCGTATTTTCACGCTGAACCGGCTTTGCCACCTCAGTCGAAAATTGAATGAGACTGGCGATCAAATAACCCAGACTATCGGCGGAATCGTTTAACGCTCCAAGAAAAAAGTGGGTATCCTCCGATAAATCTTCCGCAGGCTCCATATTTATAAATTCGGCACTTTGTTTAATCTTTCGAATGGGCGCTTGAATGTCATGCTCTGCCAATAAGGCGAACGTCTCAAAACCTTGTCGCATATATTCAAGTTCAATTTCCTGGCGCGCGCGGGCACGCGATAAATGGTCTATGTATAAAGCTGTCTCTATATTAACCATAATATTTCGAAGTAAATGGGACGGCGTTTTCTTACCTGTCTTAACGGTCTTATCTGTTTTGGTGGTCTTGGCATTAACCAGTAGCAAGAAACCTAAAGACTGATTATCCCGCGATAATCCCAAAGCATAATAGCTATGACCGCTGGTAAGCGCTTCAAACCCGCTTTCCTGCACAATTGGAAAATACGGCAAGCCGTTTGAAACATCCGTTGCACACTTAAAAGCCTCTTTATCAAAACTCTCTTGAATACAATCATCAGGCGCGGTTAGAGGCGTATGTCCCACAGAGTCCGCGACCCTAAAAACCTTTTCGTTTCGGACTTCAAAAAGATAAGCGGATTGAAAATTATCTGACGCACAAAGCCGCTTTAAATAAGCCGTAAAGCGTTCGGCGTTTTTCACGGATAAATCCGCTTGAAGCTCTAAATAGGCTTCAACACTTTCAAGACTTAAAGGCGAGGATTTCATGCGTAAACGGTAAGGCCTATGAGAAAAAGTACAATCGTATTCAGTGTCAAAACATTAAAAAGACTTTGTATGCCTCTATCAAACACTTTGCGCGCCTATCAGATAGCAAGATCAAAACTGGGAGCGATCAAACGCCAATATCTGGTACATTAAACAAGCCGTCTTGGATTTTTTGGCGCAAGTGATATTTATCAACAACGTCATAAACATCCAGAATTGTTTTATCACGCAAATAAGCAGCATCTATAACACTTGAAATCACGACAAAAGGCACATGCTTCGTAACTTCGCGCAGTTCAGGGACGGATTGCTTGGCCGTACGCCCATTGCTTAATTTATCATCCAGAAGGATCACATCAATGGCAGCCGTCTTCAGAATTCGGATCGCTTTGTCTAAAGTCTCTGCATAATAGAGCAAATAAGGCTCCTGATAACAATCTTTCAGCATACGCTGTATAAGTCGGTGCTCAACCAGATCATCATCAATAAGTAAAATATTTAACACAAATTATCTTAACGCAGTTTGGGGAGTACGTCTGCAATAAATTCGCCTTAAACGGGAATTTTGTGAAAGAATCCTAAAATAAACTGTGTACAGTTAATTCAAAGTTTTTCGGAGAATTAAGTTTTGAAATTTGACGACAAGTGCCAACGTTTCTATTCTCTTATAAATGACAATCGCATTATAAATGATGCACGAATAAAATTGTAACTGTGCTAACTCGCAAGCTCTAAATAAGATTCTTTGATACGAGACGCAACATCGCGATATGCCGCAACAGAGTTTGGCTTTGTAAAATAATCCGTGGCCCCTTTTTCTGTAGCTAAGGCCTTATCAATATCCGCATTTGAACCCGACATGATAATGACTTTTAAATCTTTCAATGATTTCTCGGCTCGGATTTCATCGAGTAAATCAAACCCACTCTTACCCGGCATACGGATATCTAACACCGTCAAATCGGGTTGAGTTTCTTTAATGGTCTCAAGCGCAACTTTACCGTGACTGAGCTCTATAAATTCAAAAGGGGTTCCTACTGTTTTCATAGCGCTAGAAATCATTCTTCGGTCAAAAGCGGAATCATCAATAATTAAAATACGTTTCATTTTAAGTTCCATAGGGAGCCCATCAGAACAATTTGCGCCCTTAAATAACCCAACTGGGAAATACACCTTAACATAAACTTAATATTTAAGATAGTTAAATATTAAATATTAAAGATTAAAAGTACAACCAATATTCATACCCTATACCCACGTTGACAGGCACATATCTACGCTTGCCTTGTCTCTTCTTCTTTGCTTTTCAAGCGAGAAACAAAGCGCCTCTTTGAAACGCAAATGGGAGCACAAACTGAAAACAAAAACCGAAAACAAAGTTAAAATATGAAAAAAAGTTTTTAACTAAAGTTAACACTCCGTATACACATAAACGTTAAAGTTGGGATGCGACGTCATTAAATTTCCGATTGGAATACTTATGAATGCACAAAACTGGAATGATTCTTTAACCCTTCTGGGCCTGATTATAATGGACGAGCCTCTGTCTCGGCATGAGAAAATTGAGCGTTTTAAAAACGCGGCCGTTAATTTTAAACAACGCGTCAGTCCAAATTTCACACTGACGGAAGACAATGCCGAAGACTGGTTTATTCAAAATGAACCGCATCTTCGTAAGAATATGAGCTCTATATATTATGAGAGCCATTTAAAATCGGTTTTAAACAATCTCAATGCACTGCCTGATAAATCGGCTTTTTTATTTTCTTTATTGAAAGTCTCGCTTTCCGATCAGCACAATGCCGATGTCACGAACCCAAATGTGTATCGCTTTATTGAGAAAGCAGAAGACTGTTGGGGCCTTCCAACAACGCAATCCTCAAAACGATAATCTCTGTAAGACAATCAAAACGTCTGCTTAAATCAAGCGAGATATAAACCTTGCACAATTAACCGATGACAGGGTTATATCGTGCAAGGCAAAAGATTCTGATTCCCGTCTTCTTGTTATAAGAGCGTTCAGGAACCCCCACTTTTTATGAGATTTGCAAATCTACGCCGCATAATCTCGTCACCACTAATTTATAGTAGTGGGCTATTAAGACTGAATAGAATATGAGCGTTTTACGGTAAAAGCGTTAAACCAAATTAACCCAAATAAGATAATCTGAATCAGGTTACCCATATAAGGCTATCTAAGCTCAAGATAAATTTGCTCAAGCTGAATCTTAAACGATTTCACAGGCGCATTGAGCCTAGGCTAAACAGATAAAATTCTAATTCAGATTGATTTCAAAAAAGTCTGAAATGGGTCTGGAAAGCGGAGCTAGACAAACTTGAAAAACCCGCACTCTCAACGCATAACGACATAATCACCCGCATCTAATCTCTTCAATATTTTTTTCGAAACGATTTCGGGAATATTTAATGCGAGACGGGTGTTCATGGTATACACAATCATTCTGTTGCAAAAACGATGAGAGTCACGAATAAATTTATCTTCACTTCAAGGATTTCCTATGACCCGATGCCTACAATCCGAATACATAAAATTTCAACCGTTTTATAAAACGCTTTCTCGTTTTGCTTGTCGCTTCAGTTTGTCCTGTTTTGCTGGTATTGCCTGTCTTGCAACCGTATCACTCGCGGCTTGCGGTCCAATAGAGGCGGCGAATACCGCCGCGACCGACACCGCAACGGTTCAGCCTTCCTCAAGTCAAGCGGATATTCGTGAAGCCGTTAGCGGTACTTATATCGGCGATCCAAGTCATACCTATGTCGGACTGACCTATATGCACCAAGGCTATGCGCGCGCGACTCTGCGTGTGGATAATGTTGCCATTAATTTAGCATTTGAGCGTGAAAAACCCGAAGACGCTAAGCTCACGGTTATGATGAAAGCCACAAATATCAATACGGGCACAAAGAAATTTGATATACACTTAATGAGTGCCGATTTCTTTGATGCAGAGAATTATCCAGATATAAGCTTTACCAGCACATCCATGACGATGAAGACCCCTTCAACAGGTACGATCACGGGTGAGTTAACGATTAAGGATATTACAAAACCCCTTACGCTTGATGTGACGTTAAATAAAGTTGGTCAGCATTTCCGAAGCAAAGCCGATATGATTGGCATTTCGGCCTCTGGAGAATTAAGCCGTACAGAATGGGGGCTAGGGAAATACGCACCAACCGTTAGCGATAAGGTCACGCTGACAATCGAAGCCGAGCTTGCCATTCCCGTTGAATCTAAAACGGAATAGATCAATAGACCTTACGGAGAACGTTTGATGAAGATATTTCATCAAACGTTTAGCTCATTAGATCTCTGAGTATCCAACCGCTCCATAAGGCCCTGCTAGGGTCTTCAGCTAGGTTTTGGCAAAACATGGCCTTTGAATAAGTCACAAAGCGTAAATCATTCAGAAGCCGACAATTTGCAAAACATTATTTTGGGTAAGATGTGGCTTTGCGCAGACTCTTGAGCCAAACACTTCCAGACTATAAGTAGAGTTAAACAGTAAGTCGAATTAGACAGTCAATAGAGTGAGACAGGCGGTTAAGATGGAAGACTCAAATTCAGACCCGACTTCAAAACCCAAAAAACAGGCTTCCACGGATACGCGCAACGCAGCGACTGAGACCGTGTCTCCCCCCCTGCGCGCCTCCCATCGCCCTGAATATGATCTCCATGATACGCGCAACGCGATTTCGGAGGCATTGGACAATGATTTAGACGCCCTTGAAACAGATCTTTCAAACCTCCATCCAGCAGACTTCTCAGATCAATTTGAACAATTAACATCCGAGCAACGCGAAACTGTCATTGAATCCGCCAGCCAGCTGATAACACCGGACGTTCTCACCGAGCTTGAAGACGAAATAGTCGAAGACATTCTCCCGCTCCTTAGCGCGTCTCAAATCGCCAATGCCATTTCCGAAATGGATAATGATGACGCCACCCAGATCTTTGAAGAGATGGAAAGTGAACAACAGGTTGAAGTCCTCGACGCACTGAGCGACTCCGATCGTGCGGTTCTGCAAGCCAGTTTGAGCTTTGACGATGAAACCATTGGGCGGCTCATGCAAAGGGAGTTTGTTGCCGCACCTGCTTTTTGGACTATTGGCGATACGGTTGACCATATGCGCGCAATCGGCGAAGCGCTTCCCCAGATATTTTTTAATATCTATGTGATTGATACGGCTTTTCACCCCATCGGATATGTGCCTGTATCGCGCCTTATGCGCTATGATCGAGCGCAGACCTTAAACACAGTCATGGACAGGCAGATCATCACAATCCGCCAAGATCAAGATCAAGAAGAAGCCGCTTATTTGTTTGAAAAGTACCACTTAATTTCTGCACCCGTGATTGATGACAGTGGGCGCCTCGTCGGAATGATGACGGTCGATGATATTATCAATATTATCCAAGACGAAAATAAAGAAGACATTCTTGCCCTCGCAGGCGTGAGTGATGCGGGCTTAACCGATACAGCGCTTTCCACCGTTCGGGCGCGTGGCCCCTGGCTCTTTGTCAACTTATTGACCGCAATTTTAGCATCACTGGTTATCGCGCAATTTGATTATGCAATTCGTGAAATCGTCGCCCTCGCAATCCTCATGCCGATTGTCGCCTCTATGGGCGGAAATGCGGGGACGCAAGCCTTGGCGGTAGCTGTGCGCGCCTTGGCCGAACGGGATTTAACCCCGCAAACTGCATGGCGTGCCGTAAAACGTGAAGCCGTGGCGGCCATGATTATAGGCCTGATATTTGCGGTCGTTATGGCGGGCATTGCCTATATCTGGTTCAAAGACCCACAACTGGCAATCGTAACCTTTATTGCGATGATTATTAACCATTTCTTCGCAGGGCTGGCTGGCATTCTGGTTCCGCTTGGTCTTAAAAAATCAGGGGCCGACCCCGCAGTTGCTTCATCCGTATTTGTTACAACCGTGACAGATATTATTGGCTTTTTTGCCTTTCTAGGCATAGCCGTCTTATTATTACTCTAGCCCTTCTATTGTGTTGACCCTTAGAATAAAGCCTAGTTTCCAATAAAGCACTTTGCGGACGACATCCCGCATGCCTCAAAACGGCGCAATTCTTGCAACCCCCCCTTATTATTAGGTTAGTTTTGTAAGGAAATGTAACGCAATGGGGCAATGGCTCAAAATATCAACATTCGGACTGACTTTGATCAAAACCTATGAAGGGTTTCGTCCCAAAAGTCGCCAGCTCGTCTCGGGGCAACGCGTGGTTGGTTATGGCCACCGTGTAAACGGGCATGAAGATATAAGTCTAACGAAAACAGCGGCGGAGACACGCCTAAAAGACGACCTCAAACCGATTGAGGACATGATTAATGAGAACGTGCATGCCCCGCTGACACAAGGTCAGTTTGATGCGTTATGCTCTCTGGCTTTTAATATCGGCCCAAAAGCTTTTCTATCGTCAAATGTCTTACACGCTTTAAATAATGGGCGACCTTTGGACGCCGCCAATGGATTTGACCTTTGGCGCAAAAGTCACATTGATGGCCGTATTTATGTCGTTGACGCGCTTGTCCGCCGCAGAGCGGCTGAAAAAGCCCTATTTTTAAAACCTGAAAATCGTAAGCTTGAGGCTTCCCGTATTGCATTGCCAGCCTTAGTCGATGCCGCACCAAACCACGAAACTGAACCGAGTCGGCGTCAAGACGACATGCCTCTTTTTACCCATGAAGACGCACAAAGTTTTTTCGCCGAAGCGCCCTATGACGCCCCAATTATACCAAGACGCCGCCGTGAAGATCATATCAGTTCGCCAATTGGCTTAAGTGAAATCCAAACCGATATGGAGCCGACTGAGGCGAATGTGCTGAATGACAGCCATAATGCGATAACCGAAGGTACGATTCTAGAGTTAGACGCTGAAGAGATATTAACCGATAGCAAAGTTTCTGAAAACAGCACAATCACACCTGTGGTTGAGGTTGAGGCTGAGGCTGAGGCTGAGGCTGAGATACAGCTCGAAGAAGATGGCAAGGAAGACGATAGCCAGAATGAAGTGTTAAAGTCCCCGATTGCCGAAGCGGCTGCCGATGTCATTGACCAACTTGATGCTTTATTTGAAGGCCCGATTTCAAAGACGGATTTAAGTCAAAATTCGGAACATTCGAACAATAAAGACAATCACAAATCTGTATCAAAAATAGAGGAAAATACACTGAGACCCGAAGTCCCTGAAAAAAATGACGGTAAAAAACTTAAATCAAACCGAAGCGAGGTAATCCGTTTAAGAGATAAACTGAAAAAACGCCGCAATCCGTTGGAAACGGTCGATCCAAAGACAGCTGAAGTCAATTCCGGTGAACCTCAGGCGAGCGCAAAGAATAAAGCGGAAACCAATCCGCGCACAAAAGAGGCCCGCCCCCTAATAATCAATCAAAAGGTTCGAAAAGCGCCAGAAAAATACGCGCAAGACGATACAAAAAAAGACGATTTGGATGCGGAGCGCTTTACACAAGATAGTTCACAAAAATATATACACCGCGATCTCAATACACACGAATCTATGTCGCGGCCCGATCAAGGCCCTTACGCCGTTATGATGGTCTTAGGTTTGACCCTTATGGGTGGCTTTTTGGCAACCATTTTCCAAGGGTCAGAAATACTCCTTGGCGCAAACGGGCCTTTAATCGCTTCAATTGGCTTTATGATTGGTTTGTTAATCTTTACTGGAGCGCTCTATTACTTTCTCCGCGCTATCTTTGTCGGACGGAAAAACATAAACGAATAAGACTATATTCACTATATAATTGCACGGCCTATAAACCCAATTTTGTTATATTGGGCACACTAGACTGTAGGATAGAGGAATATAATGAATATACTTAAAGACTGGTCATCTGAACACACACAGAAGTTTCAAAAAGAAACATTCACATTTAGACATCGCATAAATGAAACGAACTTGTTTACAGATGAAGCCCTTTTAACCTTATTGGGTACACATCCATCCCATCTTATGGATGTGTGTTCTATGTCAGAAGAGAATGACCCCACAAATCCAAACCGGTTCCTAACAGGTGATTTTCGTGATGCCAGCCCAGAGACCATTCTGGCCGCAGCCAAAGCGGGGCGTATATGGATTAATCTTCGTAAAGCGATGAATATTCATCCAAAGTATAAAGTTTTGCTTTCTAAGATGTATGGCGAGATCGCCCACAATACAAAGAAAAAAGCGTATAAAGCGAATGGGGGCATTTTGATCTCATCACCTATTTCGCAAACCCCTTATCATTTTGATAAAACAGAAACCATACTTTGGCATGTGCGTGGCAAAAAACGGGTTTATGTTTATCCTCTAACGCAGAAATTTATTAGTGATAAAGCGTTTGAAGACACGATCATAAAGTCTATAACCGATGACATACCCTATTCCACAGAGTTTGAGAAAGACGCGATAATTATTGATCTTGAAGATGATCAAGCCGCAACATGGCCTCTAAATTCACCACACCGTGTTGATAATTCTGAATTTTGTGTGTCGATTACAACAGAATATACTACCCATGCCAGCAGCCTTAAAAATGCCGGCATGATTGCGAATGCCACTTTAAGAGATAAATTTGGTATAAGCTCAAATTGGTCAGAAGAAAAACCGCCCACAAAAGTTGCTAAATTTGTTTTGGGTAAAGTTATAAAGGCGACAACGACACTGCAGGATAAGAATGTCGAGACCGATATGGTGTCTTTCAAATTAGACCCATCCGTTCCAGGTTTTATTGTTGAGACAGAACCTTATCCAAGGCAGTTTTAGATTTATTTTCTAAAATTCAGGATATTTCAGCGCAATTTCGTCTAAAGAACGGTTTAATTGTCAAAATTTGAAAGCCTTTGCATTGTGACTGCCAAGGCTTTCTTTATATTGCCGACATGGTCTTGCATTTACAAAAACTTTCCGTTGGGTCAGAAAACATTGACACGCTACGGGATTGGCAAAAAGTCATGGTCCGCAGACGGATTAAAAAAGGCCTTAGCCCCCATCATCAACATGTCACACGCATGACACCAAAACGCGCAGAAGCCTTATTGGACGGCGGATCGATTTACTGGGTCATTAAAGGGTTAATACTGTGCCGCAATCCGCTTGTCGCACTTGAAGAGACCCGCACAGCAGACGGACGAAAAGCCTGTGCGATTATCATGGATGCAAAGATTATTCCTGTCGTTCCAACCCCCAAACGCCCGTTTCAGGGCTGGCGTTATTTGAAAGCTGAAGATGCCCCCGAAGATTTAAAGTCAATCGGCGATACGCTGAATTTACCGCCGCACTTACGGGCAAAACTTGTCGACTTAGGCGCTTGGTAAAACGGAAAATCTAAATCGCGCAATTATCAATCAACCTGACACCTGCGCAATGGGCGGCAATCAGAAGGCGGGCCTTACCTTGAACGCTATTGTCTTTTGAGACACGGACCTGAGAAATACGGCCCTGAGAAATACGACCCTGTAAAATCTCAAGGCTATTTGTATCCGCGACCGAGACATAATCGACCTCAGAGAAGCCCGCGTCTAATAAATCCCTTGCACATATTTTCGTCGTACGGTTTATATCCGCGCCGCCCTTTAACGCGTTCGCGCAATCCCGCATAATCACATTTAACTGCCGCGCAATGTCCAGCCCTTCTGAATCAAAATATTTATTCCGAGACGACAAAGCCAAGCCATATTTATCGCGCGCGATTTTCGCACCCAGAATTTTAATCGGCATATCCAAATCCTCAACAAGCCGACGAATGGTGGCAAGTTGCTGGTAATCCTTCTCACCAAAAATCGCAATGTCAGGGGCGACACGGTTTAAAAGCTTTGTCACGACCAAGGCCACGCCTTCAAAAAAACTCGGCCTGTGATCTGTCTCAAGACCTTCTGCAACCCCGCCCACTTTTATATGTGTCGCATGATGGGCATTATACATACTGCCTTTGCGCGGTATATAAACGAGGTCACATCCCTCGGCTTGTAATTGATCAACATCATTTTTTTCCGTTCTTGGATAAGCATCAAAATCCTCATCGGGCGCGAATTGTGTTGGGTTGACAAAAATACTCGCAACGGTTCGGTCCGCCTTTTTATTAGCCAAATTCACGAGGGACATATGGCCGCTATGCAAAGCCCCCATTGTCGGGACAAAAGCAATTGTCTCTCCGTTTAAACGCCATGCCGTAATTTGCGCCCTGAGACTTTTCTGAGTTCTGACAATTTTAATTTTTTCACGCATACTCTACACCTTATGCAATTCTCTGAACGCTTTCTGAAGTTTCCAAACTCTGAAAAACCCAGTAGAATTTTAATGACGGAAATGCCGCATGCCTGTAAAAATCATAGCAATATTATGAGCGTCAGCCGCCTGAATTACCGCATCATCCCGAATAGAGCCGCCGGGTTGTATAATTGCACTCGCCCCCGCCTTGGCCGCCGCCAACATACCATCTGCAAAAGGAAAAAACGCATCCGATGCACAGGCACAGCCTTGGGTTCTAAGCTCTGGCCAACCCGCCGCTTCTTTAGCATCTTCGGCTTTGCGCGCCGCGATCCGCGCACTGTCAATCCGACTCATTTGACCCGCACCAATCCCCACTGTCGTTTGATCTTTGACATAAATAATGGCGTTGGATTTAACATGTTTCGCCACTTTCCAGGCCATAAGCATGTCAGCTATTTCCGTTTCTGATGGCTTGCGTTTCGTAACAATTTTTAAATCCGTCGCCTCAACAAATCCGTTATCACGGTCTTGTACCAATATACCGCCTGCAACATTACGCTGCGTCAGTGATGCCGCCCGTATATCAGGCAAGCCCCCCGCAATGAGGAGCCTTAGATTTTTCTTTTTTGCAAATACAGCCATCGCATCTGTATCTGCGCTCGGGGCAATAACGACTTCTGTAAAAACTTTTACAATCTCTTTTGCCGTTTCGGCGTCTAGGTTTCCGTTTAGTGCGACAATCCCGCCAAAAGCCGAGACAGGATCACAGGCTAATGCGTTCTTATAGGCGCTGATAAAATCATCTGCCACAGCCACACCGCACGGATTGGCATGTTTGATAATCGCAACCGCAGGCTTGGCCCCGTTATTCGTGTCGCCAAATTCGGCCACAAGCTCATAAGCCGCGTCCGTATCATTGATATTATTGTAAGACAAAGCTTTACCTTGAATTTGACTGGCGGTTGCAACACCGTAGCGATCCGAACCATCTGCGTAAAAGGCCGCCTTTTGATGCGGGTTTTCACCATATCGCAAGGCTTGCTTTAACGTACCGGCCTGTGTTCTGAATACAGGGGCCTCTTCATTGATTTGATCCGCAAACCAATTGGCTATAGCGGAGTCATAGGCACTAGAGCGCGCATAACACTTTGCAGCCAGTTTTTGCCGTAAAGTCCCCGTAGTGTGACCGTCATGGGCGTCCATATCAGCAAGGACAGCATCGACATCTTCAGCATCCACACAGACCGCAACATGCGCATGGTTTTTGGCAGCCGCACGGATCATTGCTGGGCCCCCAATATCAATATTTTCGACACACATTTCATAGCGTCCACCCGATGCAACCGCTTTTTCAAACGGGTAAAGATTAACCACTAAAAGGTCGATCGAGAGGATACCATGCATGTGCATAGCATCTTTATGCGCACTTAAATCACGGTCGCCCAATAACCCGCCATGCACCATAGGGTGCAAGGTTTTGACACGACCGTCCATCATCTCAGGAAATTTCGTAAGCTCGGATACGTCTTTGACGGGAATGCCTGCTTTTTCAATCTGGGCGCGCGTACCGCCTGTTGAAACCAGTTTCACGCCACGGGCATGTAAAGCCTGCGCCTGCTCCAATAAGCGCGATTTATCCGACACAGAAATCAAAGCCCGCTTAACAGGGGCTAAACGAGAGGGGTCAAATGGCGGGAGGTTGGGATTGGGCGTAGGCATATTATATATCCAAACTAAATGTAATCAAAAGCGCGCAAAGCCGCCGTTAAAAAAGAGAGTTTCAAGCGTAAGGGAGGCATTACCGAGACGTCCCCCAAGATAAGGTATTCAGGTCAAATAGAATGTCCATCTAGACCTTCTTACTTTTGGGAGTCAGTTGACGAATAGACCAACGCACGCGGTTAGAGCGCGTCTCACCATCACTATCGGATAAAGCCCGACCCGAAATCACGATTTGCTCGCTTTTAATCGGTTTATGCCCTTTCCCCATATACACAGAGGGTTGAATAGAAATCGGCCCAGCATCCGTTCTAAATCTCCAGCCAATATTCCCAGGCTGTATGAGCAAAGCACTTTGTAAGTTTTGCGCCAAAGTGACCCGCACATCAGGGTGCAAATGAAAGCGAATATCAAACGGAATTTCATCCCGTGATTTAGGCGAATGTCCGATTTGTACAAACAAGCTGTCTTCGCCGCGAATGTCTTGACCATTATTGGCCATAAAGATGCGCCGCCTATGCGACAAGCCTGTTTCGTCTTGATAACCGTCATGGTGGGCTTCGAGCCAAATACCCGAAACCTGTTCTTTGCGAGAAGCTTTCACAGGCCCCGTATCCTTGACCACGCATGCCCCCAGCAAACGTGATTTGAATCCCGACGGAATAATCTTACCAACAGAGGTGTTTTCTAAGACTAAAGTCGAATGCGCAGCAGTTGAGCGCATCGCTCTACGCCAATGCGAAGGTTGCTCGGAATTCCAACCACAATTGACAATCAAACGTCCAGCGCGCGTGGCCAGCTCAATCGCAAGCGGGGCCAAATGCGCCTCTGTATCAAATGGCGAAGGCGGAACCGCCCCCGTATCCATGTGAAGGGTAGATCCCCCTTGCTCAATCCGTTGATAATTTGTGTGAGGTGAATAGCCAAAAGGGCGGCTCGTTAATTTCGCCTTTTTTAGAATTGATTTTATGTGTGAGCGCGGGCCTTCCCCGCCGCCATTAAAACAGGCAAATCCACCGTCTGTCGTCATATAGAATGGGAGAATTGGAATCAGACGATCAATGCCACGCTCTAACGTACGCGAAGCTTCAAAACCCCGGGATTGCAACATTTGGTCAACCGTTTGCAATATTTTCAACGCTTCAATGGCCCGTTCGGGATTTCGGGAGATATGGCCACCGTCCCCTAAAATTTGCAAATCAATTTCATCGTCCAGCCAATCAAACCCACGCGCGTAAAAATTATCAGGGCGGTCTTGTAAGCGTGCGCCGCCCAGTACCATTGCGCTTGCAGCTTTGAGGCGCGGTATGCCTTCTGGAACGCGCTTATACACTGTACGCAAATGCTTGAGTTGGCGCATAACAGAGTTTCGGCGAAGCTCTGCCGACTCGCTTAAATTATCGGTTTGCAAAGAGGGGGACCAATTCACAAGCCAGCTATAGAGCCTATGCGGCAAAACTTCAGGCGACCATGCAAACCGGTTCCATTTCCCGTAAACAGAAATCCAGCGATCAACTAAATACCGTCCGCGCACACGGGCAAGCTTATTATTTTGCACGAGCAAATCTTCAAGCCAAACAAAACTATGTAGCCAATGCGCAAAGCGTTCAGACGGGGACGGTACAGTCCACGGATCCCCTTGCTGACCAATATCTAAATGTTGACCCGCAAAATCAAAATGCCCTTTCAAAAGTGATTTTCCCGCCTCGCTATCAGCATAAATCGCTTCAGGCCGAATATCGTGAAACAAAGCCGGTTTACCGCCGCGTAAGTAAAAAAACCGAATGGGCGCGCCAAGATCATCCGCCACATTATTGAAAGCATGTGATGTTGCACGCTTTATCAGTTGTAAATTAGGGTTTCGGCGCGTCATATTGAGGGCTTAGGCCGTTTGCTTAACAGGCGAAATATTTTCCGCGCTGTGTTTGTTATTATGTCTGCCGCGTAGAGCCGCAATATTTTCAGCATAAGTCTGACCCGACCCCTTAAACACGGCACTACCAGCAACAAGAGCCGTTGCACCGGCTTCTCGGCACTGTACCGCGGTTACGGGATTAACCCCCCCGTCTATTTCTAGGATGATATCCCGGCCAGACGCGTCAATACGCTTGCGAATTTCTGCAATCTTGCCGAGCTGACTTGGAATAAAGCTTTGCCCGCCAAATCCAGGATTAACACTCATCACTAAAATAATATCGAGCGAGTCGATGATGTAATCCAAAACATCAAGCGATGTCGCCGGGTTAAGCGCAATACCCGCCTTGACGCCCCGGGCGCGAATGGCTTGTAAACTTCGGTGGACATGAGGCCCAGCATCTGGGTGAATGGTCAATAGATCAGCACCCGCATCAATAAAAGCATCAATCATGGGGTCGACGGGTGCGATCATTAAATGCACATCAAAGGGCTTTTGCGTATGGGGTTTTAGAGCTTTGATAACCCCGGGCCCAATTGTGATATTCGGGACATAATGCCCGTCCATGACATCAATATGTATCATGTCGGCACCCGCCTTATCAATGGCGCGAACCTCTGCGCCAAGATCCGCAAAATCAGCTGAAAGTATAGAGGGAGAGATGAGTGTATTTAGCATAAGTTTTAATAACAGTGCAAAGAGGTCCGCGCAAGCACAGGAACCCTGACAAAGTGCACTCTATGGATAGGTAAATTAGCGCGCAAAAGACGCCGCCTCTTTCATACGAACTCTTTAAAAATAAATACAGATTTCGTTTCGCAAATATATTGTGAAACTTTCATTCGCCATTAACCCTGACTCTGTAGCTTAGAAGTGTGTGAAAGGCTGGGTTTATACACCTATAGGATGTTTTATGTTAAGCAGAGCGTATAAAGATTATGGTTATTTGTCCCACACAGAGTGGGTATCGAATGATTATTCAGAATTCATCAAAAATGCGATCCTGCCAAGTTTCCATAAGCGTTATCCCTTGAAATTACGTGAATTGCGGATGTTATTGACTATTTTTGAGTTTAACGCCTCTAAAACACCGGGCGAAGTGGCCCAATATCTGCGCCAAGATCCCGCGACGATCACGCGTTGCATGGTATCCTTAATTGGCAATGGCTATATGGTGTCCAAAGAAAACTTTAATGACGGGCGCAGTCGTTTACTGGCCGTGACCGAAAAAGGTGACGAAGCTGGCCAGTATTTTTTTGAATTATTTGAAATCGCAATGTCAACACTCCCTGAAGCCCCCGAAAGAACAGAATCTGATACAGATATTATGCAAGCTTTAGAAACGCTCACCCACCGAACTGAAATTTTGCATAAGCGCAAAAAACAAATATCTTCGCATTTACAAACCCATAGCGCGCGTACACAGTGAGCGCGCTAAAAGAGATCTTATAATGTCCGAAGTCAAACACCCCATCAAATTCCTGATCGTCGAAGATGACGATGTCGATATGATGAGTATTAAACGCGCCTTTAAACATATACGCCTTAACAACCCTGTAGTGCGAGCCAAAGATGGCCGCGAGGCCATAGACTTACTGCACAATACAGACAATGAAAGCCGACTTTCATCGCCCTATATAATTTTTCTAGATTTGAATATGCCGCGTATGAACGGTTTAGAATTCTTAAAGGTTTTACGCGGCGATCCTCGTACGGAACACGCTCGGGTTTTTGTTTTAACAACTTCGGAAACAGACGAAGATATTATCAATGCTCATGCTTTTGATATTTTGGGATATATTTTTAAATCCGATCTAATGGGCAGTTTAAGTGAAGCGATCACTGCGCTTGAAGAGGATTGGGTACTCCTCGCATGATAAACACACCCACGCCGCTTATACAGTATTTTTAGGCTGAGCTGTGCCACCATCCAATATTGACGCACTGAAAACAAATATGTCCCATATAGCGCGCCAAAAAAGCTATTGGGCCTTCCTATTATCACCCGATAATCCGCGCGGAATCTGGGTGCGCTACCTCATTGCGGTTTTACTGATTATCTCAGCCGTTTCTGTAACCCATTTCGCACCCAAAGCCGCGATTCAAGAAATACAAGACAAAGCCGAAGCCATTCACCTCAGTGGCCAGCAAGCCATGCTCAGTCAGCGCATATTATTCCTAGGCAGCCATATCGCTCAAAATCCAAACTCTCGCCCAATTTATGCCTCGAAACTGAAAACGGCGATACGTGATTTTAAGCGTGGCCACACCGCATTGCTTCAGGGGGGAGACTTAGACATCAATAAGCCTTTGCCCGAGAATTTGCGTCGCTATTATTTCACACCCCGAAACGGTATGACTCTGGATGAGCGCATTCAAAAATTTGCGCAAGATGCTGACACGATCACTAAAAGCCAAGATGATCTTGTGATTTCTGAAGCGCTAAAAAGCCTGATTGCTTCGGGGCTGTATTTGCAACTCCAACAATTAGAATCCGCCATGACGGGTTATCAAAATTACACTTTGACTAAAGTTGATTATATTCAATCTATCGCTCTCCTAAGCTTTTTACTCGCGCTTATTATCTTAATTTTTGAAGCTTGGTTCATCTTCTTGCCAGCCCATCGGTCGATCATAAAGGCGCTAGATTCAGCAGAGGCTTATGCGTTTCGATTGGAACAAAACAATGCGGATTTAAATCATTTTGCATATGTCGCTTCGCACGATTTAATGGCGCCTTTACGGGGTATGTCAAACCTCATCACTTGGGTTAAAGAAGACATGCCTAAGACCGCTTCAAAAGAAGTCGACTCATATTTAGATCTGCTCACAAAGCGCGTTGATCGTATGGAAGCGCTTCTGAAAGACATTTTAAATTTCTCGCGCGCGGGTAAAGCGCCTGAAGACAGTGTTGATGTCGATGTCATTGCCTTGATTGAAGAGCTTAAATCTTGGATTAAAATTCCTGATGGATTTGAGGTAAAAGTGGCAACAGATATACCAATTATCCGCGCCCCACAAACCACATTGCAACAATGTTTTTTAAACCTAATTTCCAATGGGATTAAGCACCATGACCGTGATTATGGTCTTGTTGAAGTTCGGTACAAGTCTGAAGCGAATATGCATGTCTTTCACATTGAGGATGACGGACCGGGCATTCCACCCGATTATCACACATATGTTTTTGAAATGTTCAACCGTTTAAAAAGCCGCGACGAAGTCGAAGGCAGCGGGATCGGCCTTGCCATTATCAAGCGCATGACAGAAACAATTGGTGGGACAATCCAGCTTGAACCCAAACCCGTTCAGGATGAACGCGGCACCTGTTTTATTTTGAAGCTACCCAAAACATTATCAAGCCCGTCATAAAGCGACACACACGCACGAAAAGCGACTAAACGCGGTACGCTTCCCTATAGTTTATGAATTTCGGGGACTATAAATTTTCTATGGCCGAATAACGTTTTGCCTTATAAATTTTCTACGAGATGACACAGCGCGGTCGCATCTAACACCCCTCCTCCGCATTAAGGCCATTTGCGACGGGAATGCCGATAAAGCCTAATGAAGATAAGCGGCGAAAGGGTTTTGCTTTGGCCCGCTTGGAATTTAACCGCACTCTATTGGTTGGGTCTGAAGAGCTAGCAAAGCAATTTACATCCTTTTATATGCAAAAGCCCCCGCGCAGTAAGGGCTGCACGAGGGCTCATTCACATTATAATATTTTAAGCGCGTAGGCCGCGCTTAAGTCAAGACCGTTTATTTCCGAATAGGAAGATAGTCAGACGCTGAAAAGCTTGAGCCCGAATATCCTGTGCTTGAGCCTGAATGCAGAGTTACTGAGCTGCCTGTATAGCTAGAGCTAGACTGCATACACGTACCATCGCTTTGCAAGCTTGAGCCTGATGGACAATTTGCAGTGCTGCTTGTTCCTGTAGAGCTGTGGCTTACACCCGAGCTATAGCCGCTATAACTTGAGCCTGAACTTTGCATACATGTCCCATCTGATTGCATTGAAGATCCAGAGGGGCAATTTGCCGTTTCACCATAGGATGAAGTGGATGTTCCGTAAGACGGTGTTGGCGCTGTGTAGCTGCTTGTTGAAGAATAGCTCGTAGACGATGATGACTGCATACAAGTACCGTCGCTTTGCGGTGTCGTTCCCGCTGGGCACTCTGCTGGCGTTGAAGATCCCGTGCTATAGCCAGTCGATGCATAGCTTGATGTATCGGTGTACCCTTGTGTTGGAGCGGCATATGTCGGCGCTGGTTCGTAAGACGGCGCTCCCAAATAACCTTGTGCGTTCGAATAGCCCGTCGCGGATGTACAGTTCTGTCCCATCATAGAACAATCCGCATAGACAACACCTGGGGAGACTTGCATTGGATTACCCATATAAGCACCGCCCTGATAGCCTGTCTGCACATGTCCTGCTGAACACGCATCGGCTGTTGAACATCCATGACCACTTTCATAGTCATACACATTTCCGCTTCCGTAGCGTGAACTTGATTGGCCGCTTGCGCAAGCCGTTAATGTTATACCCACTAAGCCAATTGCAGCGATAGCCGTATTACGAAGAAGAATATTTGTGCTCATGCTGAGCCTCCCATTTTGAAACAATCTGAACGTGTCTGTGCAACATATAGACCAAAAAAAGATGAAATTTCTATTTACAGCGCGAATCAGTCCGTCTGAATCGTGCAATAAAAAATCCATCCATCCCGCCAAGTGTACTCAGATCATGGGGTTTGCTTCTAAAAACACCCGCCCCTTGAACACAATTTTCGAGCTCGGGGAGGTCTGTTTTTAAAATAGGATTAAGGCGAAATTCGGGCGTTTTCGATAAAAAATCTGCCACCCGCGCTTCACCTTCTTCGACTTGCAATGAACATGTGCAATAGATGAGCTGCCCACCAGGACGCACCCAAAGAGCGGCTTGTTGCAAGAGTGCATTTTGAATTTTAACCAAAGATTGTATATCATTATGACTTTTATTATAAATTACATCTGGGTGACGCCGATATGTCCCTGTGGCACTACAAGGGGAGTCGAGCAGGACTAAATCAAAGCCCTTCTTTGGACTGGCCTCGGAACGATCACGATCCTCTAAATGAGCATGAACATGGAGGCTTTCTGGCGCTTTACCTTCAAATTTCGGGCTATATTCCAACGCATCTGAGACGACGATTTTCGCTGATAATTTCGTGCGCTCCAAATTTTCTGCAACGCGCTTTAAACGCAGCTCTGAACGGTCAAGCGCTGTAACATTCGCGCCCAAATTGGCCAATTGAAGCGTTTTCCCCCCTGGAGCTGCGCACATATCCAAGACCGATTGCCCTAAAAGATCCCCCGCGAGTTTAACAGGCAAGCTAGACGCTATATCTTGAACCCACCAATCACCAGCGTCGTAACCCTCTAACGTGCGAACATCACCAATATTCTCCAGCCTGACTGTACCCGTTGGCAAAAGCGTGCCGCCAAGGCGCTCTACCCATATATCAGGGTCTGATTTTACGGTAATATCCAAAGGCGGATCTTGAAGCAATTGCGTTGCCATACGCCGCATATCCGCGCGACCGTAAGCCCGCTCCCAGCTTTTACGAAGCCATGAAGGAATATTTTCTTGCGGGGCAATTGAGGCGCTGAGGGTCGCCCCTTGTTCACTAACACGGCGCAAAATTGCATTGGCCATGCCAGAAAAGCCTTTCGTATTCGCCCGTAATTTCAAAACTGCCACGGTTTCCCCGACAGCCGCATGTGGTGGTGTGCCTAGGAACAACATTTGGGCGACCGCCGTCCGCAGAATATTATGCACAAGCGCGGGAGGTAATTGCTTTAAAAATGGTTTTAAAACCCCGTCAATCTGCCCTAATCGTCGTAAGGTAGTCGCCGCGATCAAACGCGCAAACGCGCGGTCTCTGGCCGATAATTGACTATGCGCCTCTTGTTTCGCTAAAGCATTTTCTAACGGAAGCTGCTTATTCAATACACCGACCAAGCCGTGCGCCGCCACAAGGCGTGCAGACGCGCCTGCATTTTTTGAGACACGATCAAAATGCGAATCTGACGGCGGGGCAGAAATATCGCGCTCTGCACGCGCTGAAACATCAGACGAAGGCATGGGGGGTCGCATTGGTTTTTTGGGGTCAGACATTTGAGCCTCTTATCGCCTTTGCAGACACACGATCTGAAATAGGCTCAATCATCCAGCATAGAGACCCGTAGCGAAACATTAAAGCCATAACTTAGCTCTATTCGTCGGCCTCACGATTACCATCAGAATATATTTTCATCGGGCGGCCTTGAATGGGGACTCTCACAAGCGTTTCGCCCGCATTTTCAAAAATCAAGGTCATTTCTATATCGGTCGCAACGGGTGAAAGCTCTGTTTTAAAGACCATAATATGATAGCCACCAGGCTCAAATGAAACCGTCGTGTCTGCCGCAAGATCAACGCCGTCAATCTTTCGCATCTTCATAACATTCCCGTCTTTAATATGCGTATGAATCTCAGCAATGCGGCTTAAAGAGGTTTCGACACCGATCAGGCGATCCGCCGCGCCCGTATTAATGAGGTCAAAAAATATCCCAGAGACATCACGCCCTGGAAAAGGCTCTTTGACATAGGCTTTATCCAATGCCAGACCTGCTTGCGCATTTAGGACAATCTTTTGGCTCTGGCTATTCACGCTTTCTGAAATGTGAGTTTCAGTTTCGTGTCCTGCATGCGGAGAGGCTCCGTCGCCTCCGTCATGGACGCCGACATTTGAAATCTCTGAATGCATGTGATGCGCGTCAGAGCTGGGCTTACAGGCCGTAAATCCCGCCAAAGCGGTTCCGAATATCACGAATGTCATTATAAAAGAGTTTATTCGCATTTAAGCCCCACTAAATCCTATAGTTTTTCGCACATCCGCCAAAATAGGCTCTGCTATCTCTGTTGCCCGATCTGCCGCCGCGGCAAGAATACGGTCCAACTCATCTGGATCGGCCAGGTAACGCCGCATTAAATTGGTAATCGGTTCCAGCTTTTCAACCGCTACATCCGCAAGCGCAGGTTTAAACACCCCAAACCCTTGGCCCGCATATTCTGTTAAAATATCTTGGTCTGTGCGCTCTGTCAGTGCGGCAAATATGCCGACAAGGTTTTTGACCTCAAGACGACCTTCCATCTCTTTAACGGTTTCAGGAATAACCCCAGCATCCGTCTTGGCCTTTTTAAACTTTTTAGCAATATCATCCGCGCTATCGGTCAAATTAATACGAGAATTGTCCGAAGGGTCTGATTTTGACATCTTCTTGCTCCCGTCACGGAGTGACAGGATTTTAGCCCCAGGCCCTTGGACTAATGCCTCAGGCAAAGGAAAGAAATCAGGGGCATCAAAATCATGGTTAAACTTGGCCGCAATATCACGCGAAAGCTCTAAATGTTGTCTTTGATCCTCACCGACAGGCACGTGGGTCGCCTTAAACGCCAGAATATCTGCGGCTTGCAATACAGGATAATCATAAAGGCCTACAGACATACGTTCGGAATTTTTACCCGCTTTGTCTTTGAATTGGGTCATTCGGTTTAACCAACCCAAACGCGCCACACAGTTAAAATACCAAGCCAATTCAGTGTGCGCACGCACGCGGGATTGATTATAAACAATCGCTTTTTTAGGATCGACCCCGCTCGCTAGATAGGCGGCTGTGATTTCATGGGTTTGTTGTCTTAAAAGTTTTGGGTCTTGCCAAACGGTAATCGCGTGCAAATCAACAATGCAGAATAAGCATTCCATTTGATCTTGCATTTTAACGAATTTTTTCAACGCGCCGAGATAATTGCCTAAGTGCAAAGTTCCAGAAGGTTGCACACCTGAAAAGACACGGTCTTGGCCTTTATAGCTGCGTTCAGGAGTATTCAGCACGGACGTATCTGTTTTTATATCATTCATAAACTCACCTTTAATTCTCAAGGCTTTTACCAAGTTACACTCTAATAACAAGCGTTGAACAGAGACCGCTCACCGCCTGTTTTATTTTATCAATATAACAGGCCAAACAAAGGGGCTAAATCCATTGAAAATATTTAGACGTGGTGACAATGAATAGATGAGATAATGACTTAGGTCATAGATTGGGCAAGAATTTCGGCGATAGGTCAGACCACGGTAAAACACCAGACCTATCGAACTGACTTATCGATCGGAATTGGGTAAATGCTCAGGCGACTTTTTAAAGGCGTCTTTAATATCAGACACTTTAAACGTTCCTATAAGTAAAGCGACTCCAACATACACACAGGCGCCAGCGCCGCAAACCAGACCCATAACCATGTAATCCACAGTCAATTGCCCCGTCATAATCGTCTGCACAAACGGCAAGATCAGCATTAATACGCCGCTCATCATCAGGCTCGCAACCCCCATTTTCGGTACACTCAGTAAGAGCTGGGCGTCCGCTTTGAAATAACCTCGCCGTCTTTGCGTAACCGCCAAACACACGACATTACTCCAAGCGGCAATCGTCGTGGCAAGAGCCAGCCCGTAAAATCCAATTGAAAAGAATAGAATAAATCCTAAAGTCACATTCACGACAGCGGATATACAGGCATAAATCATGGGCGTCCGCGTATCTTCTCGCGCAAAGAATGTTGGCGTGAGAACCTTAATCAGAACAAAGGCAGGCAGGCCCAAAGCAAACATTTTGAGTGCTTTTGCGGTTTGCAGACTATCTTCTGCCGTAAACGCGCCGCGCTCAAATAAGGTAGAAATTAAAAATTCGGGCATAACAAAGAGCGCACATGCGGCGGGTAGCGTTAAAAAAGCCGCAATCTCTCCCGCGCGGTTTAGAGTTTCTGTCGCTTCTGCCGCATTATCAGATCGTAAGCTTCGCGCGAGGCTTGGCAAAAGCGCAATCCCCAATGCGATTCCGATCATACCAAGTGGTAATTGATAAAGGCGGTCCGAGTAATAAAGCCAGCTGGGCGCACCCGCTTGCAAAGTCGCAATATTATGTGACACGAGTAAATTGAGCTGTGTAATTCCAGCGGCGATTAACCCGGGCACACCCAAGACAAATAAGCGTTTCACCCCCGGTGTCAGGCGTGGCCGCCTAAGCGGAAGTGCGATTGAAGCCCGCTTTAAAGCGTAGACTAAGAATACCACCTGCAATAGGCCCGACACTGTCATGCCTAAGGCCAAATATTGCGCTAAGACATGGGCAGGGTGTTGCAAAACAGATTGTGAACCCAATAGACTAATCCAAACGAGGTTCAACATAACGGGTACAAAGGCGGCCATAGCAAAATAAGACCGTGTATTTAGCATGCCTGAAAACAAAGCCCCGAGTGACATGAGCAAGAGATAAGGCATGGTCAATCGCGCATATAAGACGGCTAAATCATAAGGGATAAGACCGTTTTCAGTGCTGGCCACACGGTCGAGACCGCCGCCAATCAGGTTCAGACTCCACGGCATGGTCAATTGAAATAAAACCACAATCAATGCGACCACTAAGCAGAGCGCTGAAAAGGCCTCGCCTGCAAACTCCGCCGCACTCTCTTCACCTTCGCCCTCTAATTTCTTGGCATAAAGCGGAATAAATGCAGCGTTAAAAGCGCCTTCGGCAAACATTCTTCTAAAAAGATTAGGTAATTTGGTCGCTGTAATCAGCGCGTCATTCACAAGTCCCGCCCCTAAAAAACGGGCCATTAAAATGTCACGTACAAGGCCCAATACACGACTGAGTAAGGTCAGCGCTCCAATTATGGCTGTCGACTTAAGCAAGCGCATAAATTTAGGCCGTTATTTTATTGAGGGCTGGAGGCTTAAGCGTCGCCATTAGTTTGAGTTTAGCGGTTTTCCTTTGGGCTTCATTTAACGGAAGGCCTTCAGGGTTTAAAACATAAAACGCATCAATTGCACGCTCACCAACATTTTCAATATGCGCAGATAAAATATAAATATCAGACTCAAAAAGCGCCGACGCCAAACCGTATAAAAGGCCCGCCCGGTCACGGGCCTCGATTTCTATTAGACTGCAATGGCGCGAAGCATTCTCAATGAACTTGACTTTAGGACGAACAGGAATAGCCACAGAACGGCGCGAACCGAGCATTGTGGGAATTCTAAGATCGTCCACATCGCCATTGGCGGCTTTCTTGGCCCGTACTTTTAAAGCTTCAAGCGCTTGATCATTACTGCGTCCAAAAGCAAAGCCTTCTGGGTTTTGCAAATAATAAACATTCATCACCCGCCCATTTCGGCCCGTATGTAAACGCGCGCCTGTAATTGAAGCCCCGCTTGCAGAAATCGCCAAAGTCAAATCTGCAAAGAGGCGTTCGCGGTCAAGCGTTGTCACCCAAAGCTCAGTAATATCATGTGTACGGTCTTTTCGGGTTTGAACATGCGTCCCGATTGTCTTTGTATCCTGCGCTATCGCACTATCAAAAAAACGCATATGCCGCACAAGGTCGGTCATGCTAAAAGATGTCCAATAATCATCGCCTAGCGCTTCGAAAATAGGCGTTATCCGCGTACCTAAATCTTTGGGAAGGCGCTCTTTTAACTGCGCTTTAATGGCTTTGCTTTTTGCCGCAGGCTCTAATTCTTGATGCCCTTTTAGGAAATCTTTTGTGCTATGATATAAATTTTTAAGCAGTATCCCTTTCCAATCATTCCAAATTCCAGGGCCAACACTTCGAATGTCAACAACGGTTAAAACATAAAGCAACTTCAAACGTTCAACAGACCCTATACCTTTTGCAAATTGAGTAATGGTTTCTGGATCTGAAATATCCCGTCTTTGGGCTGTTTCTGATAAATCAAGATGGCTATGAACGAGCCATGCAATGGTTTCAATTCCGTCTTGACTAACCCCTAATCTTCGACACGCGCGACGCGCCAAACGCGCGCCTTCTACGCATTGGTCGCCCACGCCTTTGCCCGTATCATGCAAAAGACAGGTGAGATAAAGCCAATAGATTTGGTCTTCATTCAAACTTTGTACAATTTCTGTCGCGACCGGATTTTCTTTTTCAAGCATGCCGACCTTTAAGTCATGTAAATAATTGACCAGTCGCAAAGTATGCTCATCGACCGTATAGGCATGATGCATATTGAATTGTGTCCGCGCGACAATGCCGCCAAATTCTAATAGGTAACGCCCGAGAACATCCGACTCGTTCATCAGCTTTAGCGTGGCATAAGGCGCTTTGGATTGCGTCAAAATATCTCTAAAGATAACCGCCATTTTGGGATTTCTTCGAAAATCATTGTCGATAATATTACGGCGCATATCAATATCAAAAAATGCATCGGGATGAATATCAATATTATACCGTCCTGCAATTTCAAATAATTGCAAGATCATGGAAGGATGATTGCGAATGTCCAACGGATTTTGAAAACGCAACCGTCCCGTATCAATCACAAATCCATCTTCGCGAATACGGCCACGAATGCGCGGCATAAGACGCTCTAACCCTTTGGGGAGTATAATGGCTTGATCGGCCTCAAGTTTGGCGCAAGCGATACGAGTCAGCGCGCCAACTTCTCTAGCATTGGTGAAATATTCACGCATGAATTTTTCAACCGCCTCTTCAATCGGGCCAGACGCATAGCCCATTTTCCGCGCCAATATTGTCTGGCGATCAAAACTAAGGGTCTCAACGGGGCGTTTATCGGATAAATGCAAATGAATTCGCGCCCGCCATAAAAAATCTGCGGCGCGGACAAAGCGGTCTGCCGCTTGATTATCAAACAATCCCATGTCGACATAATCTTGGGCGCGTTGCGGGTCGATAATGCGGCCATCCTTATCAAGAAATCTGGCGATCCAATATAGCACGTGCAAGTCTCGTAAGCCGCCTTTGCCTTCTTTAATATTCGGCTCGATCACATAACGCGAACCGCCTTCGCGCTCATGGCGCGTATCACGCTCTTCAAGTTTTGTAGCAATATATTTACGCCCCTTCCCGCGCGTGACCTCTTTGCGAAATTTAGTAAATAAGTTTTGAGACAAATCCTGATCACCCGAAATATAGCGTAAATCGAGGAGCGCGGTGAGTATCGTCTGGTCTTCTTTCGCAAGCTGCACACATTGCTCGGCGGTACGCACAGAATGACCAATCTTAAGGCCCAAATCCCATAACATATAGAGCATATATTCTGTGACGTTTTCGGTAAAGGCTGAGCCTTTTTTGGTATTTATCAAAAATAAAAGATCAAGATCAGATCCCGGCGCCATTTCTCCGCGTCCGTAACCGCCCACTGCACACAGTGATAATTTCTCAGCATTCGTCGGATTTGATACACGCGCAACATGGGTTGTTGTAAAATCAAACAAGGCTGTGACAATATCATCATGGATTGAGGCGAGGAGGCGTGCCGTCTCTAGCCCGTCCAGACGGCCTTCCTCAAAATGTAGAAATGCAGATGTCTTCGCCGCCTCAAGTGTTTTCAAAAGCAATGTCTTAACCGGCTCGCGCACCGCATTATCTGTGCCAGACCGGTCTTTTGCGAGACTTGATAATTCAATCCGCAATGCGGTTCCGTCAATACCGCTATCGGGCACTTTACGACGCGGCGGGATCGGACGAGTCTGTGCACGTCCAAGTTTTGATAGTGTCGATTTTGGAAGGGCCGGTAATTTTGTAAAGCTTGGCATTAAAGTTTCGCTTTCAAATCGTACAACAGCTCAAGCGCTTGTCGCGGTGTGAGCGCATCTATGTCGAGGCTCTCTAAGATGGGATCAATGACCGCTTTTGCGGGTTGCGATATAAGCTCGGCTTGCACGCTAAAGAGTGGCAAAGCCCCGAGACTATCCTTTGTTCCGTCATGGCTCTCTTCTAACTGGGTTAAAACCTCGCGCGCACGTTTAACCGCCCGAAGCGGTAGTCCCGCCAATTTAGCGACTTGAATGCCATAAGATTTATCCGCTGCACCCGCTTGAATATCATGCAAGAAAACCAAATCCCCGTCCCATTCTTTAGCCCGTAATGAGGCATTAGACGCGCCGTCAAGCGTTTCAACCAGATCTGTTAATTCATGGTAATGGGTCGCAAATAAGGCGCGCGCACCATTAATGCTGTGCAAATGTTCGACGGCGGCCCACGCAATCGATAAGCCGTCAAATGTCGCTGTTCCGCGTCCGATTTCATCGAGTATGACAAAACTTTTCCTATCGGCTTGATTTAAAATCGCCGCCGTTTCGATCATCTCTACCATAAAGGTTGAACGTCCAGACGAGAGATCATCCGAGGCCCCGACTCTGGAAAATATACGATCTGTTACACCGATATGCGCCTGTTGCGCCGGCACAAAACTGCCCGCCTGCGCCAAAACAAACATGAGTGCATTTTGGCGAAGATAGGTCGATTTACCCGCCATATTTGGCCCTGTGATAAGCGTTAAGCGCGGCGCAGTCTTAGCACTGGCTTCAAGATGACAATCATTTTGCGTAAAGCCCAGCTTGCCGTCTTTTTTCAATAAGGCTTCGACTACGGGATGGCGTCCACCCTTTACATTAAAGACCTGACTCGCATCGACCACGGGCCTCACGGCTCCCATATCCTGCGCCCATTCGGCCAGTCCTGCAAACATATCCAATTGCGCCAGCCCCTTCGCCGCAGCGCGAATATATTCAGAAAAATTTGAAATCTGGTCAATAAATTCTTGGTAGATTTCAAGTTCTATCCCCTTGACCTTATCGGCGGCACTGGTGATTTTAGCATCTAAATCTGAAAGGTCCGTGGTTGTAAACCGAACCGCCGAGACTAGGGTTTGACGATGAATAAACGGGCTTTCAGGGCCTATATTCAGCATGAGGTCAGCATATTTTGGGGTAACTTCTATAAAATACCCCAAAACATTATTATGTTTTATCTTGAGTGTTGGGACGGCGGCTATGGCCGCATAATCCGCTTGTTTTTTTGCAATGATTTTACGCGCATCATCGCGCAATTGTTTCAAACCATCTAAAGTCTGAGAGTAACCCGTTTGGATAAATCCGCCGTCACGGGCATTTAACGGCACTGATTCAACAAAGGCCTTATCAATCTTGGTGGCTATTTCGGCCAGTCCTATATTTTCTGACAGGCTAAGTGCGTTTAAGGCGATCTCGATTTGCGCAGGAATTGCGCCTCTGGAATGTTTTTGGAAACTGGCATTAAGCGCCTGACCCGACTTTAATCCGCCTCGTATTGCGAGTATATCACGCGGCCCTCCACGCCCAAGCATTAAGCGGCTCACAGCCCTTGCCATATCGCCAGAACTTTTTAAAATTCCACGCGCGGCTGAGCGTAATTCCCCGTGATTTTTAAAAAAATCGACACTATCTAAGCGCTGATTGATTTGGTCAATATTGACCAATGGGCGCGATAGGCAATTGGCCAAAAGACGGGCGCCTGGACCGCTGACCGTACGGTCAATGACAGAAATTAAAGAGCCGTTCCTTTTCCCTTGTAATGTACGGTCAATCTCAAGGCTGGCGCGCGTTGCGGGATCAATCGAAACAAAACCGTGCTCCGCTTGACGCACAGGCGGGGAGAGCTGAACAGGAGCGCCGGCTTGGGTCAGTAATAAATAGTCTAGCAGCGCGCCTGCCGTTGCAATTTCAGCTTTTGAAAACGCGCCAAAACCATCCAGACTGGCCACTTCAAAACGGTCTTTTAAATGCCGCTCTGCGCTCCTTAAGTCAAATTTTGTACTTGGAAGCGGTGTCAAAGCAGAGAGAGGCACGCCTAAGGCCTGGATAAATTCACGGTCTGAAAATAAGGCCTCTGGTAAGATTATTTCTCGGGGGGACAGGGCGGTGATTTCTGAACTGACCCGGTCAACGTGAACGTCCGAAACACAAAACAAACCTTCGGACACATCCGCCCATGACAAGGCATAGTCACCCGATAAGGTCTTATTCACCGCCAAAATATAATGACTGCCGCGCGAGTCCAGTAACGTATCTTCGGTAATCGTTCCGGGCGTAACCAAACGGACAACTTCGCGGCGGACGACAGATTTTGAACCGCGCTTTTTTGCATCTTTTGGGTCTTCGGTCTGTTCGCATACCGCAACTCGAAAGCCTTGTTTAATCAGTTTTTGCAGGTACGATTCCGCCGCATGGACAGGAACGCCGCACATAGCAATATCTTGACCTTCATGCTTACCTCTTCGCGTGAGCACAATATCAAGTGCGTCTGCCGCGCGCACAGCATCGTCAAAAAACAGTTCGTAAAAATCGCCCATGCGGTAGAACAAAAGCGCTTCAGGCCCGACCTCGGCTTTAATCCGTAAAAACTGCGCCATCATAGGCGTCACTTTTTGCGGTTTTTCCTTAGGTTTAAGCGCGGATATGGCAGTCTGTGTTGGCATATACCATTGTCGCAATCTTAGGCCTCAAGCGCAAGCCCGGATTATATAAGGCTCTGTCAGCACAAAGCCTTACGGCCAGAATTGCAGGGCGAATTTTTCGCTATATTGGATGGGTACGGTGTTCATTTATATAGTTCTCTAATATAGTCTTGGTCTCAAAATTTATCTTTCCTCCTCCGTTGCAATTCTGCACGCGTACCGTCACAATCAGACAAAATGTGAGGCTATATGGCAAAATCCGAAACTCTGTCAAAACAATCAAAAGATCCGAAGTTTGATGCAAAATCTGCATCTAAGACTAAATCAGGGAAAACATCGCGTGCATTAAAGGCCGCTTTAACAGATCGCCAAGTACTCGCTATGTTGATTTTAGGTATGGCCTCAGGCTTGCCTTATGTGGCTGTGGGCGGCACGTTGAACGCTTGGTTGACGACTGCGGATGTGAAGCCTAGTCAAATCGGTCTTTTATCTTGGGCCATGTTAGCCTACGCCTTTAAGTTCATGTGGGCCGCCGCGTTTCAATCGCGCCGCGCGCCGTTTAATCTCTCTATTGGGCCGCGCCGGTTTTGGATGGCGGTCTTTCTGATTTTAATCACGCTAGGATTGCTTGCACTCTCTCTATCTAATCCACCGCAATGTCTCGGACGTATAGGCTTGATTGCTGTGATCATAGCGGTCTTATCTGCTAGTTTTGATATTGTTTTAGCCGCGTGGCGTATTGAGAGCGCGCGCGATGCAACGCATCTGGACGTTTTGTCAACGGTCGAACAATTTGGCTACCGTATGGCGTCAATTCTGGGGGGCTTTGTCGCCTTGATTTTGGCCGACCATATAGGGTGGCAACTGACTTTTTTATCCGGTACAGCTTTAATGGGCTTGCTTGGCATTGGTATTGTTCTTGCGGCGCCTTCGCCTTATCAATCCCGCGCGCCTTTGGATAAGCCTGCTTTACAGGCTGATCCACTCGCCAATACCGCCTTAGTCAGAGACGCCAAAGCAGAAACTGAGGCCCTTTTAGGCTTGCCTTTACGGCAAAGACGGCTTGGCACGCTTTTAACCTTGGCGGGTTGGGCGATCGCCTTTTTTATCATTGCTAAATTTATGGTCGGTGCGCTTACTGACCCAGAAACCCACAGCGCACGGAGCTTTATCCGCTATCAAGGGCCGTGGGTTGTAGGCCTAACCGTCATTTGGCTCGGACTTGTGTCCACTGGACTGCTCTATTTTCGGGCGAAATCTAATAATGCTTTACCGATAGCACCTGCAAAAGGCCTATTGGACGGTTTATATGAAGCGATTTTGGTCCCGATGATGGAATTGATCGGGCGTTTAAAATGGGCCAGTCTTTTGATTTTATGTCTGGTTCTCTCTTACAGGTTCACGGATTTAATTTGGGGCGGGTTTGCATATCCTTTTTATCTGGGCGAAAATTACGGAGCACTGGGGCATACACTCACAGAAGTTGGTTTTGCCTCTAAACTTGTTGGGGTGATTGCAACAATTTTAGGCATTGCGCTTGGCGGTCTGGCCATGTTGAAATTTGGTCGTATGCCCGTGTTTTTTATGGGCGCGTTACTGGCGGCTTTAACGAATTTACTCTTTGCCGATCTGGCACTTAATGCCCGTTTTACAGATGGTTTTTTGAATCTCTCTCAACTCAATCATCTTTATGACCTGTTTGGAATTGACCTTCGCCTTGCCCGTCTCACAACTGTGATTGCGGCTGAAAACCTTGTGATTGGGGTCGCGAGTGCCGCTTCAATCGCCTATTTATCGTCCATCGTAAATCCGAAATTTGCTGCACTTCAATACGCACTTTTAGTGTCCCTTGTTTTCCTCTTAGGGGTTTTAGGACGACCGACAATCGGAGAAATTATTGAAACAAAAGGGTTTGCAACCGCCTTCATCATATGCGCGTGGTTAGGGGGTGTGGCCGTTGTGTTATCACTAATTGAATGGATAAGATTATCAAGACACTCAAAAACTGTGTAACTATAATTGCGCATGGTCGGCTTACGCACGCCACGGGTGATAGACCTTGCAGGCTTGATCTACAGGCTTGGGCTGCAGGTTTGGGGCTGCAAATTTGGATGTCGGTTTAGGCGGCCATTTAATTACGCGACACAGATATAGATGCCGCGTTTAGGCTATGCCTATAACTGCGGCACGAAACTTGGTAATTTATATTACTTTGAAATTTAAGCCGCTGCTTTTAGTTTGGTAATCCAT
>CALCKU010000125.1 GCA_937965735.1 uncultured Caulobacterales bacterium
CGTTGAAACGGGGCCGTCCGATAATGATGAATATCGCCGCATGGTATTTGTAAAATTCCTGTCTGGCGATCGGGTTTCCGTTAATTACAAGGCGTATAATCGCGCGGAATTTATCCAAGTCCCAAACACAACATCAAATGAGATTATACGCGCTTGCTCTAATGGCTCTGCGTCAACACTCAATGATATTCGTGTGTTTGAAGCGGATGAACGGCGTTTAAAACGGCGTGGCCAAAAACCAGAAATTAGGCGGTTTTGCATTAAAAATATTCAAAATTGGGAGGGCGGAAATCGCTCAATTTATTTAGACCCGATATTCAACGGTATGCCGCGTGCGGCGAGTATGAATTAGCGAATTTATACAGAAATAGCCTTTCAGTTTAATTCGGGACAGGACATTGGGTTTTTCTGGCCCGCTTTCTGAGACATATTTAGTCTGGTTAAAGTTAAATGGGCGAGATCGCTTTTTTCGACCATAAATCCTGCAAATCAGGCTCGACCCAATTTAAGCGCGCTTCTTTTGAAAATAGGCGCGCTTTTGTGTAAAAGCGCAGTGGGTAATCTTGTTTTGCCAGAGGCGCGTTTAAGACAAACGTTGCTTTGGCCCCTAAATCATCTGAATTTAAATCACCGACTGAAACACTCTGTAGCGTTTTTGCAATCGCTTCTAAATAAAACAGGGTCAGCGTATGGTGATAGCCCTCGGTTTGCGTGTTTTGCACACCGCATGAGCGGTTATAGGCTTTGATTATTTTAGGCAGGATGTGTTTTGCTTTTGACAGCCCGTGTTCTTTCAGTATTGCCGTCCCCGCACATAAATGCGCGCCATGTGTCCACTCGGCTTTGGGCAAGGTTCGGTCTTGTACGCTGTTATATATATGCATGACATGCATAGCTGTGACATTTACAGACATTACAGGTACAGACATTACGGGGCTTTCGGAAACGATGTCATTCTTACAAACAGGGTAAGGCAAATGGGTGAAGGCAAACGGGGTTAAGGTGTGTCCTGAGAATGGCATAGCAATATCCAATAGGATTTTGTGAAATTCTCCCCATATTCTGCCAATAGGGCTTGGTATTATGTCGATCAATCCCTAAATCTGAATTTATGAAAAAATTTATTTACACCTTGCTCGGAAGTGCGGCCATTTTGGCTTGCGGAACCTTTACGATTGCCAGTTCGCAATCTCAAACCCAACCTCAATCTTCAGCCTCACCGCTTGTAGAGCCGTCTTTTGTGATGCCTGGGACGACCAAACGCATTATTCCAGATAATCAGGCGCAAGTGCAACTTTCTTATTCCCCCGTTGTGAAACAGACGGCCCCTGCTGTTGTTAACGTATACTCTTCGCGTACAGTACGCTCACGCGGGCGGAGTGATTTCTTTGATTTTATGTTTGGTACGCGTCAAGCCCCGCGTGAGCGTATGCAAAACTCGCTTGGTTCAGGTGTGATCGTGCGTGAAAACGGCGTGATTGTCACGAATGCGCATGTGGTCAAAGGCGGTGATGAATTAAAAGTAGTCTTGAATGACCGGCGCGAATTTATTGCGGAGTTGATTGCCCAAGACGAAGAAACCGATATTGCGGTTTTGCGGATTGACACGAAAGGTGAGCGATTGCCAGCTCTGCGTGTCAGTGCAAGCGGCGATGTTGAAATCGGCGATATTGTGCTCGCGATTGGTAATCCGTTTGGCGTGGGGCAAACTGTGACGAGCGGGATTATTTCCGCTTTGGGACGTACAAATGTGACGGATGTTTCGTCTTTTATTCAAACCGATGCTGCGGTTAACCCCGGAAATTCTGGCGGCGCGTTGGTCAATTTATCTGGTGAGTTGATCGGCGTTAATACGGCGATATTCTCACGCTCTGGCGGATCTAATGGCATTGGATTTGCTATTCCGTCTGTTCTTGTGGCGCGCGCCGTTGATAGTGCTTTGTCAGAAGGGCGCATTGTACGCCCTTGGCTAGGGGCGCGGACGCAAGGCTTGGATAGTAATATGGCCGCCGCACTGGGACTTGACCGCGCGCGCGGGGCGATCATTAGCGATATATACCCGAATGGCCCAGCCGATTCTGGCGGATTAAAAGAGCGTGACGTGATTTTGTCTGTCGACGGAAAAGCCGTTAATGACGATAGCGGGTTGAAATTCCAATTTGCAACACTCAAGAAAAATCAACGCACCAATATCCGCATCTGGCGCGATGGACGTGAGCGTACGATTAGTATTCTCGCCGATATTCCCAAAGAAAGTCCAAAACGAGACGAACGTATTATTGACGGATATAATCCACTGGACGGGGCGACCCTTGTGAATTTGTCCCCAGTTCTGGCCGAAGAACTCGGTGTCGATCCTTATCTGTCTGGTGTTATGATTTCTAAGACCATTCGTAGAAGTGCGGCTTCGGCCAATGGTTTGCGTCCCGGTGATATTTTAGTCGAGTTGAACGGCAAAGTCGTCACTTCGACCCGTCAAGCGGAAACCGAGCTTAACCGTGTCAAAGCGCCCGAAGATTTTGATATGTCGATTGATCGCGGGGGACGCATTTTTGACGTTCCCGCACGGTATTGGCCGCAAGAGAATTAATTGGGAAAATTATTTGCGCGTATTGGCTTGGGCAGATCAGGCTCCAGACTTGTACGGATTAGTGGTTTCAATGTCTTAAAACCGTATCAGAAAGGGGTCAATAAGAGCCAATTTCTGATTCCGATTTGATTCAAAATACTCTAACAGGTTTTATGAGCGATCTTTTCACAGACTCCGGGCTTGCGAATGATGCGCCGCGTCCTTTGGCGGATCAGTTGCGCCCTCAAACGATTGCGGATGTTGTGGGTCAAGATCATTTATTGGCCAAAACCGCCCCGCTTGGACGGATGCTGGCCTCTGGCCGTATTGCGTCCATGATTTTATGGGGGCCGCCTGGGGTTGGAAAAACCACGATTGCAAGGCTTGTCGCAAGTCACGCCGATATGGAATTTGTACAAATTTCAGCTGTGTTTTCGGGCGTTGCAGATTTGCGGAAAGTCTTTGACGCGGCAAAATCGCGCCGAGCCACAGGGCGGGGGACGCTCTTATTTGTTGATGAAATTCACCGTTTTAATCGGGCCCAACAAGATGGTTTTTTACCTTTTGTCGAAGAAGGGATTGTGACCCTGATTGGGGCGACCACGGAAAATCCAAGTTTTGAACTCAACGGGGCTTTGCTGTCACGGACGCAAGTTTTTGTTTTAAAACGCCTCGATATATTGGCTATGGAAAAATTGCTTTCGCGGGTTGAGGCGGAAAAAGGAGTGAACTTGCCCCTGACACAAGACGGGCGGGAGACTTTAATGCGGTTTGCGGACGGGGATGGGCGTTATCTCTTGAATTTGACCGAGGCTATATTAGCGATTGCCCCGCCAACATCCCCTCAAGACCCGCCTCATATTGCCATGAATGCTGAGCGTGTTGCTGAAGTCTTACAAAAACGCGCCCCTGCCTATGATAAATCCCGCGATGAACATTATAATATCATCTCGGCATTACACAAATCTGTTCGTGGATCGGATCCAGACGCGGCGCTTTATTGGTTTGCAAGAATGCTCAATGGCGGGGAGGATCCGCTTTATATTGCGCGTAGATTGGTGCGTATGGCGTCAGAAGATATTGGTCTGGCCGACCCGACAGCTTTGATGATTGCGGGTGAAGCGGAACGGACATACCGTTTACTGGGTTCACCCGAAGGCGAGCTTGCTTTGGCGCATGCCGTTGTGCATTTGGCCACAGCCCCGAAATCTAATGCGGTTTATGTCGCTTATAAAGCGGCTATGCGTGCCGCCAAAGAGACTGGATCCCTTGCGCCGCCCGCCAAAATTCTAAATGCGCCCACTCAGATGATGAAAGAGATTGGATATGGTGACGGGTATATTTATGATCCAGATACAGACACTGGATTTTCAGGACAGAATTATTTTCCAGACGGTCTGAAACGCCCCGTCTTTTATTCGCCTAAAGGCGAGGGGCGGGAGGCCCAGATCAAAACACGGTTAGACACTTGGCGCGATATGCGAAACCAAACATAGTAGACAAATAAAGGTTCCTAAAAGTAATTTTATAAAGATGTAAACGTTATCGTGCCTATGCTCTGGTGCAGTTTTGTATTTTAGAGTATATTTCTTGTACTTAACCGAACACGGTCTGAGTGATAGGGGGCATAATGCCAAAATCAACATCCAGCGAAGATGACTATCTTCCGCCTGATTTTTATTACAGACATACCCCCAATCGAACGCAGGGCTTTGAAAAGTTTACCCATGAAGGCGTTCATTATTTTTGTTTTTATGCGCGCAAGAAAGTCGTTTTACTGAGTCAAGCCTACGCTTCGGCTTCGGGTCGTGACAATGGCATAGCCTCTGTCAAAAAGAACATGCAGATTGAAAAACGTTATCGTTTTAGCGAACGTGAAAACGGGCAATTTGCCTTTTCCTTATTGGCGGGAAATCATCAAGAAATTGCGATGAGTTGTGACTTTTCAACCCTTAAACAGGCTGAAAATATGGCGAGCTTTATGGGCGATTTTGTGCCTGCTGAACTTAAAAAAACGCGTTCCAATACGCCGAAAACGCCGTCGAAAATTAAAGATTCCGCTACAGTAAAAGAGAGGGCCAAGATAAAAATTCGTCCTATCATCAAGCCTGAAACACTTAAAGACACGGATCCAGATGCGGGCCAAAGAACAGCCAAAACCAATAGGGTTGAAGCCAATCGTGTCAAATCTGGGCAAACGCTTACGCCAGCAATTGCACCTGTCGCGCCGAGCCTATCGTCGCCGCCGCCATTTGCGAAAACTCCGCAAAAGGTTACGGCCTACGAAGCGCTTCCAATGGATATGGAAGCGCTTTCAAGCCGCGATACTCAGACAGATAACCCGATAAATAATCAAATAAATAATTTGGAAAATTCCGAAATTCTAAGTACATTTAATCCCACAAATGACGCGGTCTTAAACTCTGAAACGGCGCAACCTGTTCTTGTCGCCCCGCTTTCACCACTAACGGATTATGCGCCGCCTTTGGCCCGTAGACCCGATGTTGCCTCGGCAATTCGCGCACAACGGACGCCGTCGACATTCCAAGACTCTGCACCGATTGCCGTTTCAGAACTGACATTTGATTGGTTTGTCGAAGACGAAGATGAATTTGAACCGAGGCGCTTTAACCCGCGCTGGCTCTTATGGCTTTTGCCGCTCATACTTTTACTGAGCTTTTTAGTCTCGGGTATCAAAGCCTATCAATCGAAAGCGTTTATACCTTCAATAGCCGAGTCTAAGGCATGGGTTGAAATTACAGTGCCGCAAACCCCCGACCCTTTAGGCGATTTGAAAGTGCCTGAATTATATGTGCCTGAATTGAAAGAACCTGAATTAAATGCGCCCGAACGAATGCAAAGTCCTAATCTTCCCGTGATAGATATGATTGTTGGCCCCGTGAAGGACGTTGAAAGTCCCGTGTCTGAGTCCTCAAGTGTTAAGGCCGCACCGGTTGCAGACCCTCCCGTTTTTGAGACTGAAATTCCAGAAACCTTTACCGATCAAACGCCAATCAAGATTGAACAAGAGCGCGTGTCTGGGCCTGAACTCAAACCTGTATCTGAACCCAAACCTGTATCAGAGTCCATGCCTGTATCTGAACCCAAACCTGTATTGGAGTCCAAGCCTGTATCAGAGCGTCCCGCTGAAAATGTGCTTATTTTTAAACCCAAACCCAGACGTGTGTTTTTGGGGCTTATTGTGGATAAAATGAAAGGCGCCAGAAGGGCTTTACAGGCTTTCAGGCTCGAACGCGCAGAAAGAAATGCGAATAAGGCGGACATTAAAAGCGCAGACATTGCGCGTAAAGCTGAAAGCGAGCTTGGCAAAGTCAGCGGTACGGTGACGGCGCCAAGACTGGAAACAAACTCTGATTTCGCAAGCTCCCCAAGGGGCGATTTACCTGTTTCGGACAGCAATATGGCAGCCAATCCAAAGGTTACTTCGCCCCCGAGCAAGCCAATATTTGAAAGTGAAGCGATATTTGAAACCCCTATTGAACGTTCAGTTGAAATTCCCGTTGAAATTCCCGTTGAAACTCCCGTTGAACTTCCCGTTGAACGCTTAGTTGAAGCCTCAGCAGACCCTTCTGTTTCGCAAACGATTTCGCAAACGTCTTCAAATTCCGACAGTGTGAAAGCGTCTGACCCGATACCCGCATCAGAAACCCCTGTTCAAGCCGCTGAATTCGGTGAGGGTGTGGGGGCATCAACAGGGGGGACTTTTAGGTCTGATATGAACCAAAGCCTTAACCCCGATACGGGTTTTGAGGCGTGCGGGCCGTCTGAGAATATTTTATTTAATGTGCCGCAAAATATGACACCCATTAATGTTACTCGATTGGGGACGATGCCAGAATTTGGTGATTCTCACGGCCTTACGCCTTTAGGATTTTATCAAAAGCTCAATCAGCGCTATCAAACCCGCCAATATGACCAACAGTTTTTAGACTTCCTCTTTCGGTCTATGGGGTATGAAAATGGCTTTAAAGAGGCTCGCCCAGAGATGTTTTCGGATGTAAAATTAGCTGTGGGCGCAAAGGGTGTTTTGGGCTTTGGTGATTTCCACGGCATGCAAGTCTCGCAACTTAATGTGACGGATATGCGTGACCTAGAAGCGTTTTCGTTAAAATCAGCTAATGGGCGCAATATAAACTTTATGAAAACTTGCGGTAATTTCATGCATGTCTGCCAATAATGTGCCTTCCAATAACATGTCTGCCAATAACATGTCTGCCAATAATCAGGGCGCATTCTCAGTAAAAAGAGGCTATGACAGGTATAAGGATTGATACAGATTTAAGGACACATACAGGCATAAGGGCAAATGTAGAGCGCAGGGTGAGGGAAAAGAGTTTACCCTATTATCGGGTTAAAAGTATTTGCATGACGCCAGAGTCTGAATTTGGGGGGTATTGACCCGTTTTGAGTCCATATTTAAACTTAATGAGACGCAAATAGCTATAAGCATTGCAGGCTGGGTTTCAAAAGCGTATCACCGCCCTTTATGATAAGACTTTGGGCAATGAGTAGGCACATGATATGAGCGGGCTTCTATATGTCGCCGCAGGTGGAGCGATTGGTGCCAGTTGTCGTCACTTGCTGGGGCTTGTAACTCTGCGTGTCTTTGGGGCGGGCTATCCTTACGGGACAATGATTGCCAATATTGCAGGTAGTTTTTTGATAGGCGTTTTAGCGGGTTGGCTTACCTTTAAAATTTCTGGTGGTACGCATTTGAAACTCTTTTTAGGCGTTGGCGTGCTGGGCGGATTTACCACCTTTAGCGCATTTTCTCTGGATGCGATTTTAATGTTAGAGCGTAAAACATATAGCCTGTTTGCGGGTTATGTTTTCGGCTCCGTGATCTTTTCGCTCTTGGCTTTATGGGCGGGACTTATGCTCTCGCGAAAGTTATTTCTATGAGCGGTGTTCAAACTTTGATTGTCGAAGACAGTGATGCAGGTTCGCGTCTTGATCGTTGGTTTAAGCGCTTGTTTCCACATATTGCCCACGGGCGTGTCGAAAAACTATTACGAACAGGTCAATTGCGTGTGGATGGCAAGCGCGCCAAAGGCAATTTACGGCTAGAGGGCGGACAAAGCGTGCGTATTCCGCCTTTGCCCGAGCCAACAGAGGTGAAAGACATTGCGCCGGTTTACGAAGCGGATGTGCATTTCATGCGCAGTCTTGTGATTTATGAGGACGGTGATCTTTACGCATTGAATAAACCCGTTGGACTGGCTGTACAGGGAGGGACAAAAACGGCGCGTCATATTGACGGTCTTTTGCCTGCGCTCGGCTCGGGTTGTCGTCTTGTCCACCGCCTTGACCGTGATACGAGCGGCGTTTTGTTGGTTGCAAAATCCGCTAAGGCGGCGGCATGGGCAGGCCGTGCCTTTCAAAATAGACGCGCTAAAAAAATGTATTGGGGTGTTACAAACGGCGTGCCGAAACCAAGCTCTGGCGAGATTAAAGGCTATATGACCAAGGGGGTTTTGGATAATCGTTTTGGCAATGTGCATGCTGGCAAAGAAGTTATGGTAGCTGTCCGTCACGGTACGGACGGGGCCAAACATGCGCGAACGCTTTATACGACCTTATCAAAAGCGGGACAACGCGCGGCATGGGTTGTGATGCAACCCCTCACGGGGCGCACACACCAATTACGCTTACACATGCAGCTCTTAGGCGCCCCGCTTGCGGGTGATCCAAAATATATGACAGACCGACCCTTGCCAGGCGGTCTGGAGAATTGTTTGCATCTGCATGCGCGTTCTATCCGCTTGCCGCGTGAAGGGGCTGAGGATTTATATATTGAAGCCCCTCTGCCCACGCATATGGCGCATGCGTTTGACCGATTAGGCTTTGACACACGCATGCCTATTCCTGATCTTGAAGACGATTTTTAACCTGACTTATGACGGATAAGCTTGTAATTTTTGATATAGACGGCACGCTTGTCGATAGCCGCAAAGTTATCACGGACTGTATGCAAGAGGCGTTTGAGACCTATGGCCTCGTCAAACCAAGCTATGACACGGTTCGCTCTATTGTTGGCTTGTCACTGGAAACCGCAATTGACCGTATTGCGCCGAGGGATATTGAACATAAAGATTTGTTGAACTTGGTTGAGGGCTATAAAGCCGCTTTTATCAAGCGAAGAAAGGCTAATAGTTTGGATGAGCCGCTTTATGCTGGAGCGATAGAGCTGCTGTCGACTCTATCAGAAACGGGCTGGAAAATCGGTGTGGCTACGGGGAAGTCCCGCCGTGGGCTTGACGCTATTGTTAAAACCCATGGGTTTGAGCGTTATTTTGATTGTCATTTTTGCGCAGATGACGGCCCCGGAAAGCCGCATCCGTCTATGATTTTTGCCAATCTCAATGCGTGCGGGGTTCTGCCGCAAAACGCTGTTATGATTGGCGATACCTCTTTTGATATGATTATGTCAAAGGCGGCGAATGTCGAAGCCATTGGCGTAACATGGGGATTTCATACATCAGAGGAAATTGCCATTGGCGGGGCCGACCATTTAGTTGATGATATGCAACAGCTTGAGACCGTCTTGCACCATTTTTCAAGACGACATGCGCTAGAAATATCATCCTTATGAGTCGAAAATTAAAGACGCGGTTTTATAAAACCGTCAGCGTTGAAAGGGCGCTTAAGTCTGGGCGTGAGGGCGGATTTATTGTTAAACTTGACCAATACACATTGAAAACACCGGGTAAAAAATCACTTATCTTTTCCAGTGCGGCACATGCGCACTTGGTAGCGGATGAATGGGCCGCGCAGGGAACTCATGTAAAGCCAGAAACCATGCCTTGTACACGTCTTTATAATGTTGCGATTGAACGCACGCCTGAAAATCGTGAGGCGGTTATTGCGGAAGGGGTGAAATATACGGGGACAGATGTTGTCTGTTACCGCGAAGGGGGGGGGACAGCCTTATCAAGACGACAGGCCGAGCAATGGGACCCTATATTAGAGTGGGCTAAAGGTATTGGGTTTGCGCTAAAACCGACTGACTCTTTAACCGTGCCCCATGTCTTGCCAGAGACTTTAAAGGCGGTAGAAAGCTACTTGTCTAAATTAGAGGATTTAAATCTGACACTGACGGTTCATTTTATTTCAACACTTGGATCCGTCGTTTTGGGCGTGGCAGTGGTTGAAAAACATCTTACTGCGAAGACGGCATTTCAATATTCGCGCCTTGATGCCCTTTGGCAGATTTCGCAATGGGGCGAGGTGGATGATGCTAAAGACCGTGCGGATATGATTGAGGCTGAACTTATCGCCCTTGAAAAATTGCTCTCTTAAACCTTTTTGAAATAGGATTTCCAATGTCTGAACCTGTGATTGTCCAAGAACGCGCTGGCGGAAAATATACGCAAGACGTTATAACGTCCCGCCATCACTTATACGCTGACGAACCGGCGAGTTACGGTAGTGCGGATTTGGGGCCAACACCTTATGAATATCTTTGCGGTGCTTTGGGGGCGTGTACGTCAATCACAATGCGCATGTATGTTGAACACAAAAAATGGGATGTCTCCAACATTCGCGTTAAAGTCAGTCATAAAAAAGTGTCGCGCGGTGAAGCCCCTGCACGCGATGTGTTTACACGTGCTATCACGATTGAAGGGGATGTGGGAGCGGAACAAAGAGCGCGTATGCTTGAAATTGCTGGAAAATGTCCCGTCCATAAAACACTCGAAGCCAGTAGCGAAGTGATCACGCTTGAGGCGTAAACTTCACAGTATGCGTATCGGAAAAGGTTTCAAATGGACGGTTCTCTTTTAAGTTTTGTTTTTATATTGCTTGCCGCAGCAGGCCTGCTTGTGCCCCTATCAAAGCTCTCAGGGCTTGGCTCTGTCATTGGCTATTTGGTTGCGGGGGCATTAATCGGCCCGTCCGTTTTGGGTTTTGTGACGGAACCGGAAACCATTTTGCACTTTTCTGAATTTGGTGTTGTGATGATGTTGTTTCTAATCGGATTAGAGCTTCAACCCAAGCAATTATGGGCTATGCGCGGAAAACTGATTGGTTTGGGCGGATTGCAAGTGGGGTTGACTACGTTGTTTGTAACGCTTGGCGCTTTGTATTTAGGGCGACCCTTTGGCGAGGCCATTGTCATTGGCATGGCCTTGGCATTATCATCGACAGCTGTGGCACTGCAAATTATGCAAGACCGAAATATGATGAAATCCAAAGCCGGTGAATTTGGATTTTCTGTTCTGCTGTTTCAAGATGTTATCGTCATTGCGATGATTGCGGCATTGCCTTTAATCGCAGTATGGAGCGGAACATCTGAGCCTGCGGGTGTG
>CALCKU010000126.1 GCA_937965735.1 uncultured Caulobacterales bacterium
CTTCCTTTTTGGAGTTTGCAACGCAATCACCTGTCGGGCGATGGACAGGGCTTCACAATACGGCTGTGATAATTACAAAGCTACGAAAACCCTCGACGCCAAACCGTCAATGTCTGGCGATGGATAATGCCAGTGTTGAAACGTTTTTAGAGCCCTCAAGTCAGACCTTATTTGGCGCACCGTGTTACAAACCCAGCGGCAAAGCCCTTAAGACTGCGTCCCTAATCTTTCGATGGCGTCTTGTTGTGTGTCGTGCTTGGGTTAAAAGTATCACTTCTTCACAGTGTCCAAGAGAGACCGATATGTAAATTGATTTATGTCAATGATTTATATGGTGCGGACGGCGGGACTTGAACCCGCATGAGCTTGCGCTCAACAGATTTTCTTACCTACTACGACTTTCGTCGCCTCGACTTAACGGGTTTCCGTTAGGCCGAGTTTGGGGTCTGGACTATCCCTTCATCATTGTATCGCATAAACGATACTTTAGATGCTGCCCGTCTAGTCTCTACACCTTCCTTCAAAATATTGTTTTGAAGGCTTGGCTCGGGATTGGCTTTAGCAAGTGAATGCCTTTAGCTTTCCCCGAATTTGAGCAGTTCTACTCTCAGCATTTCCACCGAGGCACTCAATGTTATAATTTAAGTCTGTCGTGTATACCAATTCCACCACGTCCGCATTGAAGCTTACGTTATCCAATTATTTTTAAAAAACGCAAGCTCTTTATCGACAATTCAATAGCAAAAACGGAAGTAATTTCTTTTAAAGTCGATTTCCTGTACCTCGCTTATAAATAACCGGCTTTTCACACGGTTTTTAAAAGCAGTGGCCTAATGTTTTCTGGTCAAATCAATCCAAATTTGGCTTTATTATAACTTGATAAATTTCCATACTCTCTGTTAGACTTAATTAAACATATGAAAATACTGCTGAATTGAGGCTTGAGATATAGCTTCGGCATACGCGCAATCACATAGCAAATTCAAAATTTCTGAAATTTTGAACGCATTATTATAATGACAAACATGAAAATGCATTTAACCCAAACAGGCAAGGTCCTAAAATTTTATATTGTTTGGAAATAATCATCGGAAACACTCTAAAGATAGGCATTTTATGAAAATTATAGGATTCGGACTCGTTTACGGTTTTATATTCTGGTCAGCCGTTATTTTAATTATCAACCGGCATGACGCCCTTTTTTATAGTGTTAGCTTCGTTGTCTGCTTTGGTATGGCATTTGCATGGTTTGCGTATAAGTTTAATAAAAAAGGTAAGATCCGGTAATGAGAGTTCCAACAATAAATCGAAAAACGTTTAAAGACTATATTACGAATACATCGGGCGCGACCACGATTGAATACGCTTTAACGGCAACAGTAATCAGTTTGGCAGCGATCAAAAGCATTCACTGTATTGGCGAATATTGCATCAAGCCAATGTTTAGCGGCATGTCTGAGAGCATTGAAAACATAGGTGCAAACACGGACACAAGCAGTGGTCCTGAAACGGTAAAGAAGGATCACTAAATTTTGGCTGTAATGAACAATACCTGACATATATTATCAATTGTTCGTTATTTAAAATCTTTCAAAGAAACCAAAGACTTTAAAGCCTTTTCCACAGACATAAGTGTCTCTTTGTCTGTGGAACGTGCAACGAAACTGACGCCTCGTAGTTCTGAGTTGAAAAAGGGATAGCTCCCAATAGACACGTTGGGGAATTGGGCTTCTATTTCTGCCAGTTCAGCCGCAGTATCGCCTTCACTTATATTTTCGGCTGTCACGGTCACAGATAAGACTTGCGCTCCGCCTTTAAGTCGAGGCGCAATGTCATCCAACATCGCCTTCATAATCTTGGGCACACCCGCTAGCGTAAATACATTATATGTTTGAAAACCGGGCGCTTGGCTTACAGGGTTTTTAATCAAACTTGCACCATCTGGAATTCGGGCCATTCTACGCCGTGCAGCATTTAGGGTGTCCCCTGGGTACCGCTGACGCAATATATCCAAAGCGTCATCACGTTCAGAAATCCCCAAATCAAAAGCCTTGGCGATACAATCTGCCGTAATATCATCGTGGGTTGGGCCAATCCCCCCTGTCGTAAAGACATAATCAAAGCGTACAGAATAGGTTTTGACAGTCGCAGTTATAATATCCGCCTTATCAGATATGATACAGGCTTCGCCGATTTGCACGCCGAGCGGGGCTAAAAACTTTGCGATTGTCGCAAGGTTTGTATCTTGAGTCCGCCCTGATAATAACTCATCACCAATAAGGATGATCCCCGCCGTCACCTGTTTCATATTACAATCCTTTAGGGCTCCATAAAACGTCTTTACACGCCATGCACGAATAATACGCGAAAACAGTGGCATGAAACCCTCAGGACAGCTATAGGAGTTTTATGAATTACATTGATGCCAAAGAAACTGACGATATACGCGACGGAGCCATAAAGATCCATTCGCCCGATGATTTTGCGGGTATGCGCAAGGCTGGAAAACTTGCAGCAGAGTGTCTAGATATGCTGGTGCCAATGGCTGTACCAGGGGTCAGCACAAAGACGCTTGATAAAGCGGCGTTTGAATTTGTTATGGATAATGAAGCCGTTCCAGCCTGTTTGGGGTACCGAGGTTATCAACACACGGTCTGTACATCTGTTAACCACGTTGTCTGCCACGGTATTCCCAATGACAAACCCCTGCAAAATGGGAGTATCGTTAATATTGATGTGACGGTTATTGTAGACGGTTGGCACGGCGATACGTCTCGCATGTATCCCGTTGGAAATATTAATCGCAAAGCCGAGCGTTTGATTAACATTACATATGACAGCCTCATGCTCGGCATTGCAGCCGTGAAACCCGGCAACACAACGGGTGACATTGGTCATGCAATACAAAAGTTCGCCGAAGGCGAGCGTTGCTCCGTTGTGCAGGATTTTTGTGGCCATGGAATAGGTCGTCTTTTCCATGACAGTCCGAATATTTTGCATTTTGGCCGTCCCGGTGAAGGGGAAACGCTTCGAGAAGGCATGTTTTTCACTATAGAACCGATGATTAACCTTGGAAGACCTGATGTTAAAATCCTATCCGATGGCTGGACGGCGGTTACCCGTGACCGCAAATTAACGGCACAGTTTGAGCACTCGATTGGCGTAACGAAAGAAGGGTGTGAAATTTTTACGCGCTCCCTCAAGGGCTATGATCGACCGCCTTACCAATAATTGGGCCTATTTATGTCAAAACCCCAATGACTAAACCGTCTGACACTCCGCATTATGCGGGTCATCGCGAGCGTTTACGTGAACGCTTTGCTAATAACGGCATTGACGCATTAGCGGATTATGAGCTTTTAGAGCTATATTTGTTTAACTCAATTCCGAGGCGTGATATTAAGCCTCTCGCCAAAGAACTTATTTCGGTTTTTGGCAGTTTTGCCGCAGTCATCTCTGCACCAACTGAACGCTTGGTCGAGATTAAAGGCATTAGTCAAAAAACGGCGATAGATCTAAAAATTCTGAAGGTTGCCGCGATTAAATTGGGTCAAGAAAATATTATGGGCCGCCCTATTCTGTCTTCATGGAATGCACTCTTAGAATATTGCCGTTCCGCCATGCAGTTTGAAAATAAAGAGCAATTTCGTATCCTTTTTCTAGATCGGAAAAACCGTTTAATCGCAGACGAAATCCTAGGGCACGGGACAATCGATCGTGCGCCCGTCTATCCGCGCGAAATCATAAAACGTGCCCTTGCCCTTGACAGTAGCGCTATAATTCTTGCCCATAATCATCCCAGTGGCGACCCTACGCCGAGCCAATCAGACATCGATATGACAAAGCACATAATAAATGCCACAAAACCTATTGGGATTTGCGTACATGATCACCTCATTATTGGACGTGATAATATTGCGAGTTTTAAAACCCTCGGTTTGATTTAATAATCATAGAAGAATTGTTTTGATAACAGCAAGATTTACGCTTAAGCTCTACATAAATAAACACGCCACAAGGCACGGGGATATATGTCAAAAGACACTCAATCTGATTTAAGCACGGATACACAGACAGAGCATCAAAAGCCCTTTACCCCAGCTTATAGAACCTTTGCACTCTTACTTTTGACCCTTGTATACGGTTTCAATTTCATTGACCGCCAAATTGTTGGTATTTTAGCACCCTTCATCCAAGCCGATTTGGGACTAACCAATACGCAACTTGGTCTCTTAATCGGGCTTGCCTTTGCCTTTTTATACACGGTTGTCGGCATTCCTATTGCCTATTTTGCGGACCGTATGAACCGCCGTAATATTGTCGCGATTTCGCTTGCTTTATGGAGTGGCTTTACAGCGCTAACGGGACTTGCCAATAATTTTGTTCAAATTGGCCTCGCTCGCATGGGGGTTGGCATTGGCGAAGCGGGCGGTAGCCCGCCCTCTCATTCCATCATTTCCGATATGTACCCCAAAGAAAAACGCGCTGGCGCACTCGCGATTTATTCCCTTGGCATCCCCCTTGGAATTATGTCGGCATATTTTGTTACAGCAAGCCTGATGGGCAAAAACCCAGACCAAGTAGATTGGCGGCGTATTTTCATTGTACTCGGCGTTGTCGGTATAGGCTTAGCCGTTATTGTTAGGCTAGTCGTGCGTGAACCCAGACGGGGCGCTCAAGAAATATCAACACATAGCACTATAGAGCGTCAAAGCTTTGGTACAAATCTGCGTACTTTGCTTAAAATAAAATCATGGTGGTTTATGTGCTTTGGTATCGCCTTCGCCTCTTTCGCATCCTATGCATTTAGCGGCTTTCAAACAAAATTCATTCGCCTTCTTGACCCTGAGTTTGACTTTCGAACTGTCGTTATAGCGTTAGGTTTTATTAATGGCATCGCTTACGCAGGGGGCACATATATGGGCGGATATTTGGCCGATACATTTGGCAAAAAAGATGTGCGTGCTTACGGCTTAGTACCAGCTCTAGCGGTTTGCATGGCGCTCCCACTTGGCATTCTTGGTTTTTGGATGCCAACAGTGCCGCTACATTTGATACTCTCAGCCGTCATGCTCTTATTCCTTGGCATGTATCTTGGGCCAAGTTTTGCCATTGCACAAACACTGGCTCCAATTCACATGCGGGCCATGTCGACCGCTTTGTTCTTTTTCATACTCAATATGATCGCACTAGGCGGTGGCCCTACATTTGCCGGTATATTAATCGATATATTTAAAGATGCAGGACATTCACCACTGATTGCGACCAAATATGCGATGACTTTGATCTGTGGTGTCTTTGTAATTGGAGCAATTAGCTTTATTGCGGCAACATTTACCCTGAAACGAGATTGGGATGAGGCAGAAATACGAAACGAGTCTTGACCTTTCCACTTTAATCTAGTCCAAGACCGCAAAGAGACTATAAGCGAGTTAAGACATGATTGAACGCTACGCCCGTAAAGAAATGACGGAAATTTGGTCAGCGGCCACTAAATACCGTATTTGGTTTGAAATCGAAGCCCATGGATGTGACGCACTGGCTGAACTTGGCGTTATCCCAAAATCAGCGGCTAAGAACATTTGGGAACGCGGCGGAAGCGCAGAATTTGATGTAACAAAAATTGACGAGATAGAGCGCGAGGTCAAGCATGACGTCATTGCCTTCTTGACACATCTTGCAGAATTCATTGGCGAAGACGCCCGTTTTGTTCATCAAGGCTTTACCTCGTCCGATATACTCGACACGACTTTATCCGTACAATTAGCGCGCGCCACAGACCTACTTATGGTCGGTATGGACCGTGTGTTAAGCGCGCTTAAAACCCGCGCAGAAGAGCATAAATACACAATTACAATCGGGCGGAGTCATGGCATTCATGCAGAACCGACTACATTTGGCCTCAAACTCGCACAAGCTTACGCTGAATTTGATCGCTGTAAAAAACGACTTTTGGTCGCCCGCGAAGAAATAGCCGTCTGCGCCGTATCTGGCGCGATTGGAACATTCGCCAATATTAATCCAAGCGTCGAAGCGCATATTGCAAAGGAAATGGGCCTCTCAATAGAACCCGTTTCAACACAAGTGATTCCGCGTGATCGCCATGCCGCATATTTTGCAACTTTAGGTGTTATCGGAAGCTGTATTGAACGCCTAGCAACTGAAATCCGGCATTTGCAACGCACAGAAGTTCTCGAAGCTGAAGAGTTTTTTTCAAAAGGCCAAAAAGGATCTTCGGCCATGCCGCATAAGCGCAACCCTGTACTGACTGAAAACTTGACAGGGCTTGCCCGCCTTGTTCGTATGGCGGTAACACCCGCAATGGAAAATGTTGCACTTTGGCACGAACGGGATATTTCTCACAGCTCGGTAGAGCGCGGAATCGCACCCGATACAACAGTTCACCTTGACTTTGCTCTGCACAGGCTTGCGGGAGTTATTGAAAACCTCGTTGTATATCCTGAAAAAATGAAAGCAAATATGGATCGTCTCGGCGGATTACACAATTCACAGCGTTTCCTGCTAGCGCTTACACAAGCCGGTGAACAACGCGAAACGGCATACAGGCTCGTACAACGCAATGCTATGAAAGTCTGGGAGCAATTCCGTGTAGAAGGCAATGCAGGCGAAGGGTCATTCCTAAACTTAATTTTGGATGATAAAGACGTGATGGCCCGTCTGTCAGAAACGCAAGTCCGCGACATGTTCGATGATGAATATCATACAAAACATGTCGACACGATTTTCCAAAGAGTGTTTGCCTAACACCATTCTTCAGACATTAAACGTAAACATTAAAGTGTGCGCTATGTGTTGAATTACGCACTTTGCGCATGCGTTTTGTTCTTTATGCGCAGCGTTTGGCGCTTTGCGTACGAAAAGACAGCATCATTTTTTTCAGTATAGCCCCCTATGCCGATAGGAACGCATAGAGAATTCAAAAAAATGATTTTTTTACAGTTTGTTTTTGACCTAACTTTTCAACGGCTTAGCTTAAAATCCGCGTGAAACCTGCCTTTAGGTAAACATTTCTCTAACGGCGTATTTGTCCATTTTTAACCAATAGCGTTTAATTTTGATACATACAGAAAACGTGTGTTTTCGAGACCATCAATTAAAACTATATAGGATCAAACCATGAGAAAAGGTACAAAAATCATCTCAACGCTCGTGATTGCAACCGCGTTTGCAGGCACTGCATTTGCGAGTTCCCCTGATGCATATGTTGTAAACTTCAGTAAGAGTACTGACGTGAATAGCCAAAAATTAACGCAAAACCTTAACTCGGCGCTCGCTATTTCTGGCGCGAATGTTGAAGAAGTTGTGGTGGATACATCCTCTGCCGCCAAGTGGGAAAAATCAGCCCATGAAGCCTTTGATCGCGACATTGTATCCGTCTTTAATCAATGGGTTGGCCTTCCAGGATTTGCAGCAGTTGTAGACGCACGGACAAAACGTGTTCTGGGTTGTGTAAACAGCCAATTTACAGCTAATGAAATCGCAGACGAGCTTCGTAAAATGGCATCAAAGGCCCAAAGAAAAGCCTATATGTCAAAAGCCTCTGTTACAACGAAAACAACCCAATGCCCGCCTGTATACAATCAGGACCTCGGCAATTAGACTATACCGCATATTTAAAAGCCCAGACGTTCAACGCTCTGGGCTTTTTGATGTCCCCACACAGTCAATTACACCTAGTCCCTATCCACGTGCACAGTCCCAATCATTCAGCCCTATCGTGCCGTGAATTTTACAGCCTGTTGATTTAAAACCACAGGCAGAAAAACATTCTGTAAGCTAAACATATCAATCAAACCGCTAAAAAGTTCTCTTGAGCATAAATCCTCTAAGTGAAATCCCCTCATGCGTGTTTCACAAAGCTGTGATGGGAATTTATGTTTATGTGCAATGCTATCCAATGCACTTGCTTGTATGAACCAAACAAAAGAAGGCTTTAACATGAATAAGTTTGTAATGTCTGCATTTCTTGCTGCGAGTACTTTACTGTCATCGGTTTTGGTTAGTGCATCGGGCTATACTCAAAATCACACATCTAATTCAACACCCGATTTGTATGTGATGATGTTTCGAGCCGATTGGTGCGCCCCGTGCAAAATTGTAGAACCGAATATAAATCAAGCCTTACTAACACTCCAAGACCCTAAAATTGAATATGTTTCAATCGATATTACGAATCCAGGATTGTCAGAAATTAGCGCTCACGCGGCTTTTGACCGTAATATTGTTCCGCAATATAATCGTTGGCTTGGTGTAACAGGATTTGCCGCCATTATTGACGGCGACACAAAGCAAACTTTAGGCTGTGTTAACATGTTGTATGACGCCCCCAGCGTCACAACACATATTAAAAACTTGAAATCACTCGCACAAAGAAATCAAAAAAGCTTTGATTTAACCTGCCCTGATCCCAATAACGTCTCGCAAGGCTAGGGCCCATCATTAACCGCATATGCGGCGCTTATGCATTCGGCAAATCTGTGTAAATCTCTTCGCGCGCTTCATTTAAGAAAAACGCCATTTTCTCACGAATTTCAGTGTCAGATACACGCGTATCGGCAGTATCAAGGTCTTTGCGTAGCTTACGAAACACATCCTCATCCCCCGCCTCTTCCATATCGGACGCGATAACTGATACGACATATTTATCGAGATCTTCGCCTTCATGGCCTAATATTCCACCAGCCCAAAGGCCTAATTTTTTATTCCGCCGGGCTTCCGATTGGAATTCCTTTTTTGCGTCTAAAACAAATTTGGCTTCATTACGGCTTTCGCGCTCATCAAAAATACTCATAAAAAATTCTCACTTAAAGTCAAACTTACCCTTTAGCATGTAGTGAGATGCGTTGATTTTAACAACATAAAATCAAAAAATTTTCAGAATCATTACACCGTTCGATAAACTGAAATTTACGCGTCCCTACAAATTTTAAAATGAAAGCAGAGGGTTTTTGGATGATTTCATACCCATACGCCATTTAAGCAATCGGCATGACGGCCCGATATACCGAAAAAAATATCGCAAACCCTAGGTCACTCGCCTATAACCCGAATAAATCCTAAAAACAGATCCAAGCCAAACAGTGAAAATCATACTCACAACGTCTTTTTTTCCTAATCTCTACAAGAATTTTTGACAAGCCATTGCCGCAAAGCAGGCACTAGGCTAAGAGGATTTTTTAGGGAGATTCTTACATCTCTGTTATATGTGAGAGCCGAATGAGCCGCCGCAAACAAATTTACGAAGGTAAAGCCAAAATCCTCTATGAAGGACCTGAACCGGGCACCTTGATTCAATACTTTAAAGATGATGCCACAGCGTTCAACGCTCAAAAGAAAGCGACACTGGACGGTAAAGGTGTTTTAAATAATCGTATTTCCGAATATGTTATGTTGAGGCTTGCAGAAATCGGCATACCGACTCATTTCCTAAAACGCATAAATATGCGGGAGCAACTCATAAAAAAAGTGGATATTGTCCCGCTCGAAGTAATCTGCAGAAATGTTGCGGCGGGTACTATGGCCAAACGCTTAGGGATAGAAGAGGGCGAAGCTCTACCCCGCTCTATTGTTGAGTTTTGTTTAAAACGGGATGATCTTGGCGACCCTTTAGTAGCGGAAGAACATATTCATGCATTTGGTTGGGCCACACCCGAAGAGGTGGATGAAATGGTCGCGATGACATTGCGTATTAATGATTATCTCCGTGGCCTTTTTTCAGGAATTGGTATCAATCTCATTGACTTCAAAATCGAATTTGGTCGTCTCGCTCTGGCTGAAGGCCATCAAATTATACTCGCGGATGAAATCAGCCCCGATAGCTGTCGGCTTTGGGATCGCGAAACTAACAAAAAACTTGATAAGGATCGGTTCCGCCGTGACCTTGGCAATGTAACAGAAGCGTATACAGAGGTCGCAACCCGTCTTGGAATCATAAAACCAAGCGGGCCTAACGGTAAGCCACACCTGTCAGTCGTCTCAAACGAGGAATAAAATGAAAGCGATTATAAAAATTGGCTTAAAGCCCGGCGTTTTAGATCCACAAGGGCGTGCCATTGCGCGCGGCCTGAATGATCTTGGTTATAATGATGTGAAAGATGCGCGCCAAGGCAAAATCATTGAACTCGATCTCGTGGGCGAAGACAAAGTCGAGGCTGAAAAACAAGTTAAAAGCATGTGCGAAAAACTTCTGGCCAATACTGTTATTGAGAACTTTTCTATTCAAATTGAGGATTAGCCAATGAGAACTGCTGTCATTGTCTTTCCTGCGTCTAATTGTGATCGTGACGCGGCCTTTGCCCTAGAAAAAATAACGGGTATCGCCCCTGAAATGGTGTGGCACCGAGAAACCTCTTTACCAAAGAACATAGATTTTGTTGTGTTACCCGGCGGGTTCTCTTACGGGGATTATTTAAGATCGGGCGCAATTGCCGCCCGTTCGCCTATTGTCAAAGACATTGTTGAAAAAGCGGGTAAAGGCTTGGCTGTGGCTGGATTTTGTAATGGTTTTCAGATCCTAACGGAAGCTGGGCTCCTCCCTGGCGCGTTGATGCGAAACAAAGGCCTAAAATATGTATGCCGCCCGCAAAAGCTTAGAATTACGAATAAAACAAGCCGCTTTACTAAACAATACGGGGCGCGAGAAGAGGTTATTTTCCCAATCGCTCACCATGATGGCAATTACTTTGCAGATGATACCACTTTAAACATGCTAGAAAAAGAAGGGCGTGTTGTCTTCAAATATACAGGTAATCCAAATGGTTCCGCCCGTGATATAGCGGGTATTTGCAACCGCGAAGGGAATGTTTTCGGCATGATGCCACATCCTGAAAGAGCCGTTGATGCGCTTCACGGCGGAACAGACGGTATTGATCTTTTCAAGTCTATCCTTGGTACACTCTAATTATGGCTAAATCGTCTTCGAAATCCAAAGCTTCTCAAAAAAAATTAGCCCCAAAAATGAAAATCACACCTGAGATTATCAAAGAGCATGGCTTGTCGAAAGACGAGTATAAAATCATCTTAGACCGCTTGGGCCGAGAGCCAAATATAAATGAGTTAGGCATATTCTCTGTTATGTGGTCGGAACATTGTTCTTATAAATCTTCCCGTCGACATTTAGGTAAGTTTTTAGTCACAGGCGAAAAAGTTATTCAGGGGCCGGGTGAGAATGCAGGCGTCATTGATATTGGGGATAATGACGCCATTATTTTTAAAATGGAATCGCATAATCATCCCTCTTACATTGAACCTTACCAAGGCGCAGCGACAGGCGTTGGCGGCATTATGCGCGATGTCTTCACAATGGGAGCGCGTCCGATTGCTTTGATGAATGCGCTCCGCTTCGGGGAACCCGAACACCCTAAAACACGTACACTTGTCTCTGGTGTCGTAGCGGGTATTGGCGGGTACGGAAATTGTGTTGGCGTCCCGACTGTCGGGGGGGAAACAAATTTCCATAAAGGGTATAATGGGAATATTTTAGTTAATGCCATGTGCGTCGGCCTCGCCGATAAGAATAAAGTCTTTTATTCAGCCGCAAAAGGTGTTGGAAATCCAATATTCTATGTCGGTTCTAAAACTGGACGTGACGGCATTCACGGCGCCACAATGGCTTCTGCTGAATTTGATGACGATAGTGAAGATAAGCGTCCAACCGTTCAAGTCGGCGATCCGTTTACTGAAAAGCTCCTGATTGAAGCGTGTTTGGAACTTATGGATACGGACGCAATTATTGCGATCCAAGATATGGGGGCCGCAGGCCTTACATCATCCTCGGTCGAAATGGCGGATAAAGGCGGCGTTGGAATTACGCTTAATCTTGATAAAGTGCCGCAACGCGAAACCGATATGACGCCCTATGAAATGATGCTCTCAGAATCTCAAGAGCGCATGTTGATGGTTATCAAACCCGGAAAAGAAAAACTCGCTTTAGATATTTTTCAAAAGTGGGAGCTAGATGTTGCTGAAATCGGTGTCACCACAGATACAGGTCGGCTCACCCTCAAACATAAAGGGAAAATCGTCTGCGACATTCCCGTCGCACCACTTGCCGATGACGCCCCCAATCTTGATCGTCCGTTTGTGAAAACGCCGCCGCAAGATGTTTTAAACGCCGAAGATATTATTGAAACACAAGACTATAATGACGCGATTAAGCGCATGATTAGCTGTCCCGATATAGCCTCTAAACGCTGGATATGGGAACAATATGATCGTCATGTTATGAGCGATACAATTGACAGTAGTCAAAGCGGCGGAGACGCAGCCATTGTCCGCATTCACGGCTCCAATAAAGCGGTGGCAATCACGACCGATGTCACGCCACGCTATTGTTTGGCCGACCCTTATGAGGGCGGAAAGCAATGCGTTGCTGAAACATGGCGGAACTTGACCTGTGTCGGGGCGGACCCGATTGCCATTACGGATTGCTTGAATTTTGGCAATCCCGAAAGACCTGAAATCATGGGGCAACTTGTCGGCTGTATTGACGGTATGAACGAAGCGTGCCGCGCATTTGACTATCCAGTTGTTTCAGGGAATGTCTCTCTTTACAATGAAACCAATGGGCAAGCGATACCGCCAACCCCCGCAGTAGGCGGCGTTGGCCTTATTCCAGATTTGGCTTATTTTTCTTCTCTGGAAGGGGCTAAAAAAGGCGATACACTTATCCTAATCGGCGAAACCAAAGGTTGGCTCGGGGCTTCAATTTATCTAAGAGAAATATTGAGACGCGAAGACGGAGCCCCGCCACCCGTTAATCTTGGCCTTGAAAAACTTAATGGCAATTACGTTCGTCGCCTCATTCGGAATCGTCGCGTTAACGCCGTGCATGACTGTTCGGACGGTGGACTTGCCGTGACCGCGATTGAAATGGCCTTAGCGTCAAATATTGGTATACATCTGAAAAACCCGACTCATATTTCAGGGCATGCGTGGTATTTCGGAGAAGATCAAGCCCGCTACCTAATCTCAGTGGAACCCAATAGCGTGAACCCAGTCATTTCGACGGCACAAGGACTAAACATTCACGCCGAGATTGTTGGAAGCGTTGGCGGTGATATGGTTTCGGGGGATAATGCCTTTGATATTTCACTGTCCCAATTGCGTAAACTGCATGAGGACTGGCTGCCTAATTTGATGAATAGCTAGAATATCTAAAATATACAGATAGACATAAAAAGATAGAATATGGCGCCCATAAGATCTCTAGCGCGGGTACGAAAGCACATTCTGGCACACGCCTTTCTGGTCTTTTCGTTGCAAATGTTTGATTTAATAAAGTAACGCGCTAGGGCACTTAGCATAAATAAATTTATTGGAGACGGAAAATTATGGCTATGTCAGGTGAAGATATTCAAGCGATGATCAAGGCATCCCTACCCGATGCGATAATAGAATTGACGGATCTCGCAGGCGATAATGATCACTGGAAAGCCGTTGTCACGTCGAAAGAATTTATTGGTAAAAACCGTGTGCAACAACACCAAATGGTCTATGCTGCCCTTAAGGGAAATATGGGCGGTGTCTTACATGCCCTCGCCCTTGAAACTCGGGCTCCAAAACCTTAAATAAGTGCATATAAGGCCTTCAGGAGAATTCAATGTCGAACATACATGCAGAAATCAAAGACATCGTTTCAAAAGACGATATTGTATTGTTTATGAAAGGATCTCCGGAATTCCCACAATGCGGATTTTCATCAACCGTCGTTCAGATACTGGATTATATTGGTGCCCCTTATAAATCTATGAATGTGCTGGAAAACCCAGAACTACGCCAAGGCATTAAAGACTATAATAATTGGCCCACAATTCCCCAAGTCTTCGTCAAAGGCGAATTCATTGGCGGTTGTGACATTATGCGTGAAATGTTTGAGTCGGGAGAGCTTCGCACTTTAATGACCGAAAAAGGTATTTCCATACCCGCCTAAAGCGATAATTTTCTGTAAAAAACAGATTAAACGCTCTGAAACACTTTTCTTATATCCTTTTAAGTTCAGAATTTGGATTGCATAAAAGGTGTGTGAGATGGGTACAAATCTAGGTAAAACAACCGCATATAAAATCAAAAAACCGAAAAAAGCTGCAAATGCGCTAGTGAGGTGGTGTAGCCGTGCTATAAAAATTAGCGTTTTCGGCTTGGCCGTGTTTACAGCCTATAATTACTTACCCGCATATGTCGACACGGCGAAATTGGCCAGTATCACCAATCACGATACATCTGCAGCACGGTTAAACTCGAAATCTCAAATCGGCCCAGTCAAAACGGCCTATTTTAAAGTGGCCAGCCTTAGACAAGCCTATTTAAGAGCCGGTCAAACCGTTCAGGTTCAATATTATGTCCCAGATAACACAGTGTTGGAACTTAATATAACGCAATGCCAGAAAAACTTCATTATAGAAGCGT
>CALCKU010000127.1 GCA_937965735.1 uncultured Caulobacterales bacterium
GGCCCCAATCACAAAGGCTAAGATAATTTTTATCAATCGAGATCGCAATTCAATAAGGTGATCCATTAAAGGGGCTTGGCTGCCACTTAGATCATCATTATCACTCGATTCAATCTTTGGCACTGTATTCACGAGGGCTGAGCATCCGATTTCGGCCCAGATTTCAGCCCAGATTTCGGTGATGATTTTGGTGATGGTAAATCAGTAGCATCCCGAATGTCGGCATCTAAACTTCGCATTTCATAGGATAAATCATCACTGATTCCATCATCGAGTTGGCCAACTTTCTTGAGTGCCTCAATCTCGCGGCGCATAGAAGCAATCTCTTCCTCGGCTCCCATATCATCAAAAGCTTGTTTGAACTCATTCCCCATAGACCGTATTTTGGCCATGAATTGCCCAATTGAACGCATGAGTTTAGGCAAATCTTTTGGCCCCACGACAATAATCGCAAGAATAACCAACACAAGCATTTCGGCAAAACCGATTTGAGGAATCATAATGTGCCTCTATGGCGGTTAGGATCTATTTCGATTTATCCTGTTTCTTCGGTGTCACATCAATCGTATCGTCAGCTGCCGCGTCTTTAATCTCATCAACGCCGTCTTTCAGACCTTTACGGAAACTGGTTATCCCCTTCCCCATATCTCCCATAATCGAAGAAATACGTCCACGTCCGCCAAACATTAAAACAGCAAGTATAAGGACGATAATGATTTGCCAAGGACCAAGAGCCATAGTTTTTCCTAAATAAAAGAAGATTATAAACGAGAGATCGCCCCGTATCAACTCATGTAAAACAATAAGACCTTAACTTCTTACATTTGTGGGTTTGTATCCACAAATCATTACTTTAATTATCAGTTTTATTGGCTTCATTGTCGGCTGTTTCATCCGCGTCATCTTTTAAGAAGTCTTCAAAAAACTCCGCTTCGACTTCATCCTCTAACGGATCTTCATTATCGGTCAAACCATCTGGCATTATTGGACTTGGCATTTCAAAATTCTTTGGCAAACGCGGGTCTAATAGACCCGCCGCTTTCAAGTCTTCATGGCCAGGAAGATCACCAATGGTTTCCAAATTAAAATGCGCCAAAAAGGCCTCTGTTGTTCCGTAAGTCACAGGACGCCCAGGCGTGCGTCTACGGCCTCTCAAACGCACCCAACCTAACTCCATTAAAACATCCAAAGTTCCCTTAGAAACCACAACACCGCGGACATCTTCGATCTCTGCACGGGTTACAGGTTGGTGATACGCAATAATCGCCATAGTCTCTAACGCCGCACGCGAGAGCTTTTTAGGAGCCTCTTTAATATCGATAAGGTTATGCTCAAGGTCACTCGCCGTTTGGAAACGCCAACGCCCCGCCACACGTACAAGATTCACGCCTCGCCCCTGATAATCCCGAGAAAGCCGTGCTAAAAGCGCGCCAACATCGCAGCCCTTCGGCATACGCTCCCGAAGCGTTTCAATATCAATCGGTTCAACTGCTGCAAATAAAAGCGCTTCGAGTAGGCGCAAATCATGCTCCAAAACCTCACCGCCGCCTTGACTTTTTAGGCGCTCAGAGATTTGTATCACGCCTTCCTCAATAGCTGTGGCAGCTTTTTCTACGCGGTCATCACTCATTTTACAATCTCACACTCTTGGCGCTATATGACATCACGGCGTCTCGTCTTCACGTGTCTTAGACTTGCTATGCTCATTTACGGGGTCAACATTAGGTGAATGGCCTAATTGAGCTTTCCGTACATAAATTGGCGTGAAGACACCGCTCTGACGCATTTCAATATCCCCCTCTTTTGCGAGTTCTAAACCCGCCAAGAGCGAACTCGCCCGAATTGATCGTGAAGGCACCTCTTCTTCAAGGTCATGTGGCATAGGCAAAAGCGTCTCTAAAATTGCCCAATCTGTGTCCGTATCGGCCATAGCGAGGATAACACGCCGCAAGCGATCACGCGCATCTTCTAGTGACATAACTTTGAGGCGGGGTAGTTTATAATTCCCAATCGTCGTTTTTGAACGCGAATCCCCGTAGGCTTTCAAAATATCAAGAAGCTCGGCGCTATAAAGCGGCGTAGTCCGTGATCTTAGCCCGACAGCCATACCATGGACAAATACAGATTGCCCCGTCATCGGTAAACGAAATAGACCGTCTGCCGCACGACGCATGGCTTCTAATCTTTGTAATCGAAACGCAAGATGCGCGGCCAGTTCATCCGCCTCTGGCAAAGCCTTCTCTTCACTCTCTTTTGGCAAGATCAAACGCGATTTTAAATAAGCCAGCCACGACGCCATGACCAAATAATCCGCCGCCAATTCTATCCGTAAATCTGTGGCATTTTTGATAAAAGCTATATATTGCTCGGCCAATTCGAGTATTGAAATCTTAGCGAGATCAACTTTCTGCTTTCGCGCGAGCTCAAGTAATAAATGCAAGGGCCCTTCATAACCGTCAATATCAAGTAAAAGACTAAGCCCCTCATCGGCTGCATCATCCGCCGCTTCAAATGCGAAATCGTCTTGAAAATCTTCTGACATTATGCGCGGCCAAAATTTGGTATAAGATCAGATAAATTTGCGAGCGCGTGTTTTCGGTCAAAATCAGAAATGTCTTCTGTGCAAAGCTCTGCCATCTCCGCTCGTTCCAACGCTCGGCCCGTTAATGTCCTCAGGCCTTTTGCCACTTTGACCATATCCGCTAATTTACCCGAACATTGCAAATCAATATCAAAACCTGAATATAACTCCCGTTCCGTCTTCTTCGTCAAAGTCCCTTTAAGCGCTTTCATATCCAGATCATCGGACATAACCAGACCATCAAACCCAATTTTTGCGCGTATGAGTTCAACAAACGCTTTTCGGGACACTGTGACAGCTTTTCGTGATGACGTTGTGTAAACAGCATGCGCCGTCATGGCCATTGGCGCATCTGACAACGCTCTAAAAGGCACAAAATCAGAACGATCTAAAGTAAACGCATCAGCATGGATAATTGGAAGCGCATGATGACTATCGACTTCAGCCCGACCGTGACCTGGAATATGTTTAACAACGGGGGCAACCCCGCCCATCATAAGCCCTGCCATTGCCGCATGAGCGAGATCGATAATCGCATCAGGGTCTTGTCCTAAGGCCCTATCTGAAATTATTGGGTCGGCATTAGCTTGTGGCAAGTCAAGCACGGGCGCGCAATCCGCCGTAATACCAAGCCCCCTTAAATCATCCGCTATAAGCCTGTGTCCCAAAAATGTGGCCATTTTACCAAGCCGTTTATTTTCCGCGTATAGCGCCGCATATTCTGCGCCAGAGGGAAAAGAGTGCCAATGCGGTGGCCTTAGACGTTGAACGCGCCCGCCCTCTTGATCAATGAAAATCAAGCAATTGCGCCCCACGCTTTCGCGAAGATCAGACGTTAGCTTCTGAACCTGCTTTGGAGTTTCTATATTACGCGCAAACAGAATAAACGCCCACGGATTACAATCCCGAAAAAAGGCGGCTTCTCCTGCTGTTAATTTAGGCCCTGACAGCCCTAATATGGCTGAACTAATTGTCATTTTCTCGTGACAAAGCAGGCTTGTTGACGTCCTTTAAGGGAATTGCACAAATCGACTGCATTATTTTTGGAAGAGAAACCTGCCACTCTCAGTCTATAAAACACACCTTTATCGCCCAAATCCGCACGCTTAATATCGGCATATAAAGGCGGGCTAAGATCGCGTCTAAACTTTGTATTGAGCCCATTCCATAATTGTTCTGCCGCCTCACGGCTCCTGACTGAGGCCAGTTGAACCACATAATTTGAATTGCCTGCACTCGTGACCACGGTGGTTTTAGGTTGAACCTTAGGCTGAACAGCGGGTTTGGGAGCGTTAATGATAGATTTTGTGGCGGGTTTCACCGAAATTGCAGGTTCGACAGAGATATTAGCCGATTTTGGAATCGTAATCGGAATTTCAGCTTGCGGAGACGGAATGACCGTTCCGTCAGAGCTCCGACCGTTCATGGCTTTGTAAATTTCTTTATCCTGATCTGGCGCAATTTGTCCCCCAGGATTGTCAGGCTTGTATTTAAAAGGCGTATTTTCAGCATTGATCGTCGGCGGCGCGTTACGATCCCTTACACCCGGTTGATAAACATTAAATATGATTAAAGCCAGAATGAGTAAAAAACCGAGTGAAGCGAGCAATAAAAGCATGGCTCGGCGTCCCGTTTGCTCCATGGCGTCAAACGGTGTTAAAGTCTCATTTATATCCAAATCAGTTCGGAAATCATTATTTGGCGTATTCATTATTACATTTCTCAGAATTTTAGCGTTGTCCAATAACGCTTAGATTATAACACCCGATTTATAAATGCCATTTAGAATCAAGTAACCCTTAATTTTATACAAAACTTTCTAGAGATTTAACCGATATGAGATTTTATAGATAGCCCATGACTGAAAACAGTTTTTTATGCTCTGCCATTGCAAACATATCGGTCATACCCGCGATATAATCACAAATAACCCGCGCTGTATGTTTGGTTTCCGGGCCATCACATTGTTTTCTTAGCTCTGTTGGCAAGATATCAGGGTCTTTTATGAACAATGAAAACAGCTCTTCGACAATACGCGTGCCTTGTCCCATCATGCGATTAACCTTGTAATGGTTATACATGTTTTCATAAAGAAATTTCCGGAGAGCTCCCTCTTCCGCACGAAATTTATCAGAAAAATCAATGACAGGTCTATCCAAATTTCGAATATCATCCGCACTTTGTGGATTAAACGCAGTCAGTCGAGTGCGGGACTCTTCCAATACGTCAGAAACCATAAACCCGATCAAATCCCGAACGGCCTCGTGGATCATACGATCTTCGCTCGTATTGGGGTATCGTTTCTTTACAGCGTCAAATGTCCGTCCAATGATCGAGACTTCGCAAATCTCTTCAACCCGAAACAAACCTGCCCGCAACCCATCATCAATATCGTGATTATTATAAGCTATATCATCGGCAAGCGCTGCCACTTGTGCTTCGGGCCCCGCATAAGTCTCAAGTTCTAACGCTTCCCAGTTTTCAAGATGTCTTAACGCCCATGGAAGTTTTTTTACATCCGCTTTTGATTTAATGAGCGGGCCATTATGCTTGGCAATGCCTTCCAAGGTTTCCCATGTCAAATTCAATCCGTCAAAGGCAGCATATCGGCCTTCTAATGTTTCGACAATTCGCAGCGTTTGAGCATTATGGTCAAACCCGCCATAATTTTCCATACAAGCTTGTAAAGCATGTTCGCCCGAATGCCCAAAAGGCGGGTGCCCCATATCATGGGCAAGCGCTAGACATTCAGCCAAATCTTCATCTAACCCTAAAACACGAGCGATTGAACGCGCAATTTGAGCCACTTCAAGTGAATGCGTCAAACGTGTACGATAATGATCCCCCTCATGGGCGACAAAGACCTGTGTTTTTCCTTTTAAACGTCGAAAAGCACTGGAATGAATTATGCGGTCTTTATCCCTCTGAAAGGGGCTGCGTTCAGAGGCAGAGGGTTGCGGGATTCTGCGTCCCCGACAATTATTTGGATTAGAGGCATATATAGCACGATTTCGGCTTGATGAGAAAGTGACCACGAAGGTTATCCCTTTAATTATAGAATTGATGACCTTATATACAAGACTCATCGAAAGGATAGTCCGACATGTCCGTGATTACAGATACAAACCCGTCTGATACTGGAAATATTTCACTCAGCGCTTCTGCTGCGAAACAGATCAATATTATTATGTCCAAGCAAGGTGTAACAAAGTTCCTCCGCGTTGCCGTCGAAGGCGGTGGATGCTCTGGTTTTCAATATAAATTTGATTTCGCAGATATGCCTAATGCTGATGATATTGTTCTTGCAAAAGACGGCGCACGGGTTGTGATTGATGATGTCAGTGTTGGGTTTTTAGAAGGTGCAGAAATCGACTATGCCCATGCACTGATTGGTTCAGCCTTTAAAATTCATAACCCGAATGCCGTGGCGGGGTGCGGGTGCGGAACCAGTTTTTCAATTTGACCCGTTTCGCAGTTTAAACTGACACGCATTACGTTTAAACAAATCACGTCAGCATAGAATAAATGTATAAAATTAGCCCACCCACGCTTATATTGAACCGAGGCTTGACACTCACGCCCCCTTCCGCGACGACACCGATATGAAAATAGCGACTTGGAATGTAAATTCAATCAATGCCCGTCTCCATGCGGTGACGAAATGGCTAAAAACCGCCAATCCTGATATTGTATGTTTACAAGAAACCAAGACAATTGACGAAGCCTTTCCACGCGAAGAGATCGAATCCCTTGGATATAATCTCGCAATACACGGACAAAAATCTTACAATGGTGTGGCTATTCTCTCAAAACGACCTTTTGAAGAGGTTATATCGGGGCTCCCGGGCGATGATAATGATGAACAGGCTCGCTACCTCGAAGCCGTAATCATGGGCGATAACGGCCCCGTTCGGGTCGCGACAATCTACCTTCCCAATGGTAATCCTGTCATACACGGCGAGGCCTTTTCACAAAAATATCTTTATAAGCTCACTTGGATGGCGCGTCTGAAAGCGCGCGCACAATCGCTTCTGCCCTTCGAAGAGCCTCTGATTTTAGCGGGGGATTACAATGTTATACCCGAAGCCAAAGATACGCATGACCCTATAGGATGGGAAGGCGATGCAGCCTTCCGCCCAGAAACGCACAAAGCCTTTCGTGAAATATTAAACTTAGGATTTACAGAAGCGTTCGAAATGCTCGATGGACGGGCGGAACAATACACATTTTGGGATTACCAAGGCGGGGCTTGGCCCCGAAATAAAGGCATTCGGATTGACCACCTTGTTTTATCCCCGCAAGCCGCTGACCGTATTCGAGGCCTTACCATTGACCGCGATGTGCGCGAAGGCGTGAAACCTTCTGACCATGTGCCCGTTATCGGTGTATTTGATCTTTAATTATATGACGGGACGATAATTATCGGGCTTCAAAACACCGTCAATCACATCAAAAACCGCCCCAAATTCATCGAGTATTTTCTGGGTTTTATTAGGGGTTAAAAGTGTAGTGAACATTGATCCCGCTTCAAATCTGTTTTTCGTTTCAACAATAATTGTTAGCTTTCTATCAAAAAAACCAAAACGAATATTCTTTCCACACACGCAGGTTTCAAGATCGACAAGGCGTTGCATAAATATTGGCGTCAACAAATAACGGGCTTCGACTTGATCTGTGCTATAAGCCTCGAATATTTTTTCAAACACAGGGTCAACTAAGCCAACCCGCTTCATACCGCCTGTACGCTTGGCGTTGAAAACCTTTTTATCTCTTAAGACAACAGTACGCCCTGAAAATTCTCGATTAAAATCAATCGTGATAATTTGTCCGTGAAAGACTTTGACCCATGTGGTTGTCCCCTTATTTTCCGATCGTCTTTCTAAAGTCAATTCCGCCATGTCAATGTTTGCACCGTGTACGTGGGCTTGAATCGTATCTTCATAAGCGTAGCGATGATAACGCGTTGTTATCATTTTATTTTCATAAAGACGCTTTAAATCGACGGTCGGGATATAAAAGTCTGGCGAAAACTTCCAACCTAAGAACTTGCAAATATGTGAAACAAGATGCGTTTTAGTTTCAAGCTTAACGGCCGACATTATAGTTTCGCCGACAACCGCTACAAAGATAGCGGACACAAAGAGCATAAAAAACACCAAAAATATATCACCTGTCACATCCATCAAGCCAATGCCGATAATCAATCCAACAGACAATATGATAACAGACCAAAACAAAACACGTTTAACCGCATCAATGCGGGCCTGCTCGGCGAGCTCTAACCGAGTTGCCATGTTTTTAGAAAAATATTCGGAAAAACCCTCAAATTCCACATGATGTTCTTCAAATTGATGCATATTACCGAACGGCACTTTCGCTAAAATATAGACCTGATGTAAACTAAGCTAAATATAAAACTGTCTAAACATAAATTTGCCCGAATTAAGATAAATTATCGAGTGCCGCTTGCAAGGTCTTCAACTCTGCTTCAAAATTTTCACGGCGCGTATGTTGTTCACGCACAACTTTTTCAGGCGCTTTATCAACAAAGTTTTTATTACCGAGCTTTTTATTTATCTTCTCTATTTCGCTTTGCGTTTTTTCAATCTCTTTCGATAAACGGGCTTGCTCGGCATCCAGATCAATCAAACCTTCCAGCGGCAATGCGTAAATCACTTCATCGACAACTGTCTGCAACGCACCTTTAGGGGCGGATATGGCCTCTGACCAATTTTCAACTCTTGCCATACGGCCCAAAGCATCTGTGTATTTTGCGACACGTTTTCGCGTTGCCACGTTCGCTCCAATCAGCAAGAGCGGGGCTTTCTTTGAGGGCGGGATATTCATCTCGGCCCGTACAGACCGTAAAGCCGTCACAAGATCAATCAGCCAATTTATGTCTTTGGAAGGCTCCGCTTTGATTAAGTCATCAGATAAATCAGGCCAATCGGCCAAAATCAAATGCGTCTCGCGCATGTCAGCCGTATGCGCCCAAAGCTCTTCAGTGATGAAAGGCATAAACGGATGCAGGACTTTCAAAATTTGATCGAGCACCCACCCTGCTGTGGCTTGAGTTTCAACTTTCGCTGCGCCCGTGTCTGTCATCATTGGTTTGATAAGCTCTAGGTACCAATCACAGTAGACCCCGCGTGCAAATTTATACGCCGCTTCCGCCGCCTCGTTAAAGCGGTAGCTTTCAATACAGCGCGTAATATCTTTTATAGCCAGAACCGCCTCACCGACGACCCATTGGTTAACCGCTTGCGTGCAGGTGCTAGGGTCAAAATCAGGCACAGATTTACAACCATTCATTTCCGCAAATCTCGCCGCATTCCAAAGCTTCGTGCCAAAATTACGGTAGCCCTCAATGCGCGACATAGACAGACGTACATTACGCCCCTGCGCCGCTTGCGCCGCCATATTAAAGCGCAGAGCGTCCGCGCCGTATTCGTCAATAATCGCAAGCGGGTCGACGACATTGCCCTTGGATTTAGACATTTTCTGTCCCTGCTCGTCTAAGACAAGCGCGTGGATATAAACATCTTTAAACGGCACTTTATCCATGAAATGAATGCCTTGCATCATCATCCGCGCGACCCAGAAGAAGATAATATCAAAGGCCGTGACCAGTACGGAACCGGGATAGAACCGCGCCAATTCATCCGTCTTATCAGGCCACCCCATCGTCGAGAACGGCCACAGACCAGAAGAAAACCATGTGTCTAGTACGTCATTATCTCGTCTTAGCTTTACTCCAGAACCCGCTTTCAACTGAGCCGCAGTTTCGTCTTCCGCGACAATTATTGCACCTTCATCTGTGTACCAAGCTGGAATCCGATGCCCCCACCAAAGCTGGCGAGAGATGCACCAAGGCTGGATATTATCCATCCAATTATCATAGGTTTTCTTCCAATTTTCAGGGACAAAATTGGTCTTACCGGAATTCACCGCTTCAACCGCTGGCTTGGATAATGTCTCTGCATCCACGAACCATTGGTCTGTTAGCATGGGTTCAATCACCACATTAGAGCGATCCCCAAACGGTTGCATGACCTTTTTATCTTCAGTTTTAATCAGTAGGTCTTGCGCATCAATGTCGGCGACCACCGCTTTACGCGCTTTGAACCGGTCCATGCCGACATATTTTTCGGGCATCATATTCTGGCCGTCTTTGTCTTGGCTTTGCATCATACATGCGACTTCGTCCATTAGGGCGTAAAGTGGCAAAGCGTTACGTTTGGCGACCTCATAATCATTGAAATCATGAGCGCCCGTAATTTTCACAGCCCCAGACCCCAGTTCAGGATCAGGATATTCATCCGTAATAATCGGGATCAAACGATCCGCGAGCGGTAAACGCACCCTTTTGCCAACGATAGGGGCGTAACGTTCATCATCGGGATGGACAGCCACGGCGCCGTCACCCAGCATGGTCTCGGGACGTGTCGTTGCGATTGAAATATAATCTCGCTCTTCCTCAAGCGTGATATTCCCGTCTTCGTCTTTCTCGACGTAAGTATAGGTTTCCCCGCCCTCTAATGGGTATTTAAAGTGCCAGAAATGACCATCAATTTCTTTGTTCTCGACCTCTAAGTCCGAAATTGCGGTTTGGAAATGCGGGTCCCAATTCACGAGGCGTTTATCGCGGTAGATCAGGCCCTCTTCATGCATTTTGACAAAGACTTTAACAACAGCCTCTGCCATTTTATCATCAGGGTTTTTGGGATCGCCCATTGTAAAACGCTCACGCGACCAATCACAAGACGCACCAAGGCGACGCAGTTGCTGCACAATCGTTCCACCCGATTCGGCTTTCCAATCCCAGACAATAGATTCGAATTCTTCGCGGCTCATATCTTTACGACCTGGCTTCCCCTCTGCCGCGAGTTTGCGTTCAACCACCATTTGTGTGGCAATACCCGCGTGATCTGTGCCCGGTTGCCACAAAACATCTTTACCGCGCATGCGCTCAAAACGGATCAATATATCTTGAAGTGTGTTATTGAGTGCATGCCCCATATGCAGGCTGCCCGTGACATTGGGCGGAGGGATCACAATGGAATAAGCCTCAAGCGAAGTATCCATTTTCGGTTTAAACGCACCGCTCTCTTCCCAAGCCTTATAGAGGCGCGGTTCAACAGATTTCGGATTAAAACTTTTATCCAACATAATATATCCTGTAACAAGAAACCCCACCCCCTCTTAATGAGAGGGCGGGGTCTTTGTTTAGACATAACCCGTAGGTTAATTTTTTAAAAGGTAATTATTAAAATCCAAGAGCTGTAATGCGTTACGCAATCAGGCGAGCCTGCGAATTTAACAAATATGACCCTCTATTTACCAGTCGAAATACGCTTAACTTCTTTTGCCACAGCACGTTCAACAATACCCTTGAGGTTTTCATCAAGCCAATCTTTCAACATTGGGCGTAATGCCTCTTGAACAAGATCCCCGATTCTATCACCGCGCTCTGCGATAATCGCTTTTTCTTCGACAACATTATTGAGTTCAGCAAAGGCACCAGATGTGGCTCGAGCGGTTACTTCGTCTAATATTGCGTCACTTCTCATTGCATTTGCCATTTCCATAGCCTCCTTTGAATCGCTTTTTACATTTTGACTCGGTGCATCGTCTATATCATCTACTGTTTGAACCGATTCTAAAATTTCATCACGCTTTTCTTTTTCATTTATCAGCTGTACATCCTGCCCTTCAATATCTTCAAGACTAGACGCATCTGAAGTGTCAGACATATCAAGCGCTTCATCGCTTGAGTCCTGTAACCAAACTTGATCTAGAATTGACGTTCTAGATTTTACCGTTTCGGCATCACGCGCCGTCTCTTCAGCTCGGTTTGCGATCTCTTGAAACGACATGGATGCAGCATCAAGTGAAACGTCGTCTGAGCGGTAATCTGTATCATTATCACCCGACGCGATTTCTACGGAAGATGTATCAGACACAGTTTCCGCGTCACTGTCTTCACTGCGCCCCAATGCGTTTAATGTAGCACCTGTTGCGATAGCACTTAGTGAAGCCCCCTTAAGCAAAGTGGACGGCTCCAAAGCCCCTGTCTCAGGAGCCTTTTCCATTTGAGAGCGGTCATCATTCTCCGCCATAGTCATGGATGAAATTTCATCCAATATAGACGTTTCGTCATCAGAGCTTAAAGTGCCAGAGTTCATATCTCCATGCGCATGCTCTTCTTGCGCATAACCGTCTTGCCCAAAGTTTTCTTGCCTAAAGTCTTCTTGCCCAAAACGAAGATCATCGGTTACAACATCTGAAGTCGGTTGATCACTAGAAACGGTCTCATCGGGTAAAGTGATTTCACGCATAGATGCATTTAGAGATGTTTCAGCCTCAATATTGCTTTGGAGTAACTCTTCATCCGATAAAAATGAATCGTCAGCTAGGTCCGCCATTAAGGACTTCACTAAATCCATATCGGTTTCGCCTGCGGAATTTACCCCCTGTGCGGTTTCTACCGTATCGTTTTTAACCCCTTCACCTGGCTCGAATTCAGTCGAATCGGTAATAAAATCTAAATCCTCTAAATCGCCCAAACTTAAATCCGTATCAGAGTTTTCAGCGTCGAGACTTATATTTTTAACATCATAGGCAGAGATATGATCATCCCCAGAATTGGATGCGCTATAAAGCCCAGCTTCCGAAGCGATTGAGGCGAAGACATCCATGTCAGAACTCGAACCCTTATCTTTCACAGTCAAATCTAAGGCTTCAAAAATTTCAGACATTGATTCTGACGAATCTGATTTCAGTGCTTGGCCTTGCTCCGGTAGCTCAAAAACATCCGTTAGGTCGGTTATGTCTGAAACTGAATCTCCAAGCGAACTCTTTACATCTTTAGGTGTATGAATCGCATCGATCTCAGTCGACGGCGTTACGGTTGTACTGTCAGGGATATCTAAATCATCAAAGGATAAAAGCTCATCCAACTCATCCGCTTCAAACTCTTGACTTAACAACTCATTATTCAGATTATTGTGTACACGCTGACCCTTCACTTCATTTTCACTATCGTGTACAAAATCAAGAGAGTGATCAAATTGTGATGGCGCCACCAGCTCATCATCTTGGGACAGCATATCAATCTCAGAAGGCTGATCCGTTACACTACTCTCCCCTTCATCGTCGGAGATAATCTTTCGAATAGAGGCCAAAATATCCTCCATACTCGGCTCGTCACCGACCATATCAATATCGCCCATACCGCTATTTGTTGTGCCAGTTGAATTTTCTGACATATAGCACTCCCGTATTTTTGGCTTTATAAGCCATTAATTCCCTTAATGTTTTGTTAAGGGAACAATTACAACTTGTCTATAGAGGTTAGAATTCCCTTGGGGAGAGAATCGAAATCTCACACTCTTATAGCGTTAACTTTTAGTAAAATCACTTCAGAACGCTTTAAATGAAATCAAACACACGTTTAAAGTGAAAAAACACTCCAAATGCAAAAGAATCTACTCAATGCGGTATTCAAACTTTGTACTCCACTATATTCACGCAAGCTTGTTTAGTGACCCAATTCACGCATTTTAGAGATCCAATTAACGGCGGTGATGAATTTAAATGATTCTAATACGAAACCGATTCTCTCAAAATACACTTATAAGAAACTGAATATTGAAAGTATTTCACAAGACAATTTGAGGCACACTATACGATGCAATCAGATACACAAACACATCCTACAAACGAAAAGCCTCTCCGTTAAAATCCGTTGACATTAAACTTAGTAGGGGTGTTTGGAGGCACCACCCGGAATCGAACCGGGGTAGACGGATTTGCAATCCGCTGCGTAACCACTCCGCCATGGTGCCGTACGAACAGTCCTATATCCAAACCTGTTGATTAGAGCAATGTCAAAATTAAGCCGCG
>CALCKU010000128.1 GCA_937965735.1 uncultured Caulobacterales bacterium
TTTCTGTCAAGCATTTGCAAAATGGCAATGGCAGATGTCAGCCCGCAGTCATAGCCGCGCCCGATAGGCGCGTTAAAGAAATAATGACCTGATTTTTCAAAGCCGACGAGGGCGTTAAGCTCTTTAGAGCGGCGCTTAATATAGCTATGGCCTGTTTTATAATAATCGGTTTTTGCACCGGCCTCGATCAAGACAGGGTCGGTCATATAAAGCCCTGTCGATTTTACATCGACGACAAATTGTGCATTGGGGTGTAATTTCACAAGGTCTCGTGCGAGCATGACACCGACTTTATCGGCAAAAATTTCTTCGCCTTCATTATCGACCACGCCGCACCGATCGCCGTCACCATCAAAGCCAAGGGCAACGTCGGCTTTGTGTTCTAGGCAGGCATCCCGCATGGCGTGCAACATTTTCATATCTTCAGGGTTAGGGTTGTAATTGGGGAAAGTATAATCAAGATCGCATTCCACAGGTACGACTTCCGCACCGATTGCACGAAGGGCATCTTCGACAAAAGCACCCGCTGTACCGTTCCCGCAAGCGGCGACAATTTTAATCTTATTCTTGAGTTTTATGTCTTTGGTCAGGTCGTCAATATACGCTTCGCGTATGCCGTCGACGAATTTATACGATCCACCAGTACGCGGTTTGCTTTGCGCGTTAAGGACAATGTCTTTTAAACGCGACATCTCGTCGGGGCCAAAGGTCAGAGGGGCTTCAATACCCATTTTTACACCTGTCCACCCATTCGAGTTATGGCTGGCCGTAACCATCGCCACGCCTGCGCAATCCAAATGAAATTGTGCAAAATATGCGGTTGGAGAGAGGGCAAGACCAATGTCGAGCACCTCTATCCCCGCATTCATCAGGCCGACAATCAAAGCTTGTTTGATCGAGAGGGAATAATGGCGAAAGTCATGGCCGACAACGATTTTGTTATCAACACCGCGCTCATGCATTAATGTGCCAAGTCCTTCGCCCAGCGCTTGGACGCCGTAAAGATTAAGCTCTGGCGCTTTTGTATGACCCGGAATACCAAACCACCAACGCGCGTCATATTCGCGAAAGCCTGTGGGCTTAACCAAGACTTGGGTTTCAAATTCAAGAGAGTTGGCGGGAATTGAGGCTAAAGGTTTACGGCTCATGATGAAACTTTCTGTCAGATTGATATTTAAAATACCAAATTGTGCCTAAAGCTGTAATTTTCTGACGTGATATTAAAGAGTGGATCGAATTGTACGAACTATTACACCCTAAATCTTACGATTTCATATCTTCATAAGTTTTTGTCTTGATAGGTTTTTGTGTTGGGAACGCGTCTTTTTATAAGGGCAATGGGAGAATAGGAAAAAGCTCTCAGCAGTGCCGCAGTGGATATCTTATTAAATTGAGTCTGTGTGATGACGCGGTCAGCCTTGCGTCCTTTTATGCCTTTAAGACCCGCTTTGACACCGCGCCATGTTGGTTCTGCGCGACCACCGCGAAAAAATGACCATATCATAAAGAATAATGTTGTCGCGATGTGAACGGGCATAAGAAATATTATAAGCGGGAAGGGTGTATTTTTATAAAAGGTCCAAATGCGGTTCCGTGTGCCGTAGAATACGGCAAAATCAGAAGCCCGTCCTGATATGCCCGAGCTAATATGATCAATTTTTGCATGAGGCGTTTGAATGCAAATACCGCCAAAAAGACGCATGCGATAGGCGAGGTCAACGTCTTCGTGATAACAAAAAAAGCTCTCGTCATATCCGCGAAGTTTACGGAAGGTATCGCCGTGATAAAACGCACCCGCGCCGCAAGGGCCAAAGGCTTCACGTGTTTCTATTGGGCCAACCGTGTGACCAAACCCTGCACGCCATGCGAGACCTGTGACGTGGTAATAGTCGCCGAGCCCGTCAAATGTGTCAGGGTCTAACGCCATATATTGCGTTGATCCCACCATGGTGACATTCGGCGCAAGATTGGTGGCTTTAATCAGCTGCTCGAGCCAATCTATTCGTGCGAATGCATCGGGGTTGAGCATAGCAATCCAATCGGATTTATGCCGATTTGCGCCGAGGTTAGATCCGGCGGCAAAGCCTAGATTATCGTTCGCTTTGATAATTTCAAACCGCGCGTCAAGGGGTCCTAATGTTTCAAGCGAACCATCGGTTGAACCGTTATCGACAATGACACATTTAAAGTTTTCATAAGTTTGCGCCACAACCGATTCCACGCATCGCGAAAGCCATTCTCCCGCATTGAAATTAACGATTACGACGGAAATGGAGGGCAGGGGTTTGGGCGCAGATGAAATAGACAGTCTCATGTTTTCTGGTTTGATACGCCGTAACCTAAAAAGTTTCAATGTGCCATTATTTGGTCTCAATTTTAGACTTGGGTGTTTAAAAATGGGGAAGATTATGAAGACACGACATAAGTTTGGAGTGGGAGTATTGGTGATATTAAGTGTCATCTACATGTTTAATGCGTCGTGGATCGCTGGCCCGCAAAGCGGCGAGATGACTTTGATCTCCCATCGCGGCGTGCATCAAACGTTTTCGCGTGACGGGTTGACGAATGCAACTTGCACAGCAGAGCGCATATTTCCTATTGAGCATCAATATATCGAGAATACGCTAGAGAGTTTTGCTACGGCCATTGGGTATGGTGCGGATATTATTGAGTTGGATGTTCATCCGACTACAGATGGTGAATTCATTGTCTTTCATGATTGGGAGTTAGAGTGCCGAACAGACGGTACGGGACGTGTCAGAGATCGCGACTTAGCATATTTGAAAGCTTTGGATATTGGGTATGGGTATACACCTGATAGCGGGCAAACATTTCCACTACGCGGTAAATTCGTGGGTGTAATACCGACCTTAAATGAAGTGTTCTCTGAAGTCCCGAACATGCGGT
>CALCKU010000129.1 GCA_937965735.1 uncultured Caulobacterales bacterium
TGAGTATCAACGCTCTCTTGAGGCCATCGATTATTATGATGAGGGGCGCATGGCATTGCAGCAGGCAATCTTTGCGCAAAGCCGCCGTTTACCTTTTGATAGTGGTGGTCGTGTCTCTTTGCCCAAAGAGTTACATGAATATGCGGGTTTGAATGGCAAGGTGACTTTTGTTGGCCTTGGGCGCCGGTTTGAAATTTGGAGTCCTGAAGCGCATGTGGCGCGGGCGGGGGCGTTTAGAGATTTAGCGCGGCAAAACCGTCACCGTTTAAAGTCTGTTTCGAGTCTACCCGTTTTAGAGGGCGGGTTGTAATGATGCACTATCCTGTCATGCTTCCCGAAGTTTTATCGGCCTTAAGCCCTCAGGCGGGTGAGACCTATGTTGACGGTACTTTTGGCAATGGCGGTTATTCAGAAGCGTTTTTAAAGGCGGCGGCTTGCAACGTCATCGCACTAGACCGTGATCCCCGAGTCAAGCCGCGTGCGGATGCGTTGTTGCGGGGGTATTCAGGGCGTTTTGAACTTCGTGAAATGCCATTTTCTCAAATGGGCGATTTGGGCGCGGGTTCCGTTGACGCCGTTGTCTTGGACATCGGCGTGTCGTCTATGCAAATTGACCAAGCTGAGCGTGGGTTTTCTTTTATGCGGTCGGGGCCCTTGGATATGCGTATGGGGGCAGACGGGGTCAGTGCGTCTGACGCGGTAAACCATTTGCCGCGCGCCGCGCTTATTCGGATATTTCAAGTTTACGGCGAGGAGCGCCGCGCCAGACGGATTGCTGATTTTATTGTTCGTGCGCGCGAAGAGGCTTTGATTACCACAACGGATGGTTTGGCGGAAATTGTAGAATCTGCAATTGGGCGATCTGGAAAAATTCACCCTGCAACCCGCGTATTTCAAGCGCTTCGTATTTTTGTCAATGACGAGCTTGGCGAGCTTTATAAGGGGTTATGCGCGGCGGAACGTATTTTACGGCCAGAGGGGCGCTTAATTATTGTGACATTTCATTCGTTGGAAGACCGTATCGTCAAGGCGTTTTTGCGTCGACGTTCAGAAGCGCCTTCAAGTGGGTCTCGCTATCTGCCTGAAGCCGTAGAGGTTTCAGAGTTTGAGGGTAGTTTTTCTGTGACCAAGCGATCTGTTATCGCCCCCTCTAAAACAGAGCTTTCAGAGAATGCACGGTCGCGGTCGGCGAAATTACGCTTTGCTATACGAACGCATGCGAACGCTTTTCCTATGGATGATGATCTTTTACCACGCGTTACACAGCTCTCAGATATAAGAGGCGCTTTGTGAGTGTTTATCACTATGATAATGCCCGTGTTGCACGCCGTTTGATCGGGTTTCTCTTGGTCGTTTTGGGTGTTGTTTTAATGACGGGGCTTTATTACGTCAAAATCCGTGCACAATCTGCGAAAGTCGTCCATGCAGATTTAATTGCGCAAATTGAAAAAGAAAACTTAGCGCTTAACGTCCTACGGGCCGAAATTGCCCATTTAGAAAGTCCGGAGCGATTGAGCCAATTAGCATTTGATAATTTAGGCCTTGTACCGACACAAAATGACCGCGTGATAACGCTCAAAGATATAGACGGGCAATTTCCCATTCGAGATAGCGGCGTTTTAAATATACCCGATGCCAATAGATCGGGTGTTGGGGGTGCTGCAAATCTGTTTGAGGATGAGCGTGTCAGTGAACAAGGTGTAACGCCGTGAACCGCTCGTCTTTTAATAAAGGGCCAACCGATAAGAAACGAGTCAATAAGGGGCTGGTTAGTAAGCGGCCGGTCAATAAGTTACCTTTCAAACGTCCCCCTGTTAAATTGCCAGATGCGCATATGCAAAACCCCCATATGCAAATCCCGCATATGGTCGTGGCCGATAAAGAATTCGAGGCGGTATCAGAAGGGCGTATCCGTATTCGAATAGGCATGTTTACCTTTGTTTTCATGTTGGTGATATTTGTTCTCAGATTTGCCGAAATATCCTTGTTTACAGCGCTAGAGACAAAGCGAAGCTTGCCGCCGCAGATTACAACAACACGTGCGGATATTTTTGATCGCAATGGTGAAATGCTTGCGACGACTTTACAGACATATTCCCTATTTGCTGAACCCAAGCGGGTTTGGAACGTGCAAGAGACCGCAGATCGATTGTTAGAAATTTTCCCTAATCAAGAGCGCAGTGCGCTTATCTCGAAACTCTCATCCAACCGTGATTTTGTTTGGTTGCAGAGAGGGCTAACGCCGCAAATGAAACAAGTCGTTTTTGATATTGGCCTACCTGGGATTGATTTTCGGATAGAGCCGAAACGGGTTTATCCGTTAGGACATACGGCCTCTCATATTATTGGATTTACAGATTTAGATTTACGCGGGCGGGGCGGAGCAGAACGTGCATTTGATACGCATTTGTCGAGTGTCAATGCGCCGCCTAAAACACTCTCTATTGATATTCGTGTACAACACGCGCTGAGTGAAGCACTCCGTGTTGGCCTCGCACGGTATAAGGCTAATAGCAATTCAGGGGTCGTGTTAAATATTAAAACGGGTGAAATTTTGGCAATGGCGAGCTTGCCAAATTATAACCCCAATAATGTTGCCGCATTTTCGGACGATTCTCGCTTTAATCATGCCTCAATGTCGACATATGATTTGGGTTCAGTGTTTAAACCCATCACGATGGCGCTAGCGCTTGAAACGGGTGTGACAGATTTGACAGAGGAATTTCCCGTGCAAGACCCTTTGAAAGTGCGCAATAACCTTATCCGCGATGACCATTATAGTGCGAAGCCAATGGCTATGCCTGAAATTTTGGCACAAAGTTCTAATCGCGGAACGGCTTTATTGGCAATACGTTCTGGGGCGCAAGCGCAAATCAAAATGCTCAAAGATTTAGGTCTGTTTGACCGGGTTCCATTCGAGCTTTTGGAAAATGCTAAGCCGCAATTACAATCTGAGTGGCAGGATATTACTTTGGTCACGGTCTCTTATGGTCATGGTATATCGGTGACGCCTTTGGCTTTGGCTGTTGCTATGGGGGCTTTGTTAAACGGCGGTGAGTATATTGCGCCGACAATTGCAAAGCGGAGTGCCGCCAACCCTGCGCAGCCAAAACGGGTCGTCTCTGAACAAACATCGCAACATATCCGAGACTTGATGCGTTTTGTTGTAACAGACGGTACGGGTAAAAATGCAGCGGTTAAAGGGTACGGGGTTATGGGCAAAACAGGCACAGCCGATAAGCCGAGTTATGGTGGCTATGACGAAAAGAGGCTTGTTTCTTCATTTGTGGGCGCGTTTCCTTACGAAGACCCAACCTATCTTGTGATGATAACCTATGATGAACCTAAGATTATTAAAGGCATTTCAAACCGCGCAACAGCTGGGTGGAATGCGGCGCCGACGACACGCAATGTAATTGAGAGGATTGCGCCGATTTTAGGCGTAGAGCGTCGGTTAGACCCTATTGCTATGAGCCCGTTCTCAAAAGGATCGTTTCCAAATGAAAGCGCTTTGCCATGACGCCTTTAAAGCCACATGTTTTTGATGTGAATCGGATTGACGTTTCCGAATATACGGGTCTGACAAGTGATAGTCGTATGGTAAAGCCGGGTATGATCTTTGCGGCACTTCCAGGCACGCTTGCTGATGGACGGTCATATATTGAGTCTGCGCTAGAGCGCGGTGCAGGCGCAATATTATCCACGCCTAACGTATCTGATTTTCTGCGATCAGACCTTACTGTGCCGTATTTTGCAGACGATAATCCGCGCCGCCTTTATGCTGAGCTTGCGGCCAAATTTTATCCTCACCAACCTGAAACCCTTGTCGCTATGACGGGAACCAATGGCAAAAGTTCTACGGTCGAGTTTTTGCGTCAAATTTGGGTACATGCAGGGCTTAATGCGGCCTGTTTTGGAACCCTGGGGATTCAATCACCAAGGGGCTATCGTTCTCTAACGCATACAACACCCGATGCGTTGGCCTTGCATATGACTTTATCTGAATTGCATGCAGAGGGGGTTACGCATGTTGCGATGGAAGCCTCTAGTCATGGCCTTGATCAAGCCCGTCTTGATGCGGTGAAGATCGCCGTGTCAGGCTTTTCTAATTTAACGCAAGATCATTTTGATTATCACACAGATGCAGAGGACTATTTTGCGGCTAAGACTCGTTTATTTACCGAGTTGACGCCCAAAGACGCGCCTGTGGTTATCAATGTGAATGACGCATATGGACAAAGGCTTGCACAAACATGCACTGACCTTGGGCAAAAAGTTATTCATGTTGGTTGGAGCGGTGAAGATGTGCGTATTGACGAAGTTATGCCTATGGCATCAAGTCAAAAAATTGACCTTATTATTGAAGGTCAACGTCATAAAATTGAATTGCCTTTAGCGGGTGAGTTTCAAGTTTTAAATGCTGTCGCGGCCTTTGCACTGGCAAGAGAAACAGGCGTTTCCGAGGCGAAAGCTCTAGAGGCGTTGGGGCATTTGCACGGTGTTGCAGGACGGTTAGAGCGTGCGGGTCAGACAGCTGAAGGCGCGCCAATCTTTGTTGATTTCGCCCATACAGAAGACGGGTTAGATAAACTCTTGCGTAGTGTGCGTCCACACACTTTAGGTCAGCTTGTTATTGTCTTTGGATGTGGCGGTGATCGGGACCCGAATAAGCGTAAAAAAATGGGCCGAATTGCCGCTAAGCTCGCAGATAAGGTGATCGTTACGGATGACAATCCACGCACAGAAGACGCCGCGACTATTCGCAAAGCTGTTTTAATGGGGTGTCCAGACGCCATTGAAATTGGTGACAGGGCTAAGGCTATTCAGGCGGGAATTGAACAGCTTGGCCCGCAAGATTGCCTCGTGATTGCAGGCAAGGGCCATGAACAAGGCCAGATTGTCGGCACAAAAGTCATTCCTTTTTCAGATGTAGAACAGGTTCAAACGGCCTTGAAAGCACTTTATAATGTTTAAGCCGCTTTGGAGTGCAGAAGACGCTGCAAAGGCGACAGGCGGGAAAATCGTTAGGGGCGAGACCGAACAAAATCGACTGCGTGAAGACTGGACAATTAGCGGTGTTTCTATGGATACACGTAGTTTGAAAATAGGTGATTTATTTGTCCCGATAAAAGACGTGCGCGATGGACATGATTTTATCGAACAGGCTTACGCCGCGGGTGCAGGCGCTGTAATTTCTGAAAAACTGATTTCAGGTCGCCCTGCCTTGATTGTAAAAAATAGTCTCAAAGCGCTGGAAGATTTGGCAATTGCCGCACGTATACGAAGCGACGCTATGCGTATTGCGGTGACGGGCAGTGTTGGCAAGACAAGTGTAAAAGAGGCGCTTGGGATTTTATGTTCTGAATTCGGAGTCGTTCACAAATCACAAAAATCTTATAATAATCATTGGGGCGTGCCGCTTACGCTGGCAAGCTTACCGCAGGCAGCAGATTTTGGTGTTTTTGAAGCGGGTATGAATCATGCTGGTGAGCTATCGGCTTTATCAAAAATTATCGCGCCAAATATAGCCGTAATTACAACGGTTGCAGGTGCACATTTATCAAATTTTGACAGTATTGACGCCATAGCGGAGGCCAAATCCGAAATCATGGACGGTATGGAACCGGGCGGTTTTGTTGTGTTAAACGGTGATAATGCTTACACGCCGCGCCTCATGGAAAAAGCAGAGCGACTTGGCTTGAAAGTTTTGACATTCGGTCAGGGCGATTGCGATATATCGATTGTAACGGCCAAATCCCACGCGCAAGGCAGTCATACACGTTTGAGAATCAATTATCAGCAATATGACGTAACTTTGTCTGTGCTTGGCGAGCATTGGTCTTCAAATGCTGCAGCCTGTATGGCGGTCGCATTGGCGGCGGGGCTTGACTTGCGTAAAAGCGCTACGGCCTTGCGGAAGATTAAACCGCTTGCTGGTCGAGGCGAGATTCATGCGCTTACAATGGACGGTAAAGCCTATACTTTGATTGATGAGAGTTATAACGCCAATCCAACCTCTATGCGTGCGGCGATTTCAGTGCTTGGGCAAAAGACAGGTCGAAAGCTCGCTATTTTGGGGGATATGGGTGAGCTTGGCCCGACAGAATTGGATTTACATGCCGCTCTTGCTGAGCCTTTGATTGCAGCAGGGGTTTCACGTGTCATTGTCACAGGTGAATGTATGCGCGCGCTTCGCGGGGCTTTGCCGCAAAAAATGCGTGGTTTATGGTGTAAAGATACAGAAGCAACGCTCGAAGCGCTAAAAGATGAATTGCAAATTGGGGATACAGTTCTAATTAAAGGATCGAATGCTGCTCAACTCGGCCAAGTGGTCAATATGTTAAAATCGGAGCCACAATAATGTTATATGAATGGCTCGCGCCTTTATCAGATGAATACCAGATATTTAATCTTCTCAACTATTTGACCTTTCGCGCAGGCGGGGCCTTGATGACGGCCATGATTGTTGCGTTTATCCTTGGCCCTCGCATCATTAATGTGCTGCGAAGCAAACAGGGGCGCGGGCAACCTATTCGTGAAGATGGGCCCGAGAGCCATATTATTCAAAAAGCGGGCACACCGACTATGGGGGGCTTGTTGATATTATTGTCTGTGGTGATTTCAACGCTGATTTGGGGAAACCTGCGGAGTCCATATCTTTGGATAATCTTTCTCGTGACCGTCAGTTATGGGGCGATTGGCTTTTATGATGACTATTTGAAAGTTTCCAAGCAAAATCCAAAAGGGTTTAGTGGCAAGATAAAGCTGATTTTAGAATTTAGTATTGCGGCAATTGCTTGCTTCGTCTTAACGCAAATTTTCCCGCAAACGCCTGAACATTTCTCATCAGGTTTGGCTGTGCCGTTTTTAAAGAATACGCTCATTAATCTCGGCGTATTCTTTATCCCATTTGGCTGTCTGGTCATTGTGGGTACATCCAACGCAGTCAATTTAACGGATGGATTAGATGGCCTTGCGATTGTGCCTGTTATGATTGCCTGTATGAGCTTGGCCATGATTGCCTATTTTGTCGGGAATTCAATCTATTCTGTTTATCTGGGTGTGCCTTATATCGCAGGGTCAGCCGAAATTACAATTTTTCTGAGTGCCATTATCGGTGCCGGTCTTGGCTTCCTTTGGTATAATGCGCCGCCAGCTATGGTCTTTATGGGCGATACGGGCTCGCTCTCCTTGGGCGGGGCTTTAGGGGTGACGGCAGTGGCTATAAAACACGAAATTGTACTGGCGATAATTGGCGGACTTTTTGTCCTCGAAGCGGTGTCCGTGATTGTCCAAGTCGCCTCATTTAAACTCACAGGTAAACGGGTCTTTCGTATGGCCCCGATACATCATCATTATGAGAAAAAGGGTTGGGCAGAATCGACTATTGTTATTCGGTTCTGGATTATTGCAATGGTACTCGCCTTGATCGGTCTCTCAACACTTAAGCTTAGATAGGGTATTTTTCACGCCATGATTAGGGCAACGACATTTAAGGGGCAAACGCTGGCAATCTTCGGCTTAGGTCGTTCGGGTCTATCGACAGCGCTTTCATTGATGAAAGGCGGTGCGATTGTAAAGGCGTGGGATGATAACCCTGCGGCGCGACAAGCCGCGAAGTCCCTTAATATTCCTTTGTGTAATTTGTCTCTGTCAGATTGGTCGGATTATTGTGCGCTTGTTCTCTCGCCTGGAGTCCCCGACATATTACCCAAACCGCATTGGGTCGCACAAAAAGCGCGCAAAGCGGGTGTCGAGATCATATGCGATATAGAAATTTTTGCCCGCGAAACACTTGATATTCCAGACTCTTCAAAGCCTAAAATTATCGCCATAACAGGGACGAACGGAAAATCCACGACAACAGCCCTTATTGGACATATTCTAAAAGCCTGCGGTCGGGACGCACAAATTGGAGGCAATATTGGACGTGGTGTTTTAGATTTAGACACGATGCATTCAGGCGCATATTACGTGCTTGAGCTTTCGTCTTATCAATTAGAACGTACACATTCTTTGCGCGCTAATTCGGCTGTGTTTTTAAATTTATCTCCAGATCATTTAGACCGCCACGGGACGCTCAAAGACTACGCCAAAGCCAAGTCTCGTATTTTCCACAATCAAGAAAAATCGGATGCTGCAATTATCGGTGTAGACAATCCTGAAGGCCAAGAGCTTTGCACAAAACTTATGGCAAAAAATGGCCGCTCAATCGTTCCGATTTCAGGGCGAAAATCATTAGGACGGGGTGTCTATGTCATCAAAGGAACGCTCTATAGTGCGCTTGGGGATAAGACCTTAAAAATCGCAAATCTTAGTAAAGCGAAGGGGCTTGAGGGAGAGCATAATTGGCAGAATGCGGCGGCGGCATTTGCGGCTGTTGCGGCGCTGGGGATTGAACCGCGTCACATCGGGGATGCGATATTAAGCTTTCCAGGGCTTGAACATCGTATGGAAACCATCGGAACGGTTGGCCCTGTGCGCTTTGTCAATGATAGTAAGGCGACCAATGCAGACGCGGCGAAACAGGCCTTGAAAGCCTATGATAACATTTACTGGATTGCCGGGGGACAAGCCAAAGTTGGCGGGATTGAAACGCTCTCAGGTTTATTTCAGAATATATCCAAAGCCTATCTCATCGGCGAAGCCGCGGATGACTTTAAAAAGACTTTAGATGCGGAGACGGTTTTAAATAAAATTTCAGGGTCTTTGGATCAAGCGGTCATGTGTGCCACTCGCGATGCGCTGAACTCTAAAGTAGAGAATCCGATTGTCCTGCTCTCACCCGCTTGTGCCAGTTTTGATCAGTTTAAAAGTTTTGAAAGGCGCGGCGATGCGTTTCGAATGGCTTGCCAGAAAATTATTGATCTGTTTGAATCTGAAAAAAATAAGGTACGGGAAAAACCGTTACCGCTTAAGTCGCCCGTAAAATCACCTGATTCTAAACTTTCTAACCCTCAGCGCTCTCGCTCTGAAATTACTCATTCAGATACAGCTGACGGTCTCAAATTATCAGGGGTTCAGACATGATTTCCGCTGTTATGACGCCTTCTCGGACAAACAGATCTTTTCTGTTTGAGTGGTGGCGCAGTATTGATCATATTTCTTTGGCGTTTCTGGTTTGTTTAATTGGCGCGGGTCTCGTGCTGTCTATGGCCTCTTCGCCTGCCGCGAGTGCGCGTATGAATGTTATAGATCCGTTCCATTTCTTGTATCGGCATGCCATGTTTGCGGGGCTTGGTCTTTTGGGCGCTTTTACAGTGTCGACTTTAAGTGTTCAAAACGCGCGGCGCATTGCGGTTTTAGCTCTGTTTGGGGCCATTATTCTAATGCTCTATGTCATGTTTAACGGACATACGGTGAAAGGGGCCACACGGTGGTTGCGCTTTGGGTCTTTTTCTTTGCAACCGTCAGAATTTGTAAAACCCGCTTTTATTGTTTTTGCGGCATGGATGTTTTCTGCACAAAAACGAGACCCAAATGTTCCTGGCGTCATGTTAGTTTTTATCATTTACATGGCGCTCATTGCGATATTGTTGCAACAACCTGACTTTGGGCAATCCTTTTTATTGACCTTGTGTTTTGCCGCCGTGTTTTTCTTTGCAGGACTTTCCTTAGGATGGATGTTGTTTCTAATGGGCGTTTCTATTCTCGGTTCAATGGGCGCCTTTTTTGTGCTGCCACATGTCAGAGACCGTGTTATGAAGTTTCTCAATACAGACGGGGATAATTACCAGACCGATAAAGCCATCGAGGCGATTAGCAGCGGCGGCTTTCTGGGTAAAGGTCCAGGTGAGGGTACAGTAAAATTCCGTTTGCCCGACGGACATACGGATTTTATTTTTGCCATTGTTTCAGAAGAGTTTGGATTTTTACTCTCGATGTGCTTGGTCGCATTATTGGCGGCCTTTGTTTTACGTGCCTTTCGAAATGCACTGCGCCTAAATGATTATTTTTGCCAACTCGCCGTTGCGGGGCTTGCGACCATGATTGGTATTCAAACCATTATAAATCTTTATGTAAACCTGAAAATGGCACCGCCAAAGGGCATGACGTTACCGTTTATTTCTTACGGAGGCTCTTCAATGCTTGCGCTTTGTTTAGCGGCGGGTCTGATATTGGCGTTTACGCGTCGCCGTCCAGGTGCCTATGGGTACGGTCAATAATGCCGAAGCTTTTACTGGCAGCGGGTGGCACGGGCGGACATATGTTTCCTGCACAAGCGTTGGCTGAAATTTTGACAGCGCGGGGGTGGGAGGTCGCGATGATGACCGATATTCGCGGACGTAAACATTCCAATCATATCCCAGCAAACCCTATCCTTGAAGTGAAAGCGGCGACATTATCTCCGCGCCGTCCCGTCCATGCGGCCATTGGTGCCGTGCAACTTGCCAGAGGTGTCCGGCAAGCCAAACGATTCATCAAAGATTGGAAACCTGATGTGGTTGCAGGTTTTGGGGGTTATCCCGCTTTTCCCGCTATGCGGGCTGCACAAGCTTTGCGTATTCCAACCATTATCCATGAACAAAATGCAGTTTTAGGGCGGGTTAATCGCGTCTTTGCAACAAAGGCTCGTTTTGTCGCTTCTGGATTTGAAGCGCTTGAAAAATGTCCAAAACGCGCCAATCACATTGTGACCGGCAATCCGCTTCGCAAGCAAATTATTGAGGCAATGCCTAAAGCATACACGGTTCCAAAAGATCAATTAAACCTATTAATCATAGGGGGGTCACTTGGTGCACGGATTATTAGCGAGACTGTCCCGCAAGCGATTGCGCTTTTGCCGTCACCTCTCAAAGAGCGTCTGAATGTTGTACAGCAAACTCGAAAAGAGAATTTAACGACGGCAAAAGCGGTTTACGAAAAAGCGGGTGTGCGCGCGGTCTGTGAGACTTTTTTTGGAAATATAGAAACGCATTTAGCCAAAGCGCATTTTATTATCGGACGCGCAGGGGCATCAAGCGTGTCTGAAATTGCTGTTATGGGAAAGCCGTCATTGCTCGTACCGTTAAAAATCGCGATGGACGATCACCAGACTGCGAATGCGGCGTCACTACAACGCCTTAATGCTGCCGACATTGTGCCTGAATCCGAGTTTAATCCTCAACATGTTGCAAAAATGTTGAAAGAAAGGCTTACGGATGAACACTGGCTTAAAACAGCGGCCGCTACTGCGCGTGGACAAGGTCGTCCAGATGCCGCAAACCTCTTGGCAGAGCGCGTCATTACCTCTATCTAGCCCGAAAACAGTTTTATTAAACGGGTTTCCCATGAATGCCAAAGCACCGCTCTCCACACACGCTACCAAAGTTCCCTTTGAAATAGGCCCGATCCACTTTGTCGGTATCGGCGGTATTGGAATGAGCGGTATTGCCGAGGTGATGATTAATCTGGGTTATACCGTGCAAGGCTCTGACATGTCGGAAAATGTCAATGTCGTGCGTTTGCGCAAATTAGGTGCAAAAATTTTTATTGGCCAAAAAGAAGGTCAAGTGCGCGGCGCAGGAGCCATTGTAA
>CALCKU010000130.1 GCA_937965735.1 uncultured Caulobacterales bacterium
TCAAGCTATAGACTATAAATTTGCGGAATGTGTTTAATGATTAAAAAGTCTCGATTTAAGGATCTGTCAAATGGGCTATAAATGTTTTAACGTCACGATTGATGCAGGCGTCGCCCATATTGAAATGTCACGTCCTGAAAAACGCAATGCCATGATTGCAGAGTTCTGGGAAGAATTGCCGCGTATTGTTCGTGATATTGATGCCAATTCTAAAGCGCGTGTGATTGTTCTCTCCGCGCAAGGGCCTGTGTTCAGCGCGGGTATTGATATTGGCATGTTCAGTACGGATATCGCTCACACGTCTGATAAGAATGATCCGCAATATGGGGCGGGTTTTTACGGAAATGTCAAACGCCTTCAAGACAGTTTTACCGCCCTCGAAGATTGTCGCATCCCTGTCATTAGTGCAATTCAAGGCGGTTGTTACGGCGGCGGAGTCGATTTGATTACGGCGTGTGATATGCGCTACGGCACAGAAGATAGCTTCATTACCATATATGAAATTATTGTGGGCATGACGGCCGATGTCGGTACCTTTCCGCGAATCTTAAATCATATGCCCGAAGGTGTCGTGCGAGAGCTCGCCTATACGGGGCGTAAAATGATGGCCGAGGAGTGTAAATCACGTGGTTTGTTTAACGCGGTTTATTCGGACAAGGCCGCCATGATGAAAGCCGTGATGGCCTTGGCCCAAGACATTGCCAAAAAACCGCCTCTGGCAGTTTACGGATGTAAACGCGCGATCACCTATAGCCGCGATCACGACACAAAAGACGCCCTCGATAATATCGCTGTTTGGAACATGTCCATGCTTATCCCGTCCGAGATGATGGAAGCCATGCAAGCCAAAGTCACAAAACGAGACGGGCATTATAAAGATTTACCTAAACTTAAAGGCACATTTTAAGCACTAATTTTAAGCTGAGTTTCAGGGTGACAGAAAACGCCTAATTCAAAATTGGGCACTATTTCAATGTACAGAGTGTAAACACGTCAAGACTCGTCGGACATTTCCTGCATAAAACTGATACCCAAACTTGCATGATGTATATATTTTGAACGCAAACGTGCGAGTAAAGAGGGGCCGTTACCTGTTGAATTCGATACGTTAGAAAAAGTGAAGTCACAATATGTCTGCAAAAGCTAGGCACATCAATTTTACAAGAATTGGAAGGCATCATAAATGTCAGAATGGACAGATATAGAGGATAAACTGGGACTAGATAATTTAGATGAAATTGTTGAAAATGAAATCAAACCACTCTTTCGTGACGTTCAAAATAAAGCCCCAGTAAATTCCGAACCAAAATTCAAGACGAAATTATTTAAGCTCATTCTTAATACGCTTTTTTTTGTTTTGTTGGGTGTCGGTATTTTTATTTTATCGTTTCTTCCTTTTGGGTTTTTCTTGATAATTATTTATGTCTTAGTCGCACTCATCGCGTACGCGTTGGCCTACATATATGTTATACGAGATGAAATTGATGCGTCACTCAATAAAGGCATGTTTTACCGTAGCGCTAAAACACGCGCTCTGAAAATTATATGTCAGCACTTGGACCTCAACTATGCGTCAAACCCTAGCGCTAAACCAATTACATTCATGGGCAAAACTTATTCAGAGGCTGATATAAATGGTGGCGACGAACCCAATGATAAATCTTTTGAAAAGGTTATCAAAACGGCGCACAGATCAGGACTTTTAACCGTTCCGTCCGTTTACCTTAATAATCGTGTAGAGGCAGAAAAATTTGAAGAAAGCCTCCAATGGTTTGAGGATGGGTTTTGTGGAGACTATCTCGGCACGTCATTTACATCCGTCGAATGGCGAGATAAGCGGCAAGTTGAGGGGCCACAATATCATTTATTGCTATTCTTCAAATCACCTTACAAGCTCTCAGGTGAGACACAAATGCGTACGAAAGTCGCGCGCTGGCCAGGACACAAAATATCTCAAGCCGAAATGAAACCCATATCGATTGGATACTCATCGATTGATGAAGTATTTGAATTTAGAGGTTCAGATCAGGTTGAAGCCCGCCTCATTTTTGACCCCTTAGTGCTGGAGCGATTATTAGACTTTTCGCCAGATGCATTGTTTCGAGCCGCGGCGTTTGAAGACACGCTTATATTTGATATTGCGGGTGACAATCAATTCGGAATTATTGATCTGGCATCAGGTGAATATTCTGATGACACAATCGAAGCGACGCTGAATGATATTTATCGTATGCAACAGCTTGTAAAAGCTGTGGCACACATATTCAGTTTGCGAGCGTAAGTTTTAGCCTAAAGTTAGGGCAAAGTCGTGTTCTCACCAAATTCGTATTACGGGATACATTATTCAATAGTATGTCAAAATTGGAAAAAGGGACACTCGAATACACATAAGTCTTGCTTACCATGTTCTAAATAATGGGAACAAAAACGGCTATGGACGTGAAAAAGATACGCACGTTTACGAGGCGGCTTGGCCTAAATCTTGAGGTGTGTTTTCGGGTTTAATGATACGCATTTATTCGTAAAAAATACAGTACACGTTTGTGTAACACGCGCACTATAGCCCAAAGCTTCACGGTATTATCCGCCGTTCAGCCTGTCGAATACGCCAAGAGAAGGGCAGGCATTTTGTAAATTGATTACGGGTAGGCTACGCCCCAATAATTATACCCTAAGACCTTCGGGCCGGGGATATACATGTGTTCCAAGCTTTCAAAGGTCAGGTCTGCTTGTTTAAATAGGTCAGGAATATCGCGTCCGCTATGACAGCCGCCGGCTATTTTTGACCATATTGGATCGATCCGGGATTGCCATTTTACTATGTCAGTATCCGGCGCCCTACCATGTTCCGAAAACAGGATGCGCCCACCCGGTTTTAAAATGCGGCTCATTTCCCGCAAGGCTTTGACAGGATCAGGAATGGTACAAAGGGCATAGGTCACGACAACAGTGTCTGCCAGATTTTTAGGCAGGGGTATATCTTCACCCGACAAACCGATACGTTCAACCTCAATCTGGCACGCGTCACGCCGCGTAGCACTGCGTTTCCAAATCGCGTCATCTGGATCTACGCCGATGATTTTGGTGACTTTATCCGAGTTGTAAAAGGGTAGGTTTTGACCCGACCCGATACCAATTTCTAGTACGATCCCTTCGGCCATTGGTATGATCTTCTTGCGTTGTTGGGTAATGGGACCAATACCGCAGGCCGCATCCAGTAGGCGGGGTAAGATATGCCTGTTGTAAAGCCCCAATTAACGGGTCATTTCAGAGCGTAACACGTCTTTGACAGTCTGCGCGACCGAGACTTTCCAATGCGGCATTTCGACTCCAAAAGCTTGTTTTAAAGCCGTGCAGTCAAGCTTGGAATTGTGGGGTCGAGTGGCTTTCGTTGGCCATTCCGAAGTTGGGATACCGGTGACGATTGCTGTGGGCCCGCCTTCTTTTTGGCTCACGTCAAAAATATGACGCGCAAAGTCTGCCCAATGCGTATGACCTGTCCCTGCGCAATGATATATCTTATTATTCTGTATCGGGTCTTGATGGATTGATTTCTGTGCCTTTATCCGTTGCGTGTCCCATTGGTCTTTAATGGATAAAATTGTATCGGCCAGATCTAAGGCCGAAGTCGGATTACCGAATTGGTCATTCACAACGCTCAAGGCATCCCGCGCTTTTGCGAGATGCAACATGGTCTTGATAAAGTTCTTTCCAAACGGGCTGTAGACCCAAGCGGTTCTGAGGATAATCGCTTTGTCTAATGTTTCCAAGACCCGTAACTCGCCCGCGCGTTTTGTATGCCCGTACACACCTTGCGGCGCGGTTGAATCAGACTCCAGATAGGGCGTTTCTTTTTGGCCACTATAAACATAATCTGTAGAAATATGAATGAGCTTGGCGTTAATCGCCCGCGCGGCTTTTGCGATCTCATACGGCGCAGCTGTGTTTAAAAGTGCGGCGCGTTCTGGGACGTCTTCGGCTAAGTCCACCGCTGTCCATGCCGCAGTATTGATAATCATATCTGGGGCTAAGTCTTGAATATACGGCGCGATTAAATCTGTTTTTTCAAGATCCAGTTCCGTATGACCCGCAAAGATAAAGTCATCCTGTTCGTGCCGTTGATTTTTGTGTGTACTGGTTTTTTGTAATAGCGCTTGCGCCAGTTGCCCATTGCGACCTGTGACTAGAACTTTCAAGACTTTATCGCCCCTAATCGGTCGCCAGAATATTTTGCTTCGCGCAAAGGTTTCCACCACCATGCATTGGCCAGATACCAATCGATCGTATCTGATAATCCCGCTTCAAAAGTGACAGACGGCTCCCAGCCTAATTCCGTTTTTATCTTGGTAGCGTCGATGGCATAGCGTCGATCATGGCCAGGACGATCTGTAACAAAAGCGATTAAATCACTATATTTCTGACCGTTTTTACGGGGGTGTTTTTGATCTAAGCTTTCGCATATTTTTTCCACAACTTGCAGATTGGTTTGCTCGCTATTGCCGCCAACATTATAACTTTCGCCAATGCGACCTCGTGACATAATCTGTTCCAGCGCACGGGCGTGGTCATTGACAAATAGCCAGTCTCGGACATTTTCACCCTTGCCGTAAACGGGTAAGGTTTTCTCGTCGAGGGCATTTAAAATCACGAGCGGAATCAGCTTTTCAGGAAAATGATAAGGGCCGTAATTATTAGAACAATTCGACATCACGACAGGTAAACCATAGGTGTGATACCATGCCATGACGAAATGATCTGAGGCCGCCTTTGACGCCGAATAAGGCGATGACGGTTTATAGGCGGTTTCTTCGGTGAATATACCGCTATCAAAGGGCAGGTCTCCAAAGACTTCATCCGTTGAAACATGATGAAACCGAAAGTCGCGTTTTTTCTCACCTTCAAGCAGACGCCAATAATCGGTTGCAGCGCTTAGTAAGCGCACGGTTCCAACAACATTGGTCTCGACAAAAGCGCTAGGCCCGTCAATGGAACGGTCAACATGACTTTCTGCGGCAAGATGCATGATATAATCAGGCTGGTATTTTTTGAGTAAACGCTCAATCGCGCCCGCGTCACAAATATTGGTCTCGCTGAAATGATAATTGGGACTATCCTCAACGGCTTTCAACGAGGCTAAATTGCCTGCGTAAGTTAAAGCGTCCAGATTGATAACAGTATAGCGCCCGCTTTCCACCAAAAGACGACAAACGGCAGAGCCGATAAATCCAGCGCCGCCAGTTACAATTACGGTTTTATGGTCTGTGGTCATGGCTAAAACCCTGTTATACTGGCTTTTAAAGAGGGGGCGACTTTGTCTTTGTCTGATAAGGTCGGCGGATGACCAATATTTGGCCACTCTACACCAATCTCTGGATCGTCAAAACGGATCGAACGGTCATGGTCTTTGGAATAGGGAGCCGTGACTTTGTAAACAACTTCTGTATCTGGCTCTAGGGTTAAAAACCCATGCGCAAAGCCTTTGGGGACTAAAAGCTGATTCCATGCCTCGGACGAAAGTTCGACCCCAATCCATTGACCCAATGTTTTCGAATCTGTTCGTATATCTACGGCGACATCGTAAATACGTCCGCGTGTCACCCGCACAAGCTTGTCTTGAGCAAAGGGCGGTGTTTGGTAATGCAAGCCGCGAAGCACACCCGTGTCGCGCGAAAGCGAGTGATTATCTTGTACAAAATCCAGATCAATCCCATTGGCTTTGAGGGTCGCCTTGTTAAAGGTTTCGGAAAAGAAGCCGCGTGAATCCCCGTGACGAACGGGTATGATTTCAACAACACCGTCTAATTTAAAGCGTTTAAATTCAGCCATTATAACCCTAACTGTTCACAGTTTTTGAAAGTGTTTTGTGAGTCTGTGTTGTTGAAATATATGCCCATGTAAGCTTGCACAAGTTACGGGATTAAATTTAAAACTCAACACCGATTATCTGAACAATTGGACATGTATCACCATAGAAACGCATAAAATTCGACATATCTATCGTGTCAAAAGCTCATCCAAAATAAAACGTAAGGCTCTAAACAGGGTCTATTTTTTCAAGCGCGGATTAAGCGAGGGAATGGAAGTTTATGCCCATTTCGCGCCTTATCCACGGCAGGAATGGCTCAAATCTTTCTGGCTTTAGTCCTTCTGGTTTAAGTCTTTTGGACTTAATTTTTGTTCGCTTAAATGATTGTCTGTTTCTGTGTTCAGCCCGTTCAACTTTTGCATTAACCCATATTCCAGCGCGTCGAGCTTGGCTTTATTATAGTCCTTAATCGCGCCTGTTTTGAGCGCGTTATTGCCACCAAATTGCATCCAGTTTTCGCCGTCATAATTGGGCCATTCGGGCAAGTTTTCGCCGTTCGGATCGCCTGTTTTGGCAAAGTTAACCCAGTAGGATTGCATTAAATCCGTTAGGGTTTTGTCACTTTTTGAAAGCCCCATAATTTTTTCGTGACTGCCAAAGATAAAGGGGATTTCCGCGGCATGATAGGCGCCGAGCGTTTGTTTCTTATTTGGCGGGACACGGCCAAACGTATAAGCAAAGGCATATTGCCCGCGATCTTCATTCAAATTTGTGACTAAACGAATATTCATGCCAAAAATCTCGTCGCCCATCATACGCATACCACCCGCGCGAAACGTGTCGATATTTGATAAATTATATGTGTCGAGCAAGAATTCTGCATGTGGCCCGTAATGGGATTGGAACGCGGCCAATTGCGCCGCGCGGCTGGTTTCTGGGGCTTTAGCATCGGGTCTGGGGAAGGCTTCGATCCACACGCTCGGTTGTGGGTCATTGTCAAAAAACAAACTTGCTTCGTCTGTGTTATAGCCAAATAAGGTGGGGACAGAGTAAAAGTCACCGTCAATGAAACTCTGACCAACGGTTTTTGGGAAGACATAGCCGTCGCGGTTATGATGAAAACCGTCCGTCATTTTTTCCGTAATGACGTCTTGTATAGTATGAGCTGGAAGGGCGCGCATGGCGTCCGCTGTCGGGTTTTCAAGGCCGAGGGCGTCTGTGACTTGTGTCCCCGCCGCGTAGCCGCTGACCCAGCCCAGCGGGTCGGCATCAACTTGTCCAAGGTGATAGGTTGCAGCCCCGCTCTGGCCAATCGCACGGTGGAACAGGCCGTTTCCAAAAGGTGTCGTCATTAGCTCTGTTACAGACCAACCGCCTGCGCTTTCGCCAAAAATAGTGACATTTTTAGGGTCGCCGCCAAAGGCAGTGATATTGTCCCGTACCCATTCCAATGCCGCCACTTGGTCAAGTGTACCGTAATTGCCCGATACACCGTTGGGGTCGCTGGCGGACAAGGCAGGATGAGCCATATATCCAAATGCGCCTAAGCGGTAATTGATTGTGACCAAGACAACGCCTTTTTCAACCAGTGAATTATGTTGGTAATAATTAAAATCACTTGAGCCGAATTGGTGTCCGCCGCCGTGAATCCATACCATGACGGGTTTTGGGGTCTCGCTGTTTAAATTATCTGTGCGGATGTTCAGATAAAGGCAATCTTCGCTTATTCTGGCTTTGGGTTGAGCCTCTACGACTTTCATAATCAAGGTTTTTTTGATTTTACCGAGGCCTTGCCCGTCAATAATCCGCTCTAGGAAACCGCCGTCTGAAGTGCTGGCTTGCATGCACATGGGGCCAAATGTGTCGGCTTTCCGTACGCCTTCCCAAGCTTCGGGTTTGGCGGGTGGGCGCCAGCGTTTATCGCCTATAGGCGGTGCGGCGAAAGGAATGCCTTTGAAATTATAAATACCGTGTGTTTCTGTTGTTACCCCTTGCACCGCGCCGTAAGCGGTTTTTACAATAGCGTCCTCGCTAAGGGTTTCAGAGTTTCCGCAACCTGTTAGGCCCCAGAGACTTAGAGAGGCCGCAGCCCAAATGACCACGCTATAGCGTTTACAATTTAAATATTTTGAAGCTGTATTCTGTCCAAACATGAGCACTCTTTATGTCTTGTTATGTTTTGTGGATGTTTTATCGGGTTCACTTATACTATTGGGTGCTGTTACTATTGGGATGTCTGTACAGGATTGTAAAGTGGTCAAAACCGCAACTCCGACTCGCCTTTTGGCCTTATGCCCCCTAAATAGACATTATGCGCTTTGGTGAACATTTTTTGGATGAGCTAAAACAACGGGTTCGACCTTCGGATGTGATTGGTCGGCATGTAAAATTAAAACGCCAAGGCCGGGAATTTGCGGGCCTATCTCCTTTTACAAATGAGAAGTCTCCTAGCTTTTTCGTAAATGACGAGAAAGGCTTTTATCATTGCTTTTCTTCGGGCAAGCACGGCGACTCGATCAGCTTTCTTATGGAGGTTGAAGGCCTGTCTTTTCCAGAAGCGGTGGAGAAATTAGCGGGACTCGCTGGCATGGAAATGCCTAAAGCGGATCCTGAGGCCGAGCGGCGGGCGGCACAGAATAAAAAAACTGTTTCGTGGATGGAGCAGGCTCAGATTTTTTTTGCAAAATCGCTTATGCGCGAAGTTGGAACGGATGCGCGGGATTACTTAAAACAAAGAGGGCTGACCAAAACTGCCGCCGATGATTTCGGATTAGGCTTTGCACCCGATAGTTTTAACGCTTTGCGTGATGAGCTGGTCCAGCAAGGTGCGCGTTTGGAAATGCTTGTCGAGGCGGGACTGATTATTGAACCGGATGACAGTGCGCGCGAGCCTTGGGACCGGTTTCGAAATCGTATCATGTTTCCAATCCATGATAGTCGGGGGCGGCTTGTTGCCTTTGGTGGACGGGCGATGGAAAAAGATGCGAAGGCGAAATATTTAAATTCACCTGAAACGGCTTTGTTTCACAAGGGCAAGCTGCTTTATAATTATCCGAATGCGCGCAAGGCGCTGGCTGCGCCCAAAAACGGTGCGCGGGGCTTGATTGTTGCCGAAGGCTATATGGATGTTATTGCGCTTTCGCGCGCTGGTTTTGCGCATGCGGTCGCGCCATTAGGCACAGCTTTGACGGAAGATCAGCTAGCGTTATTATGGCGGGCTGGGCCTGAACCGATATTGTGCTTTGACGGGGACAAGGCTGGGGTCCGCGCCGCGTTCCGTTCCATTGAACGGGCTTTACCTTTGATTAAACCCGGTCAGTCTTTGCGTTTTGCCATTCTCCCAGAAGGCCAAGACCCTGATGACCTTATTCGCGCCAAAGGCCCGCCCGCAATGCAGGCTGTACTTGACGCTGCAATCCCGCTGGTTGACATGCTTTGGCGGCGCGAAGTCGAATCAGAGCCGTTAAACACGCCTGAACAAAAGGCTGGTTTAAAAGACCGCCTCTATGCCGCCTTACGCGAAATTACCCATGACGGTGTACGCGATCAATATAAAACCAATTTGCTTGAAAAATTTGATGCCAATTATGGTTGGACAAAGCGATATTCAAAATCGACCGATAAAGCCCCGCGCAAAGCGTCCGCTGCCCTTAAAGCGACGATGAAAGAAACGGCGATAGAGGGCGCACGGGAGCGCCGCTTGATTGGCGGCATTATCGAGTTTCCAGAGCTATTGCCAAAGGTCGATCAAGCCCTTTTTGAGTTGCAATTTAACACGCAAATCGCTCAAGATTTGCAATCGGCACTTTTAATTTATTGGCAACAAACAATAGCGGTTGAAAAAAATGCAATTCACGCCCATATAGAGGCGCAAGGATTGGAAAAACTATTACGTGAGCTTCGCAGAGACCGGCTTTTAACCATGGCCACTTTGGGGGGACGCGACGCAGACCTCGATACCAGAACAGCTTTATGGCTATCCGAAGCTGACGCCCATATGGGTAAATATGAGGGAGATGCGACCCGTAACGAATCTCTAAGCCGTTGGGCAGAGACAATCCGTGACGATAAAACGGACGCCCTAAAGCGTCTCATGCGGGCCTCTCGTGAGGATCGTGACTGAATTAAAGGTGCGCAGCCTGTCCTTTTTGGGATGGGTTGTCGTGCCTAAACCTATTTTTGGGACTCTATTTTACAGATGGAGCCCTCAGCGGAGTACATTTTATGGCAAAAGCTGCCACAAAGACGGTCAAAAACCCGAGTAAGAAATCGCCAGACACATCCGAAACTGATTCTGAAACCGCCGTTATAGACGGGGCTGCGCCTGCGGTGAAAGTCCCTGAAAACCTCTTGGATATGGACAGTCTAGACGTCAAACGTATGATTGCGGTGGCCAAAAAAAGTGGACTTTTGACCACGACGGAACTCAATAAACATATTGCCTTAGATACGATTGATGCGGATCAAATCGAAGTAACTTTGGCTATGCTCTCTGATCTTGGTATTTCTGTGATTGACGATACACAACAAGAAGAGACAGGGCCAAAGACGCTCGCGCGGACACAAACAACTGCGGTCAAAGGCGGTAATTCCAAAGAAGAGCTTGACCGTACCGATGATCCGGTTCGCATGTATTTACGCGAAATGGGCGTTGTTGAGCTCCTTTCGCGTGAAGGCGAAATTGCTATTGCCAAAAGGATTGAGGCGGGACGCGACACTATGATTAAGGGTTTATGCGAAAGCGCCCTGACGTTTGAAGCGATCATGGTTTGGCGCGAAGAGCTTGAAGAAGGTCGTATTTTACTCCGTGATATTATTGATCTTGACACGACGTATAACCGTTCGATTGGGAATATTCAGGTGGACCGCTCTGGCGAAGCCGTGCGCCGCGAAAAGGTTGAAAAAGGTGAGATCGAAGCAACCGAAGACGATTTAAAGCCGCGTGAAGATCAACGTAAAATCAAAATTGACCGTGATTATGAAGAGGGTCAAAAAACCCTCGATGATGATGATGAGGAAGACGAAGACGAAAAGGTAAACCTCTCTATGGCGTCTATGGAGGCCGAGCTTCGCGATAGTGTCATGGATACGCTCAACACGATTTCTGAAGATTTCTCACGGTTCCAGAAATTACAGCAAATGCTGATTAAGGCGCGCTTATCAGGTAAGAAATTACGCAAGCCGCAGGCCGATGAATATAATGAAATCCAAGAGCGCATTATTGAAGAGATCAAGTCTCTGCAACTTAATAATGCGCGTATTGATGCTCTGATCGATCAGCTTTATGCGATTAATAAGCGGTTTATCTCGCTCGAAGGGCGCTTAATGCGTCTTGCCGATGGGAATGGTGTTCCGCGTCACGAGTTTTTAGAGGTCTATTTAGGCTCTGAACTCAATCCAAATTGGCTCGAAGATATGGCGCAATCGTCGGAAGCTTGGGAGCGTTTTACAAAGCGTGAAGGCAAGTCAATCGATAAAATCCGTTCTGAGATTGGTACATTGGCGCAAGAGACAGGCGTGCCTGTCGATGAATTCCGCCGTATTGTGCAGGCGGTACAAAAAGGCGAGCGCGAGGCGCGTCAGGCGAAAAAAGAAATGGTTGAGGCGAATCTACGTCTTGTGATTTCGATTGCTAAAAAATACACAAATCGCGGTCTGCAATTCCTTGATCTTATTCAAGAGGGGAATATCGGCTTGATGAAGGCCGTGGACAAATTCGAATATCGTCGTGGTTATAAATTTTCGACCTATGCCACAGGGTGGATTCGGCAAGCGATTACGCGTTCTATTGCTGACCAAGCGCGGACAATCCGTATTCCAGTCCATATGATAGAGACGATTAATAAAATTGTCCGTACATCGCGCCAAATCTTGCATGAGATTGGCCGTGAACCGACGCCAGAAGAATTATCGGCTAAGCTCTCTATGCCGCTCGAAAAAGTCCGCAAGGTAATGAAGATTGCCAAAGAGCCGATTTCTCTTGAAACCCCGATTGGGGACGAAGAAGATAGTCAGCTCGGTGATTTTATCGAAGATAATAACGCAATCTTACCCATTGAAGCCGCGATTCAGTCAAATCTTCGCGAAACAACCACCCGCGTGCTCGCATCCCTCACCCCGCGTGAGGAACGTGTTTTGCGTATGCGTTTTGGCATCGGCATGAACACAGATCACACACTCGAAGAAGTCGGCCAGCAATTCTCGGTCACACGGGAACGCATCCGACAGATCGAAGCCAAGGCCCTGCGTAAGCTGAAGCACCCAAGCCGTTCACGGAAACTAAGAAGCTTCTTGGATCAGTAGGGGGTAGGGCTTACAGTTTTTAAGTCCTTTTCTCTCTTTATTCTGCGGGTACTTGAGACGCATGGATGAGACACACGGACTCGAAGCCTCATCCTGAGGATGCATGAAACGTATGGACTCGAAGCCTCATCCTGAGGATGCGTGAAACGCATGGACTCGAA
>CALCKU010000131.1 GCA_937965735.1 uncultured Caulobacterales bacterium
TAGGTTAAAATGCTTGATTTTCAATCCGTCTTAGGATGCAATGAAATGCAATATACGATAATAAAATTATTGTAGGATATTAAAAGGGGTCAAAAATGCCACGTACGCCAGACGAAGTTGCGCGCGAAGCCGCTAAATCAACGACAGCTGTGAATAGTCTTGTCGGGGTCCGGCGGGGTGATTTTGTTAAATCTTTTGGAACCTTGTTAAGTCTCGCCGCGAAACAACCGGTTCCTTTGGCGCGTCACATGCGCAATTACGGTAAAGAGCTTTTGACGATTGCCAAGGGCGAGTCAGAAATTGCACCAGACCATAAAGATCGCCGCTTCAAAGATACGACATGGCAGACAAATGCGCTTTATAAACGTGGTCTACAAAGCTGGCTCGCTATGCGGAGCGAATTAAATAGCTGGATTGGTGATTCCGGTTTGCCCAAAGCGGATCAAGCGCGCGCTCAATTCATGCTCGATATTATTGTTGATAGTCTGGCACCGACGAATACGCTTCTGGGTAATCCTGCGGCGATGAAACGCCTCTACGAAACAGGGGGGCTGTCCTTAGTTCAAGGCATGAAAAATGCGTATGATGATTTGCGGAATAATGGCGGCATGCCCAAGCAAGTCGATACACGCCCGTTTAAAGTGGGTGAAAACCTCGCAACATCCAAAGGTGCGGTCGTCTTTAAAGACGAAATGTTGGAGCTTATACAATATGAGCCGACAACCTCTGACGTCTATAAAATACCGATTTTGATTATCCCGCCTCAAATTAATAAATTTTATGCCAATGATTTGACTCCAGATAAATCTATTGTGAAATTTTTGGCCTCACAAGGGTTTCAGGTTTTTGCGATTTCTTGGCGCAATCCAACGCGTCAACATTCGCATTGGGGGCTGGCGAATTACGTCCAAGCCTTGATTGAGGTGACGCAAGTCGTCAAAAAAATTACACGCAGTCCCCGCATCAATGTCAGCGGCGCGTGCTCTGGCGGCATCACAATGGCGCTCTACCTATCCGAATTAGCGGCGCGTGGCGACAATAGTGTAAATTCCATTACCTCTATGGTTTGTGTCTTGGACGGAAAACGCTCTGATAGTGATGTTGGCTTATTTGTCTCTGATGCAGCGATTGAATCCGCACGTAAACATAGCCAGAAAAAAGGTATTTTGGCTGGGGAAGAACTCGCACGCTCTTTTGCGTGGATGCGTCCCAATGATCTGATTTGGAATTACGTGGTCAATAATTACCTATTGGGCGAAGACCCACCCCCTTATGATGTTTTATTCTGGAATGGAGATAGCACGAATTTGCCCGCGCAATTACATTCTGATTATTTGGATATTTTCAAAGATAAGCGTTTCCGCCCAGGCCAGAATGTCGAATTTATGGACAATATTGTCGATATGACAGCGGTTAAGCAAGACGTGTTTATGCTCGCTGGGGTCACAGATCACATCACGCCTTGGAAAGCCTGTTACCGTAATGTCCAGCTCTATGGCGGTAAGACAGACTTTGTCTTATCCAATTCTGGGCATTTACAGGCGCTGTTAAATCCGCCGACCAATCCACGGGCGCAATATTTTATCAATTCTAAAAATCCCGATACTGCGGAGGCTTGGATTGAAGGTGCCGAAACCGTAGCGGGTTCTTGGTGGCCTCTCTGGAGTGAATGGTTGTCTACGCGCGCTGGAGTGTTAAAGCCTGCACCTAAATCATTAGGCAATAAAGCGTATCCTCCAACGGCTCAAGCGCCTGGAGAGTATGTCTTCACATGATTGAGATAAGAATATTTTCACATAAGTCCGATAGGCTCCTAATTGAAGCCGTCACAACGGGGTGAAATTACGCGTTTGAGTATAGTTTAGCAAAGAGTGTGCCGTTAATTGGAGAATACAGGCGTTCTCTCGCTAAACATATACAATAAGTCAAAACGGGTTCATTTGAAATATGCCATATATGTTATGTGTAACGGCGATCATGTATGTGGCAAATACGCTTAGCGTTTACGCAAGCTGAAAGGGGCTTATGTCCGACTACCATCCAAATCTGCCAAAGATTTTCTTTTCGAAAGTTGGCAACCAAAAACTTCGTACCGCGATCTGGTCAGGGGCCGATAAAGGGCTTGGCAAGCGTACTCCGCTTTTGTTTTTTAACGGGATTGGAGCCAATTTGGAAATCGCGCAAGCTTTTGCTGATACGTTTACAGGGCGTGATATTATTACTTTTGACATGCCCGGTGTTGGTGGTTCCCCAGACCCGCAATTGCCATATCGTCCTTGGTGGGTGGCGAAAGCAGCCAAACAAATTTTATTAGAAAACGGGTATAAAATTGTTGATGTTTTGGGCGTGTCATGGGGCGGAGGTCCAGCCCAACAATTTGCATGGCAAAATAAAGATATGATCCGAAACCTAGTTTTATGTGCCACGACGACTGGATTTACAATGGTGCCTGGGAATCCCAAGGCTTTATCAAAAATGATGTCCCCTAAGCGTTATATTGACCGCGATTTTCTAGCAAAGAACTTTGAGACGCTTTACGGTGACGCGGCTAAGCAAGTGGGTGAGTTTTCAATCAATATGGTGCCCCCAAGCATGAAGGGGTATCTCTATCAACTGACCGCAATGATGGGCTATTCTACCCTGCCTTTTATCCGTCGTATAAAATGCAAAAGTCTAGTGATTATGGGCGAGAGAGACCAAATTGTTCCGCTCGTTAATGGACGTCTTTTAAATTACGCGCTACCGCGTTCACGCCTTAAGATCATTGACGGGGCAGGGCATTTGTTCCTTTTGACCCGCCGTGATGAAACGATTCAACTCATTCGGGATTTTTTCGGCGAACAAGCTGTACCTATGCCGCATGTGGAACCCGTCTTATTGCCATCGGTCGCGGCAGCCTTTAATCATCAAAGCGCATAAAGCGATCAGATAATATTGGAGGCCTAAATGTCTAAAGATAAGAAACGCAGTACAACGGATACGGCGCGTCGTATCTGGCTTGCGGGTATTGGTGCCTATGGCCGAGCGTTTACCGAGGCTCAAGGTGCTATCAAAGACGTGACGGGCAAATCCAGCGATGTGTTTGATGAGCTTGTGCAAAAAGGTGAAATGATTGAAATGGTCGTTGCGGCTAAACGTAAAGACATTGTCGAAAAAGCCGTTGATCGGGCCATGCCAGACATTAAAGTCCCCGAAATAAAAATGCCTGACTTGCATATTGATGAGCGGATTAAAAAAATGCGCGCACGGCTTTCAGGGACGGACTTGCCCTATACGCAAGAGACGGCAACTGAATCCGTTGAGGTACGGTTAGAGGCCTTAGAGGCTAAGTTGGATAAAATCCTTGCTTTGCTAGAGCCGAAAACATCTGTTCGTAAGGCGACAACAAAACCCGTTAAAACGCCAAAGGGGGCCCAAAAAGCCAAAACTAATGCGAAACCTAAACCTAAATCCAAAACATCTGCGTCAAAGCCGACAACACGGACACAGTTGACACAAAAACCGACCGCTAAACCGAAGCCCAAAACAGGTCCCGCGTCTTAGCCCGTGTCAAATCGGTCAAAAACGAAAGAGAAAATTTTAAAAACGGCCCTTGGCTTGTTTAATAATGAAGGCGAGGCGCAAATTAGCTCTGTCGACATTGCGTCTGTTATGGAAATCAGTCCTGGCAATCTTTATTATCATTATAAAGGCAAGGACGAAATTATTGCCGAGCTTTACACTGATTTTGAAACCGAAATTCGGCAAGTCTTATCTTCGCCCATTCGGGAGCCTTTGGCGATAGAAGACAATTGGGTTTATCTCTATATTATTTTTGAAGAAATTTACGACTTTCGATTTTTTTACCGTAACCAATCTGAACTAGTAACCCGCATTCCCGCTTTGAAACCGCGTTTTGCGCGTCTCTTAGGATTAAAGGAACAGACGGCCTTTTCTCTTCTCTCGGCTTTAGAGGATAGTGGGCATCTCTTATTTTCAGACGGTGAAAAAGCCGCGTTGACCAGTCGCCTTGTGCAGCATTTTACCTTCTGGTTACAATATCATGATCTGCGGTCGGGAACGGCCCCGCCGAAATCCCTGATCGACCAAGGCGTATTTATGACCTTGATGCAAATCACGCCGTATTGGGGTGAAAAAGAGGGGTATTTGGAATTGCTACAAGGGTTTAAAAAGACGCAAAGTTAAAGTTTTAATCTAAAATTAAAGTTTTATTTTGCGACCTAAAGCGTTTCAGCTAAACACTTTTGTCCAGTTATTTTGAACACGCCCTTTTTGCGTTTCACCTCTTCACCGTAGTCTTCGCTCTGTTTCGCCTTCTTGATGGGGACAGGGATACGCAGTGTCCCCGTTTTAGCTCTATATAAAGTGCCCAAATCTCTATGATCGCCATTTTAATATTCGTGCTGTGACTGGGTTTTTGAACATCCGTCCCTCTTTACGAGACGTTGCCCATTCTTTTTTTAAGGCGTGGTACCATTTGGCTTGCGTATCCGAATCTTCTATCAGGAGGAGGGTTGGGTCTTTGGCAAGACCCATGCGTTGCAGGTCGACCATGCGGGCATCTTGGCGCAGAAAGGTTTTCGCAAAATAGCCAATCACAGGCGCGAGTATTTTGAATATGGTAAAGTCTGTGAAAAATATTTGACGGATTTCTGTCTGGCGGTCGTCAATTGGTGTCACAGCCGTAAATGACAGTAAGGTCTTTTTGCCAACGCGAATATCTTCGGTTCGAATTCCGGGTAATTGGAATGCGATTTCCGTACTGGGCTTGCCGCCGAGAATTTTATAGGCGCGACTATTTGAGCTCGGCGTATGACGGGTCATCGCAAAGCCAAGACCGTGTGGTGCAAAAGCCTTTTGTTTTTCATGCATGCTTTTCCCAGACCGCCACCACCATTGACGATGTACAAAGGGGCCGTGGGCTGGATCCATCAAACCGATCACAGCATGGTCTATATGGCAATTCAGGACAAGTTTATCGTCCAATGTTGCTTTTCGGTTGGCAAAAGGGAAGGTCGGCGGATCAATTTCAGGCATGCCCGAAAAGCGCTTATCTGCGCTGATATAAACCCATATGAGTTGCCCGAGTTCTCTTGCGGGAAAGGTACGGACTTTTATCTTTTGTGTGTCCAATGTTTGTTCAGAGCAAAGCGCGGGTATATCTTGGCAAGTCCCGTCCGTTATTCCGAATTTCCAGCCATGATACGGGCATTCTACACTCGTATTTTCAGTGTCTTCAATAATTTGCCCGGCTGATAAGGGTGCAGCGCGATGCGGACAAATATCGCGCATGGCAAACAAGGTGCCGTCCCGTTTGCGACCGAGAGTAATCGGTTCTCCTGCAATTTCACGGCGGATGAGCGCGCCTGTTTTGACGTCTGTTGACACGCCTGCAAAATACCAAATATCCAAGACAAAATTCATAATTGAA
>CALCKU010000132.1 GCA_937965735.1 uncultured Caulobacterales bacterium
ATGCGTGTAGCGCATGGACTCGAAGCCTCATCCTGAGGATGCGTGTAGCGCATGGACTCGAAGCCTCATCCTGAGGATGCGTGTAGCGCATGGACTCGAAGCCTCATCCTGAGGATGCGTGTAGCGCATGGACTCGAAGGATGGAAGGATAGAGACAAATATCCGAGTAATTATCCGTCGCGGACGCTCCGGCACTCCAACGCCTCTCATCGCTTCGCGCGGCGTCTCTGTGCCTCATCCTGAGGATGCGTGAAACGCATGGACTCGAAGGATGGCAAAACAAAGACCGTAAGCCTCCGCTGGAGCATCCTTCGAGTCCACTCACTCCGTTCGTCTTCAGGATGAGGTGCGGGAAGTGTTTCGATAAGGTTGTCACCCCGCTGTGTGGCCAATATCTCTGAACAAGTCATAGCTGATAGATAAATCAAACCCCCATCCGCTCATTCCAGCGAACGCTGGAATCCAAACTACGCATGCGGCGTGGATCCCAAATCAAGTTTGGGATGAGCGGAGATAGATTAAGACCTTTTCTCGTCCCGAAGATGCTTGAGACTTGACCCGATTCCTACAAACTCCCTCATTTAAAATTCAAGTTTTGGTGTATTTTCTTGGCTGGAAAGGAGGGTATCGGATGAAAGTGAGTAGATTTTCAGATGCGCAGAAGGCGTATGTTCTAGGGAAAGGCGAAGAGGATGTTCCAGTGGCAGAGATTTGCCGTAAGACTGGCATTAGTCAGGCGACATAGTTCAATTGAATGAAGAAATTTGGTGGGGTGCTTCCAATCGTTGCTCAACAAAAAAGCCGCCTCGGTTAGGAGAGCGGCTATTTCTTTGTTTTCCTTACGGAAAATTTGGTTGCGGGGGTAGGATTTGAACCTACGACCTTCAGGTTATGAGCCTGACGAGCTACCGGGCTGCTCCACCCCGCGACAGTTTTGGACGGCGTTGCCGTTCAAAGTAGACACGATATATGTCTACCAGATTACTTTATCAAGTTCTAACTGACAGAATTTATGAATTTGTTTGCAGGGAGACATTATTTATCAGTACGCGCGTGTCTTGCGGTTGTTTAGAGCCGTATTTCTTCCTGAGGTTCAAGAATGATTGCTCGACAACATAGTAAGAGAAGGCGGTCATCAAAAGATTTAGAACGACCATGAGAACTAGGCATGCAGCTGAAGTGCCGAGTGTTCTTTCTACAATATTGTAAATCGGTAAGTTCCATAGATATAGGCCATATGAGGTTTTCCCAATCCAAGTAATAGGTTTCAGCTCAAGCAATTTGATGGCGGTTCTGAGCATTTTCCAATAAAAGAGGTTAAGCATTAAAACTGCTAATGCGAAGCCTTGAAGACTATAGCGCCAGACAAAGCGGAAACTATCGTCCCGGTAGGCGAAGCAGAAAAGGATAGTCGCAACCGCTAGCATAAAGGGTGTGAATCCAATCAAGGCCTTAAACGGCTCTATTGACTGTTTTTTGTGCAATAGAACGGTAAGCAAACATCCCCAGACAATATTATCAATTCGCGCATCCGTCATAAAATAATTATAAGTAGCACCAGGGACAGAAAGATAGTGAAACGTCACAAATCGCCAGACGGGTATCAGTATAAGACAAGCGGATAAGGCCAATGTCAGCCTATCCCATTTTAACCCGCAAGCGATCATAAGAATCGGAAAAAGGAGATAGAAATGCTCTTCAACAGCCAGTGACCATAAATGTACCCATGGCATAAAAGGTTCAACGTCATTTATATGCGACATAACTTGGAAAATATTTGTAAAATAACCCAGAGCGGCAAGAAATTCGATAGGTTTTGGACTCCCAAATCCCATCACGGAATAGAAAATAGTGGTAAAAATCACCATAAAAAATAATGCAGGGTAGAGCCGTATTATGCGGCGGATATAAAAGTTCTTTAGAGCGATCTTGCCGTATGTTTCCTTTTCGGAAATCAAAAGCCGGGTGATCAGAAAGCCAGAGATAAAAAAGAACACGGTTACACCAAAACCACCTGGAATGATATGACTTAGGCCGAAATGCGAGAGCAATACGATTAATACAGCAATCGCGCGCAGACCGTCTAGACCCGGAATATATCCATGACCCGCCGTAGGCGAGAGGAGCTTTGCGTCATACGATTTAAACTGTTCGCGTATGTTTTTTATCACCCCATTGGTGGAAAGTGTTTGACGGCTCATTTAAATACCCCTTTCCGCGAGAAACTGTGCTTGTCTGTTTGACAAGTGCTGATCGTTGCGGAGTTGAGCAGCCATGACCTCACTGATACAATTTTTATGCCAATTGCCGTGAAAGCAGGTCGACCTGAGCTTTAAATTTGCCTATCTAAGAAGCATGGAAAAAATCAGACCCTCACAAAACTCATTTGGCGTTATCGGCGGAGGGGCTTGGGGAACGGCGCTAGCGACTCTCTTGGCGAGCCAAGGCCATGATACGCTTTTATGGGCCTATGAGACGGCGTGCTCCGAAGATATTAATTCCAACCATATGAATACGACCTATTTAGATGGAGTAAAACTCGATCAATCACTGCGAGCGACATCGGATTTATCAGATTTATCTGGACGCGGTATTATTTTATGTGTCGTACCCGCTCAACATACGCGCGGCATTCTAAAACAGTTTAAACCTTATAGCCGTGCGGGGCAGTCTGTTATTTTATGCTCTAAGGGGATTGAAACAGGAACGCTCTCTTTGATGACCGATGTGCTCTTGGCTGAATTGCCAGAGGTTATTCCCGCCGTCTTGTCAGGGCCAAGCTTTGCCATAGACGTTGCAAAAGGCTTGCCTACGGCGGTCACTTTGGCTTGCGCTGATCCAGATGTCGCTGATGAATTAGCGCGTTTATTAAGTGCGCCGACGTTTCGTCCTTATACGTCAACGGATTTGATTGGGGCCGAAATAGGCGGGGCGATAAAAAATGTCCTCGCGATTGCCTGTGGCATTGTATTGGGTATGGGACTTGGGCGTTCGGCACATGCGGCGTTGATCGCGCGCGGGTTTGCGGAGATGACCCGTCTCGGCGAAGCGATGGGGGCGACGCCCTCGACATTAACAGGATTATGCGGGCTTGGCGATTTAGTCTTGACGTGCAGTTCACAACAATCGCGCAACATGTCTTGCGGGTTTGCTTTAGGCGAAGGCGAAAACTTAAAAGACTTCTTGAAATCACGAAATGTCGTGGTCGAAGGCGTCGGTTCGGCACCTGCCGTCCTCGATCTGGCTCGTCGATATGATATTGATATGCCGATTTGCAAGAGTGTTGCAGGCATTGTCGCGGGTACAATTGACGCCAAAACGGCTGTATTAAACTTACTCAATCGCCCGCTAAAGGCCGAGCAGGGCCAATAATTTAACCCGTAATTTATTTCGCCAAGACTTTCGACACGGCATTTTTCCAATCGGCGAGTAATGGCGCGCGCGTGTCCGCGTCCATTTTCGGGCTGAACTCTGAATGTTTCTGCCAATTGGCTTGAATATCGTCAAGATCGCGATACAACCCAGCTTGAAGGCCGACCAGATAAGCCACGCCAAGAGCAGTTGTTTCCATGACTTTGGGGCGCTCTATCGGCAAATCTAAAATGTCCGATAGGAATTGTACGAGCCAATCATTATTGACCATACCGCCGTCAACACGCAGGGTTTGGGCCGCGACATTATTTTCGGAACCATCTTCCTTCATAGCATTAAATAAATCATAGGTCTGATAACAGACGCTCTCAAGCGCGGCGCGGACGAAGGCCTCTTGTCCTGTGTCGCGTGTGATACCCAATACCGCGCCGCGGGCGTCAGGGTCCCAATAGGGCGCGCCTAGACCTGTGAAAGCGGGTACAAGGTAGAGGCCTTGATTACTGCTGAGGGATTTAGCAATGGCTTCTGTATCTTCTGCGCGTTCAATTATTTTTAAACCGTCACGTAACCATTGCACGGCGGCACCGGCGACAAAGATAGAACCTTCGAGCGCATAAGTCGTCTGCCCTTTTAGACGGTAACAGACGGTCGAGAGAAGTTTGTTTTTTGACGTGAGGCAGCTTTTTCCCGTATTCAATATTACAAAACAGCCCGTACCATATGTGCTTTTGATGGCACCTTTTTCAAAACAACATTGCCCAATCGCCGCCGCTTGTTGATCGCCAGCCACGCCGAGGATTGGAACGGTGTCGCCTAGAAGGGCGGTATCTGTTTGACCGTAAAAATCGGCACAATCTTTAACCTCTGGCAAAAGGCTCGCAGGCACGTTGAAAATATCAAGGAGCTGTGAATCCCAACTTTGTGTATGGATGTTGAACAGGTTTGTACGGCTAGCATTGGTTGCGTCGGTTGCGTGAACGGCCCCGTTCGTAAGTTTATAGATCAGGAAGCTATCAATTGTCCCAAAGGCTAGATCACCTTTGTCGGCGCTTTCACGGGCACCCTCAACATGGTCAAGTATCCAAGCGGCTTTGGTCGCGCTGAAATAAGGGTCAAGCAAAAGCCCTGTCTTGGCCGTAATATCGGCCTCATCATATTTTTCTTTAAGCGCGCGGCAGATTTTAGCGGTGCGTCTATCTTGCCAGACAATTGCATTGTAAAGTGCTTTGCCCGTTTTACGGTCCCATATAACAGTGGTTTCACGTTGGTTGGTAATACCGATCCCCGCAATCCCTGCGGGATGTGTTTTGGCAAAGGCATAGGCTTTTTTCAATGTACGCAAGGTCGTGTCCCAAATATCATCAGGATTATGTTCGACCCAGCCATTATCGGGATAGATTTGCGGAAATTCTTCTTGGGCCGAAAATACAATATCCCCAGCGATTGTAAAAACGAGGGTGCGTGTACTCGTCGTACCTTGATCAATCGATAGGATGAGTGGGGTGTTTGTGTCTAAAGTCATAAATCTTTCCACAATCAAAATCTAAACTTATGAGGGCTGGGTGTGCCCCGTCAAGTTTTTGTCAGCCTTACCGGTATAGGAATATTTAGCCGCGTTGGTCAGGTTCGAAAGTCTTACTGACTTTAAGGCTTCTGAGTTGGTTTCGTTCGCGCTTTAGCACTTCAAAACGGTAGCCATAATAGGCAAATGTCTGCCCCGCTTCTGGAATGGTTTGGCTTTCGTGAATAACGAGGCCTGCGACCGTCACCGCTTCTTCGTCTGGTAATTTCCAATCCATGGCACGGTTTAAATCTCTGACGGGAATATCCCCTCTGACAACAACGCTTCCGTCTTTATGTCGGACAACGCCGTCTAATTCCTCGTCATATTCATCTTGGATGTCACCGACGATTTCTTCAAGAATATCTTCCAGAGTTAAGACACCCATGAGCGAGCCATATTCATCCACAACGAGCGCGAAATGTTCCCGCTTTTGCTGGAACAAACGCAATTGTTTCACGACAGACGTTGTTTCTGGGACAAACCAAGGTTCGCGCGATATTTTTTTAACGTTAAGCGCTTTAAATTCCCCGTCCATTTTAGACAGTGCTTTCAATACGTCTTTGGCATGTAAAATCCCTACAACATTATCGGGATCACCGTCATAAAGTGGCATGCGTGTATGCGGGCTTGATAGCACGTCTTTGATAAGCTGTTCAGGGGGGAGGTTTATATCAATTGCAACAATGTTTTTGCGGTGAATCATAACGGATTCAACCGTTAATTCTCCGATTTCAAGGACGCCGTAAATTTGGTCACGGGCGCGTTTGGCCACGCCCCCTTCCTGTAGATGGAGATCTACCGCGCCGCGAATTTCGTCTGCGGCAGTCCAAGGTGAGGCGTTCGAGTCAACACCAAACAGCCGCAAAGTCGCATTGACGATCACTTGTACAATCGAAACGATTGGCGCGAGAAATTTGACAATAATACTGATAGGCCGCGCAACGGCGAGCGCCATTTTATCGGGTTGTGATATTGCGTAAGTTTTGGGTAGGACCTCCGCAAAGATTAAAATCAAAACCGTCATCAAAGCTGTGGCGGCTGCAAGGGCAACCCCGCCACCCCCAAAGACACTGGTGAAAACCGTGGTGGTCAGCACAGAGGCTAAAATATTGACCAGATTATTGCCAAGCAGAATGCCGCCCAGAAGGCGCTCTCGCATATTCATCAGTCTAGAGACAAGCCCAGCACGCGAATCGCCTTCTTTTTCAGCGGCATGCATACGAGCGCGAGAGGCAGCGGTCAGGGCGGTTTCAGAACCCGAAAAGAAGCCTGAACACACTAAAAGCACCGCGACAATACCAAGTTTTGTCAGGTTTTCAGGTAATAAGAAATTTTCAATCATGGCGTATCGTCATCGAAACTTGGGTTAAATATTCAAGTATAGTCGCAGAAGAAACCGCTTTTTGCACAAAAGCGTTTCCAATTGATTTCGCGAGGATCAAGGTCAAAGCCCCGCCTTCATTTTTCTTATCTTGGCCCATATGCGATAAAAGCGTCTCTGGGTTTTTGAACAAATGGGGAATATCTTGTGGGCGGCACATTTTCATTTTGGTCAGGTGCTGGGCTAGTCTTTTGGCATCGGCCTCGGCGCATAAGCCTTGGGCGGCACTATATTCAAAAGCCATAAGCATGCCAGCACTTACGGCTTCGCCGTGTAATAAATCGCCGCCATAGCCTGCCTCAAGCTCTAGAGCATGTCCAAATGTATGCCCCAAATTTAATAAAGCCCGTCGACCATTTTCAAATTCATCTTCCGCAACAATACGGGCTTTGGTTTGGCATGATAATGAGACGGCGTAAGCGGTTGCAACGCTCTTGCCTTTCAAGACTTTATCACCATTGTCTTCCAGCCATTCAAAAAAGTCGGCATCGCCCAAAAGACCGTATTTTAAAACTTCGGCATAGCCTGCTTTTAATTCGCGCTCGGGAAGGGTCGAGAGGACAGATATATCGGCCAAGACGGCTTTGGGTTGATAAAATGCACCAATCAAGTTTTTACCGTGCCGTGTATTGATCGCGGTTTTTCCGCCAACAGAACTATCAACTTGTGCAAGCAGTGTTGTGGGTATCTGGATGAATTGACAACCGCGTTTGAATATACTGGCCGCAAACCCCGTTAGGTCGCCTATAACGCCGCCGCCAAAGGCAATGACAGTGTCTTTGCGGTCAAAAGAAAGAGCCAGTAGGTGGTCTAAAATTTCTTGCAAAGGAGTAAAGTTTTTTTGCGACTCACCTTCGGGGCGAACAATGAAATGGGCTTCAATTTGCTCGGTTTCAAATGCCTTTTTTAATGTCTGCCCATGCAGGGCCATAACGTTTTCATCTGTAATGACGGCAATGCGGGGCGCATTTAAGTGCGGTTTAATTAACATACCCGCGCGTCTTAGCGTATCATCGCCAATGATTATGTCATAGCTTCGGGGGCCGAGATCGACGCGAACCTTTGAGTGTTTGAAGGGCGTCTCCGTAGGATGTTCAGTCGGATGCTTTTGGGGACGGTCTTGTGTGTTATGTATGTGTGTCACTTAGACAGGCTCGCAATTTGGCTTTGAGGGTTTACGGGGCTTTGTGACATTGTGGCCTGTAATTCGGTTTGCACCAACTTTTGTTGGCGCCTTCGAAAGGCACGAACGGCTTTTTCTACCGCAATAACCGTTCGAATATGAGGGCCTTTTTTAATTTCAACTGTGATATGGGCTTGGGCGTAAATCGGATAGCGCGCATCCATGATTTCACGTAGTCGCGCGCGCGGATCGGCCACTTTTAGTAAGGGTCGTGTGTTTTTACGGCTGACCCGTTCCAGAATGGTTTCAAAATCCCCTTTAAGCCAAACCGTCAAAGCCTGCCTGTTTAAAACCTCTCGCGTGTTCTGCGGAATAAACGCTCCGCCGCCTGTTGCGAGGATAAGCGGGGTTCCGTCCAGAATGCGTTGAATGACGCGAAACTCACCCGCCCGAAATTCTTCTTCGCCGTGATCTTTGAAATATCCAGCTACAGTACGGCCTGAGGCGGATTCTATTTCTTCGTCAGAGTCGTAAAACGGCAGGGTCATGCGCTTGGCGAGGCGCCGTCCAACAGTTGTTTTTCCGACTCCCATTAAGCCGATAAGGGCGATAGGACGCGCGTTAAAAGCGCTTAAGTCTTGCGGCATGAGGTAAAACTGCCTTTTATCCTGTGTCTAAGTGTGCTTTGAGTAGCCTACTGAAAATTTAATTTAATATGTCGCCAAATGCGTTTATTCTCAATAGAGAAATAAAATTAGATTGTTTAACATATTTTGCGAAAAAAGAGAATTTAGTATGAAAAAAGTTGGCCTTGCTTTTATTCTATTGTTCCTCATCGGTCTTGGCGGGTTTCTTTGGTTGTTGTCTCAATCGTCAAACAGTCACGCCCCGCAAGAACCTGTTGTCATTGATTTGCCAGATACGTTTGAAAAATAGATATTTATGAAAAACCAATCCTGCTCTAAGCGTGCCCTGATCGCCAAAATGGGTCTCGTCCCAAAAACAGGTATTATGGTGGTCGCGTTGACTAGTTTTTTGACGTTAAATTCTGGTCTTACTGTCACTTCAGCTCAGGCCCAGATATTGGAGCAGGCTCAGATTCAGACCCAGTCAATTTCAGTCGGGACTTTAGGCTCTGCGAGTGCCTATGACGGCGGAATATTGGACGTCGGAGATGGCGGTTTTGAGGCTTCGCTTTGGCAAGGTACATCTGCGCAATTGGCAAAACAACTTATTGAAACAGCGCCTTTGGAAAATCGCCAAGCGGTCATTCGAGATTTGGTACGCGCCGCGCTTTTGTCCGCTGGTGTACCGCCCGTTTTCGAGACTTCAGATCAGAAAGACGCTTATGATAAAGCCCGTATTCAGGCCGTTGCGAAGATGGGCGATATCGCCAATTTAACGGCTTTAACCGAGCGCATGCCAGAGACGGTTAATCGTAGTCCTGATATAAAAGTGGAAATCGCCTTGCTGAACGGCGATACGCAAACGGCATGTTCGGTTACGGATACGGTTACAGAAGGGCGGGCGACTCCGCTTTGGGCGCGCCTTCGGGCTTATTGCCACGTTTTGCGTGAAGAAATCCCAGCGGCAGAATTGACGACAGATTTACTCGCGCAGTCGGATTATGAAGACAAAACATTTTTCGCTCTGATGAATGTCTTACTCGGTGCGGTGAAACCAGAAGACGTGTCGCAGAAACTTGTTTTTGATGAAGCGCTGGATTTAACTTTGGCTGATCTTGCGGATATACGGTCTGGCCAAGGCCCACTTGCGCCTTATCTCGCTGTGCGACGGACCATTGATTTAGATCGCTCGGACATAGAGCGTATTGAGGCGCTTTATCAAGGCAGCCCCTTTATGACGGACACTCAAATCAGTAATGTCTTACAAGGTTTTGCCAGTTCTGAATCCAGCCTAGCAGGGGCCAATGGATTGCAAGGGGTTGTGTCTGGTGACGTCCCCGAAACATATGATCTGGATACAGTCTTGTCTTTAGACACGCCTAAAGCGTTGGGGCACATATATAGTCTTGCTTTGAGTGCAGATACACCCGAGGTGAAAGCCAAAGCGATTGTTGAGTTTTTAAACCGTGCCAGTGCGGTCGGAAAATTCGATCGATTTGCGGTTTTGATGCAAGGGGAAGCGCAACTGATCCCGATGAATATTCAAGCGTTGATCGGCCTTAAAACTTTTGCCCAATTGGCGATTAACCGAAATGACATTGGAACTTTACAGGGTCTTTACCGGGCACTTGAAGAGGGCAGTGTTCAACAAAGCCGTATCGCGCTCGTTTCTGACGCGCTTGGCAACGGGTTTTTTGGGGGTGATTTGGGGCGTGATATTGAAGCCCGTTTATCAGATTTTGAAAATCTCTCAAAGCCGCGTCAAGAGCGTGCCGTGCGTGACAGTTATATCGCGCTCGCTATGGGGGCGTCTTTACAGGCAAAAAGCTCTAAAAGACTTACCAATACGGGTCGCGGTGACGGGCAAGCAATTTCAGCTGGGGCCATTCTTGCGCTTGAATCTGCGGCGCGACGGGGCGCACGCGCCGAGACCGCTTTGCGTAGTGCTACGGTGCTATCGACTTTCCCATTAACTGATTTAGATGCAAAGTCCCTTGCCGCGATTATAACGGCGCTACGTGTCGCGGGGCTTGATAATTATGCGGGGCGTCTTGCGGCGGAAGATTTCCTATCTGGTCTCTAATATGGGATATAAATCTACAACAGATTTCGAGCTTTCCAAGCGTTTCAACGCGTCCAAGACTTCAGCGCTTTCCGAGCTTTTCTGATGGTAATTAGTACCCAAAACAGGCCTCAAAATACGCCTCAAAACACGATTGAAAGCTTTCTTGAGATGATGAGCGCAGAGCGAGGCGCATCTGAAAACACGCTTAATGCTTATGCCCGTGACCTCGCGCTTTGGAATAGTGCTTTAATCTCGATGGGCGGCGATTTGGTTGCGGCGCGTACAGAAGATTTAGAAGCCGTGCTGGCACGCTGGGTAAAGGCGGGTTTAGCGGCGTCTACGACCGCGCGAAAGCTTTCTGCGCTCAAGCAATATTATTTATTCTTACAAACAGATGATTTGCGTAAGGATAATCCTGCTCATCCCCTGAAAGGGCCAAAGCAAGGACGGCCTTTGCCGCGCATATTATCAGAAGCAGATGTAGACCGCTTGTTTGAGGCGGCGCAAAAAGATGACAGTCCGAAAGGTTTGCGGCTTTTATGTTTGCTAGAAATTCTTTATTCGGGTGGGCTTCGCGTTAGCGAGTTAGTTTCGCTCAAATTGGAGGCAATGACACGGCGTGACAATATTTTGATGATTAAAGGGAAAGGCGGAAAAGAACGAATCGTACCACTAACGGGGGCCGCAAAACGTTCAATTAAAAATTGGTTGTTTGTGCGTGACGAGACACTGCCTGTAAATCCTGTGGAAAAAGATCGCTCTGCGCCGTTCTTATTTCCGTCTCGGGCGAAGTCAGGGCATTTAACACGGGAACGATTTGCCCAGACTTTAAAAGATCTGGCGGTTCAAACTGGACTGCCGCCGTCTAAGCTTTCGCCGCATGTAATGCGCCATGCTTTTGCCACACATATTTTAGCGAATGGCGCGGATTTGCGCAGTGTGCAGACCTTGCTTGGACATGCTGATATTTCTACGACTCAGATTTACACCCATGTCTTGGAAGAGCGTTTAAAAACACTCGTCCAAACGAAGCATCCTTTAGCTGAGAATTAGGGGTAAAGCTTTATAAGCGCGTTGGGATATAAGGCATAAATTTGGGGGATAGCGCGGCTACTCCTCCGTCTCGGGTAGGATTTTGACAATGTGCAAATCAGAGCTTTCGAACAATTCAGACGAATAGCGGTTTAATACTTTGGGTGTCATGGCTTCAAACATAGGCTTGCGCGAGCGTCTATATTCAATAGCCGTTGGATCTGTTTGTGAGCGGGCGGCAACAGCGATCCAAGTACTGTTTTCTTTTTCTCCGCGTTCCATACTCTCCAGGATAGGTTTCCGCGCACGGTCTAATTCGTCTTGCGTGATGTTTCCAGACTGTAGCTCTGCGGCAATGTTCTTTGCAGCGATTTCAAAGTCTGCAAAAAATTGAGGGTCAGCACTCATAATGGCGGCGATATAGCCGTAGGGCGCGCTGTTTTTTGAAAATTTCAGGCTCGATGCAGGGGAGTAACTCAACCCTTTCTCTTCACGGATAACATCAATCATACGATTTTTAAATATGCGGTTAATCAAGGCATAGTGACGTGAGCGTTCTAATGTCCACGGCTTTGATGTCGGCCACCCCAGATAAATTGCCCCTTGATTGTCGGCACCTGTATGCGTCAGTGTAACCGTTTCAGATTTGGGGAATTGTACTTTAAAAGCGTCTCGGTTTTTATTAAATTGTGCGCGCCTTGTCGGCAGAGCTCCGAATGTCTTCGCGACAATATCTGTGAGTGTTTCTTTGTCAAAATCACCGACAACAGTGATTTCAATCGCGCCTTTTGCAAAAATAGGCGATAAGACTTTTCGAACATCCTCTAGCGTATAGGATAAATACTCCGCTTCACTCACCATACCATAGCGCCGATCACCATTGGCCCAGATACGGCCTAAATCTCGCGAGGCTACGCCGCCCGGTGTCGAGTCTATGGTGTGAAATGAACTTGAAATATTGTCTTTGAACTTTTCTTTCCAAATGGGTCTGTAACCGGGGGCGGTCAAGAGAGCGGCCCAGACATTAAATTGATCGGCTATGTCTTCGGGGTTCGTTGAGCCCGACATACTCAGACGTTCGCTTCCGACATTAAAGCCAAGACCAATATTCTTACCTGCAAAAATTTGTGAAAGATCACTGACAGGGTGGGCTTCAAATCCTCCGAGCGCCAAGGAACTGGCGAGGGAAGTCAAACCCGGTTTATCGCGCGGAAAGATGTTCCAACCTTCACCAATCGTAATATTGACACGAATCCAATCATCTTCAAAATCAGTTTTTTTTAAATTCAAATAGACATTATTTTCAAACTGAATTTGATCTATATCGAAATCCTCAATACGGCTTGTCTTTGCTATTTTGCCTTTTGGCCCAAAGTCAGAATAGGCGAATTCTAATGTCTTGCGCTGTTCCGCTTGCGTGACGGGCTTGTTTTTGGCGTTTTGATAGGCGGTTTCAATGTCTTCCGCTGTCACTGAATCGACAGTGGGGCCTTGCACCCAAATATAAGGGTCAAAGTCTGCCCACATCGTTTTAAAACTGTGTTCTAATTCCTTGAGTGTGACACTTTTTTCTGTGTTTTCAAACCTTGCCAAGGCTTGTGCGGGTGTTGTCAGTACGGACCCGCCTGCAAAAGCGCCGATCGCATGTCCTGCAAGACTATTTGTGTGGCGCTTCGCGGCGTAATTGGCTGCATCTGTCAGTGAACGGCGGCTTTGTGCTAAGAGTTCATCATATTCCGCTTGTTGAAAACCAAATTTCAAAGCTTGCCGAATTTCAAAACTGATCAGATCTAGGCCTGCCGCCCAATCATCGTTTTTGGCCGAGATAGTGGCTGAGGCAGAATCGCCCATTTCACCGACGGAATACCCAATAGACGCGCCCAGAACAGGGGCATTATCGCTCAAGAGCTTCTTGCGAATGCGCTGATTGATAATCGCATTAGCATAGCCCCTTACAAAGCGCGTTCGGCGTGAAGCTTCGCTATCACCGGAATAAGTTGACGGGTGATCGTCAAATAAATAAACCGAAGTGGTCAATTCATCATTATCATAGACCTTATAGGGATCCTTAGTGTCACGGTCATTTGTACCGTCATCGGGTTCTTGTGGGGATGTCGTGTTCACAGTCCAATCCCCGAACATATCTTTGATACGGGTCTCCATATCGGCAATGTCAAAATCACCAATGATGACAAGAACACTGCGTTCTGGACGGTAATAAGTCTCGTAATAGGTTCTCAAGGCCTTAGCCTGGATGGCGTCTAGCGTTTCAGGCGAGCCTATTACGTTAAACTCGGTAGAGCGTCGATTGGGATAAGCCCAATCCACAAAAGCCCTTTGCGTGGCACGTGCGGGTGTGTTGCCGCGCGCTTCTTCGGCTTTGACAACGCCGCGCTCTCGTTCAACAGCCTCTTGTTGGATTAAGAGTTTATCGGCAGTTTCGCGCATGACAAATAGGCCGTAATTCAACGTTTCTTCGTCAAGATTCGGTAGATTTAGCCGGTATTCTGTCCGCATATAGGTCGTTGATGCATTCGTATCTGCACCAAAGGAAAGGCCGAGGCGTTCAAGAGACTTGACCATTTCACCTTCAGGAATGTTTTCAGAGCCATTAAATGCCATATGTTCAAGAAAATGGGCGAGGCCGATCGTCTCAGGTGTTTCATTGCGGCTACCCGCGCGAATCCAAAACCGAATAACGGCTTCACCTTCTGGGCGGCTATTTTGCCGTAAAATATATCGCATACCATTTGAAAGCTTGCCGTAAGTCACATCAGGATCGCGCGGAATATCGCTTATATCATGGGGCCAGTCTTGGGTCAGGGGATCAAAGATATTTGGATTGGCCACCAGATCTTGCACAGTCGAGTTTTTTTGGCATGCCGTAAGGGCCAATAAGAGACAGATCGATGGCATTAAAACCCAGTTGAATAAACGCATGTAAACCTCGAAAGAAAACGACTCTATTTTGTGAAACAGGATATGCCATACACTAATAAGTATTGAGACTGATAAAAGCGAAATTACCAGCTGTAAAAAGAGCTTTGTAATTAAGTTAGATATAAGTTTACAGTTTTTATAGTCGACAATACCTGTTTATTCTCACCACACATGTGTTTATAAAGCGAGTACAACTTAATTATGGAATTTTATCATCGCCCGCACTTATCTTGAATTTGAACGGCCTATCGCCGAGCTAGACAGTAAGCTAGAAACGCTCCTAGAACGCGGCGCTGACGATACGGACGCCATGCGTGAAGCGGATGCGATTCGAAAAAAGTCCGATTCACAACTGCAATTGATTTATAGTAAAATTGGCCCTTGGGAGAAAACACAAGTGGCGCGCCATCCCTTGCGCCCACATTTCAGCCAATACTGCCAAGGTTTGATCTCGCATTACACGCCCCTGTCCGGGGATCGGAAATTTGGGGATGATAATGCGCTTTTAGGGGGGCTTGGTAAAATTCGGGGCCGTAGCGTTGTGGTTATGGGGCATGAAAAAGGCAAAGATACGCAATCGCGTATTCAGCATAATTTTGGCATGGCTAATCCTGAAGGATATCGTAAGGCTGTTCGCCTTATGGAATTGGCTGAGCGCTTTTCTATCCCTGTTTTGTCTTTTGTTGATACGGCTGGTGCTTATCCCGGACGCGGCGCTGAAGAGCGTGGACAGGCGGAGGCGATTGCGCGGTCTATTGATAAAGGTTTATCGCTTAAAGTGCCGTTTTTATCGGTGATTGCGGGCGAGGGTGGGTCTGGCGGAGCGGTAGCGATTGCAACAGCGGATTCTGTAATGATGCTCGAACATTCGATTTATTCGGTGATTTCACCAGAAGGCTGTGCGTCTATTCTATGGCGGGACGGGACAAAAGCCAAAGACGCTGCGAAAGCGATGAAAATCACAGCACCCGATCTCAAAGATTTGGGTATTATTGATACGATTATCAAAGAACCGATTGGAGGCGCTCATAGAGACCCTGCTCAAATGATTAAAACGGTGGGAGATATGGCGGTGAAAGAGATCGACCGTTTGAGCCGTATGTCACCGAATGTTTTGATTAAAGCGCGGCGCGCAAAATTCCTAGAAATTGGCCGCAGTCTTTTATCTAATTAAGTCTTTTATCCTGATGAGGCTTTGCGTGTATGAAGCCTCTACTGGTTTAAATCAAAAATTCACCCGTCTAGAACGCATCTAGACGGGCTATAAAAGAGAATTGGGGGCTCTTTTACAAAAGGGTTGTATCCTTAAAATCCAGTGGAAATGCCAATGCCCGTCCAGAATTTATCTTTCTTATTGGTGAAAGCGTTTCCGTTCCCATCGATCTTAAAATTCAAACTTTTTGATGAAGACAAAGAATAGTTTGCGCCAAGATAAACAGACGCTGTATCGGTTAGGCCATAAGAATAGGCAATGCTGCCCGTACCATATTCATAATCACCGCCGCCGTCTGCATTCACAAGTCCAGCGCTTAAGCCTAAATCAAAGCTAGTTTTTTCGCTCACGGGGAGGCTATGGCTGACGCCGCCTTCAACCGTGAATGCTTTTAGGTCAAAATCATAATAACCATAAAGGCTTGGAGCGAGCGGTGCGTCAAAGCCTAACCCTGCATATACTTCGAATGTTGACGCGTCGCCAAAATCAAAAAGGCTACCCGACGTATCTGGGTAATGATAAATAGTCGCGCCAATATCAGCAGAGACAGTTTCGTTTAGGCTCCATCCATAGCCTGCATAAACATCGACTTCATCGCCTGCCGCAGAACTGGCTTCACCCAGCGCCACAGATGTCCATACACCAGCCGTAAACCCATTTTTTGAAACTTCGATTCCGGGTTGTACAGCGCCGCGTGCAAGGCTCACGCCGCGAAAAACATATTCACTGACATAATCAATTGAAGTTGTGACACTTAAATCATCAGCCATAGCAGCGTGTGAAAGTGAGAGAGTTAAACAACTTGCTAGGCCCATAAGGCATGTTTTTTTCATAATCTTTTCCTTTTTAAATTTCCAAATAGAGGCTGAGATGACGCCTGTAATATGAGGATGTGTTAAAAAAGAATGGGCTATGAAGCTAAGTAAAAGCGGGTGATTTTGAAAATCTTACCCATTTGTTCAAAACTTGTGCGCGGTTGAGCGGTCCAGTAGTTTCACTGTGCAATGATCGGGATTTTCTTGAAACTTTCTTGAAACTTTCTTGAAATTTTCCCGAAATCTTCTTGAAATTTTTAATGCGTGAGCGGTTGGCTTATAAATATTTCTGCGAAATTTACGCGCTCAGCTCTATTTAGCGCGTAAATTTATGTCAGTATAAAGCCAGTACGCTAAAATATGACCTAGCGTGTTTGCCCGTGACATTTTTTAAATTTTTTCCCTGATCCACATGGGCAAGGGGCATTGCGTGCAACCGTTGACGGGTCAAAGTCTGCGGGCAATTCTGGCGCATTCGAGCCACTTACTTGTCCACTGTTTGAAACAAAATCAAGGGGGCCACGGGCCGTATTGGGCCGGGATTGCGGCGCAACGGGTTTGTGTTGTTGCGTATCTTGTTGACGTTGCATTTGCACATTAATCAAGAGCCGTGTCATTTGCCGGGTTACGCCTTCGCGTAAATTGGTCAGAAGTTTATCAAATAATGTAAAGGCTTCCGATTTATACTCGTTTAAGGGGTCACGCTGACCATAGGCGCGCATGCCGATCACAGATTTCAAACTATCGAGTTGTTGCAGATGCTCACGCCAATTTGTGTCGATAACTTGCAAAAGAATTTGCTTTTCGACGTTTTGAACTTCGTCTGGGTTCAAACCTTCGGTTAATTGGATAAAGGCTGTATCGGTTGCTGCTTTTAAACGCGTTAGCATTTCCTCGTCCGCAATACCTTCTTCTTCGGCCCATGCGCTAAAAGGGATTTCCATGGCCAAAACATCTTTGGCCTGTTGCGTCAAACCTTCAATGTCCCACTGCTCAGCATAGGCTTTCTTTGGAACAAATTCTTCGATCAAATCTTCACAAATTTGATGCCGCATGTCTTCAACAACGTCAGAGACATCTGCGTCCGTCATAAATTCCATACGTTGTTCAAAAATAGTTTTGCGTTGATCGTTCATAACGTCATCATATTTCAGAAGGTTTTTACGAATATCAAAATTGCGTTGCTCGACGCGAACTTGGGCGCGTTCGACCGCTTTGGTCATAAAGGGGTTGGTCAGGTTTTCACCTTTCTCCCAGCCCAATTTACTCATCATATTTTTAAGTCGGTCACCGCCAAAGATCCGCATGAGATCATCTTCGGTCGAAAGATAGAATTTAGACCGCCCTGGATCGCCTTGACGACCTGTCCGTCCGCGCAATTGATTATCAATGCGACGGGATTCATGACGTTCTGTCCCGAGGACATAAAGCCCGCCAGCCTTTAGAGCCCGCGCTTTGAGCTCAGACACTTCGTCGGTAATTTTTTCCTTTAGGCGTGTGGTCTCGTATTCGTCGAGCGTATCAGCAATTTCAGCTTCCAGACGCATTTCAAGATTGCCGCCCAATTGAATATCGGTACCGCGACCTGCCATATTCGTGGCAATGGTGACGGCTCCGGGAATTCCCGCTTTTGAGACGATAGACGCTTCTTCTTCGTGGAAACGCGCATTCAGCACTTTATGCGGAATTTTACGCTCTGTCAGATAGCGCGACAGAAGCTCTGATTTTTCAATAGAGACAGTTCCGACGAGGATCGGTTGCTCTTTTTCCTGACAAGTTTTGATTTCGCCGACAATGGCGTTAAATTTTTCTTCTTCAGTTCTATAAATTTCGTCTTCATCATCTATGCGTTGGATCGGACGGTTTGTCGGAATCTCTAAAACTTCTAAACTATAAATATCCGCAAATTCAGAGGCTTCTGTAACCGCTGTTCCGGTCATGCCAGATAATTTATCATAAAGCCTAAAATAATTTTGCAAGGTTACAGAGGCAAGCGTGACATTTTCAGATTGAATTTCAACCCCTTCTTTGGCTTCAATGGCTTGATGGAGGCCGTCTGATAAGCGCCGCCCGTCCATTAAGCGTCCTGTAAATTCATCGACCAAAATGACTTTATTGTCTTTTACAATATAGTTTTTATCAATGATTTGAACTTTATGGGCTTTTAAGGCTTGGTTGATGTGATGAACAATTGAGATGTTTTCAATGTCGTAAAGGTCTTCGCCTTTTAACATGTCCCGTTCCCGCAGAATATTCTCTATTTGCTCATTTCCCTTATCATTAAAACTTGCATTTTGAGTTTTTTCGTCAACTTCATAGCCTTCGGGATCAATCATTGGAATGATTTCATTGATTGTTCGGTAGAAGTCAGATTTGTCATCTGTTGGGCCTGAAATGATGAGCGGTGTTCGCGCTTCGTCAATCAGAATGGAATCGATTTCATCGATAATGGCATAAGCGTGATCGCGCTGATCCATTTCTTCGAGTGAATATTTCATATTATCGCGAAGATAATCAAAACCGAATTCATTATTCGTACCATAGGTAATATCGCACGCATAGGCCGCGCGGCGTCCGCCGCCATGCGCTTCATGTTCATTGATACAGCCAGTGGTAAGGCCAAGGAAGGTATAGACTTGCCCCATCCATTCGGCGTCGCGGGCTGCAAGATAATCATTAACTGTTACGATGTGCACGCCGCGACCCGTTAGGGCGTTCAAATAAGCGGCTAAGGTCGAGACAAGTGTTTTACCTTCACCCGTTCGCATTTCCGCAATTTCGCCGCGGTGCAGGGTGATCCCGCCAATCAATTGTACGTCGTAATGCCGTTGTCCTAATGTACGTTTTGCCGCTTCGCGTACCGTTGCGAAAGCTTCTGGGAGTAAATCATCCAAACTTTCGCCGTCTTTATAGCGTGCTTTAAATTCGGTGGTTTTGTCTTTGAGTTGAGAATCTGAAAGCGTAACAAAATCTGGCTCTAACGCATTAATTTTCTCAACGAGCGGCCGAAGTTTTTTGAGCTTCCTATCGTTTTCAGTTCCAAAGATTTTCTTAGCAATCCCTAGCATGTTTGCTCCTGGGTTCGTGCAATCGTGACAATAAAGGCTTCACGCGCAAATTATTCTTTTGGGTGACTTAGTGACGGTCATCGCTTAAGTCAATGAAGGGGTAAAACAATGGCACAGTTTTATACTGTTATATGGCTAAGGAGGTTTGATTGTCTCAAAGATTACCGATTATGTGTCAAAAACCAATGATAAAAGGGCGCGCGCCTCATTTTCTGTGCTTTTTTATTGGGTTTACAATTTTAACTCTAGCTGGGTGTCAAGAACGGCTGGTTTTAGAGGAGCGTACCCCTTTTGGTACGGGGGGGATTCGTATGGGCGATACGGCTATCGCTGAGATCGACGGTACAAAAATATATCTCTCTGACATAGAGCGGACGGCTATCATTAGAGGTCTGATTGAAAACGGGGGCTCATTGGTTCCAGGTGATCCTGTCTTTCAAACGATCTTAGATGAGAAAATCGATCAAAGACTGTTGGCGCTCGAGGCTTTTAAACAGGCAATTGACCAGAATAACGAAACCCGTAGGCGCCTCAATGAGGCTAAAGAACGGATTTTAGCCAATGTATTAATTGAGACCTATCTATCAGACCGTGTGAACGAAGAGACATTACGGAACCTGTATGAAGCGCAAACTAAACTTGCCAACCGAGGGGTTGAGATGCGCGTCAGACAAATTGTCGTCGAGACGGAAGAAGACGGTTTAGAAATTTTAGAGCGCCTTAAAAAAGGTGAAAGCTTTAAGGGGCTAGCGCGTAAAGAATCCATTGATGAAGAGAGTGGCAAAAAAGGGGGGGATCTTGGTTTTGTGACGCGCGATATGATGCCGCCCGCGATTGCGCAAATTGCATTTCAAACGGATGTTGGTGCGCTTTCAGACCCGTTCAAAACATCGCAAGGGTGGACGGTCTTGAAGGTTGAAGATCGTCGCCGGCCCGCACAATCGTCTTTTGAGGATATGCGCGATGAGCTGAAGCAGTTTATGACTTATGATGAAATGCAAAAGCTTATCCGAAATCTTCGAACCAATGGCGAGATTAAGTTTTTGTACGGCAAAAGCGTAACAACGCCGCAATCTGATTTGTCTTTGGAGGATACACTTGTTTCTGATATCGAACCTGAAACTACACTCGGTACCAATACAAAGTCCAATAATGAAATAGAGAAAAGCAATGAAACAGCGGATAAGACTGACGGAGCCGAATAAATGAAACCTTCCCCGTTTACACCCAAAGCCTTTCCGTCATTGCCGCCAATTGAGGGCTTTGATATGGCGGTTGCGAAAGCGGGTATCAAATATGAAGGCCGAACGGACTTATGGGTCTTAAGAGGCGTACCGGGTACGGAGATTGCTGGCGTTTTCACAAAAAATAAATGCCCGGGGGCGCCTGTGGATTGGTCAAGAACGGCTCTTAATGCCCCGGTTGAACCGGATGCCCCCAGATTAATTTTGGTCAATTCAGGCACAGCGAATGTTTTTGCAGGCCAAAAAGGACGCGATGCTGTGATTGCGTGCGCACAGGGTCTATCCGGTACTTTTGGGGGCCGTGCTGAGAGTGTCTTCCTATCGTCAACGGGTGTGATCGGTGTCGCATTGGAGGCCGCAAAAGTGCGCGCGAAATTTCCCGAAATGTTGGCGGCAATGCATAGCGATGGCTGGGAGGCTGCAGCACATGCAATAATGACAACAGACACTTATGCGAAAGGGGCGCATATACGCACGGAAATTGACGGACATAGTGTTCAAATAAACGGAATTGCCAAGGGGTCGGGGATGATTGCGCCCGATATGGCGACAATGCTTGCTTATATCGCGACAGACGCGTCGATTGGACAAACCGCTTTACAAGAGATTTTGTCCGACTGTGTTGATATAAGTTTTAACGCGATTACAGTGGACAGTGATACTTCGACTTCAGATACAGTATTATTGGCTGCGAGCGGCACAGTCACGCCTGATAAAATTGTAACGGCGTCCGACCCAAGGCTTACGGGGTTTAAGGCAGCGTTAAAGACGCTGATGTTAGATTTGGCCCACCAAATCGTCAAAGACGGCGAAGTGGCTTCTAAGTTTGTTGAGATCGAAATTACGTCTGCTGTAGACGATAAAAGCGCTAAGACAATTGCGCTCTCTGTTGCGAATTCACCGCTTGTTAAAACGGCCATTGCCGGGGAAGATGCCAATTGGGGACGTTTGGTGATGGCTGTTGGTAAAGCGGGTGAGCCCGCTGACCGTGACCGTCTTTCAATCCGGTTAGGCGACATTTTGCTCGCAAAAGACGGTGCGCCGTATGCGGGTTATACAGAGGCACAAGGGGCGGCATATATGCAAAGATCAGAGCTGAAAATCTCAATAGATTTAGGCTTGTCGACAAATTCAGGGGTAGCAACGGGCTATGCGAGAGTTTGGACATGCGATTTCACACATGCCTATATAGATATAAATGCGGATTACCGGAGTTAATGTCTGGGATGTTTGGGCTTCAAAATACACGTTATAGTGCATATGTTTCAAGCATTAACTATAGTCTCTCAGTGTTTGTTAATGCAACACGATTATGGATAGTTTGAATGGTTTTGCTTGTTGTGGCCTGCGCATTAATGGATGCCGATGGACGGATTTTGATTGCGCAGCGTCCTGTCGGGAAATCGTTTTCGGGACTGTGGGAGTTCCCAGGTGGAAAGCTGGAAGAAGGGGAGACTCCAGAACAAGCCATTGTACGTGAGTTGCGCGAAGAAATTGGAATAGAGCCTTGCGAGCGGTGTTTGCAACCTTTTTCATTTGTATCGCATGCCTATGCAGAATTCCATTTATTGATGACACTCTTTGTGTGTCGACAATGGGATGGTTTTGCACGGTCTAAAGAAGGGCAAGCGTTTAAATGGGTTTTCCCAGAACGCTTCAACACGTTTAACTTCGTGCCAGCCGATATTGAGCTGGCAAGAGAATTAAAGGATCGATTTGGCAGGGGTCGCCGTTTCGAATAATAACATGGAACTATTTGCTGCATATTTGAAGAATGAAGCTGGGGCTACAGCGATAGAATATGCGCTCATGTTGAGCTTATTCTCTATCGCCATGATTGTCAGTTGGTCGAGCATGGGTGATATTATTAATTCTCGTTTTTATATGGTTGAGGAGGCTTTGGACGATGCAGGAATCGCTCAAGGTTCTGGTCAAGAGGAATAACGCCGTAAGGTATAATTCTGCGAAGTATAATTTTCGCGAGGTATAATTTTACGGGGTCTAATTTTGGTAGTGCATCATTTTGAAATCTAGCCTTTGAAATCCTGACAAACTTCCTATATGCTTAGCGGTAAGCAAAGGGAATATACATGCCAATCAAGCTATCGAGCAAAGACCATCGTAAACTAGATAAATCGCTAGACACTGTTCTTGAGGCCTACGCAAACAATGAGGTTTCACTACTGCAGGCTCGGGCTTTGCTTGCTCATGTCATTACAGCGGTAACTAAAGATAATGAAGCTGAAGTTCTCTCTTTTATGGATGAGTTTTATATGAAGCGTTGGAAAGAGACCTGTAACAATGTCTAAAAAATCCAAACGCCCCCGCGATGTTACTGGCGTAGCTGTATTTGATATGATGCGCCTTACTGGTGAGATTGAAGAAGAAGCGCCCGTCGAATCGGATAAAGACCCCGCCGCCGTTGCTATGGGACGTAAGGGCGGTAAAGCGCGAGCCTCTAAGCTCTCAAAGGAGCAAAGAAGCGAGATTGCTAAGAAGGCAGCAAAAAAAAGATGGAGCAAAAAGGAATAGCGGTTGACAAAATCATTCAATAATCGCATATGGTTGCCATGACTATACTGCAACCTGAAAGAACGATATGTCCACAAGTCCAGAAAATTTTGTCAAAGACCAAATTCCTGTATCTTCTTGGCCCTCCTTTCCAACAATCCTAAAAACAGCCTATAAGGCTGTCGATGATTTAATGGCCAACAATCCCATGCTAATGGTAAATAGTGCACAGGACAACAAGGGCCGATTCATTTCTTTTGCTGTAGACCATGGCTTAGAACGCGCGATTCAGCGCGGAACTATAGATTGTGATTATCGATGGAAAAAATTTGCAAAGCCAACAGGTCGATATTTGGAAATGCGCTTTTCGCATTCCATAGCAACTGTTAGTCAAGTTAAAGACCCGCACAGGCAGCCAAGAAGCGTAGTATTCCGAGAGAATGCAAAAATCAGCAACACAGGGTCATTATTTCAGGGAATTGAAGGTTTTGATGATGAAATATGTGGGTTGCCACACATTCTTTTAGTTCACGGACATCAATCTTTAGATTTTTCTCATTTTGGCATACCTTCTCATTCCTCAGGAACAAAATATGAGTGGCTTTCTACTAACTTAATGAATATGCCGCATGAAATACCGTCTGAACTGCCACCGTCGGAAGACACGGATTCTAGTTTAGATGGTCTGGAATTACTAAAGCAAGATATAGCGCGATGGGAGCGTGATAACGATGACTAATGATAACATCATTCAGTTTTCCAAGGCCGCCCAAATTAACCAAAATGGGCGGCTTTTGATTCCAGCAAGACTCACCGAAGCTCGGCTAGCCTGCAGACTCACTCAAACTGACCTAGCAAAAATGATTGGGTTAACTCGGCAATCCGTATCGGCGTATGAGCGCGGAGATAAGACGCCAGAGCCGTCAACAATGGCTAATATTGCTCGCTCATTAGAGCAACCAATTTCGTTTTTCACAAAAGAAGAAAGAAAAACATTTGGTGTGCATAGCGCAAACTTCTTTAGAAAAACTGGCGCTGACACAAAGCGCAGGCGTCAAGCTTGTGAAATTTATGCGACTTGGCTTGCTCAGACGGCGTATGCATTCGACTCTATTGCCAATTTTCCTAAGGTCGATATTCCTCACTTTGAGCCAAAGGGTGATGATTACACTCGCGATGAAATAGAAAACATTGCGGAGGAAGTTCGTATTCATTTCGGCTTAGGGCTTGGCCCAATCTCAAACATCATACGACTAATGGAGTCAAAGGGCGTTATTGTTTGCCGTTACAAAATGGAAGGAGAGCAAGTTGAGGCCTTTTCTTTTTGGTCCGGCAATAAGCCATTCGTTTTTCTTGCTTCTGATAAAAATAGCGCTGCAAGGGCTAGATTCGATGCGTCCCACGAACTGGCTCATTTGTGCTTACATAGATGGGTTGGCGCTGAAGAAATTGAGGATAAGGAACGGCTTAAGGTAATAGAGTCACAAGCTGATCATTTTGCGGGAGCCTTCATGCTTCCAAGAAAATCCTTCCCTAATGAAGTTTACTCTCCAAGGGCCGAATCTTTCATAGATTTGAAGGCGCGTTGGAAATCTTCCATTGGTGCTATGATTTATCGCTGCAAAGACCTTGGGCTTTTTGACGATAGACAGATTTTGAATCTCTATAAGACTATATCCCGAAAAAAATGGCGAACTATTGAACCATTAGACCGTGGCGCTGATGCCCTGCCGTTTGAGGAACCTGTGCTGTTGAAGCGCGTGGCTGAATTGGTTTTTGAGAGCGGCAGATATAAATTCGAAGAGTTTAAGGCTGATTTGGCAATATCTAATGACGCTTTAAGTCAGCTTGTTGGAATAGACTTCGGAACTGAATATGGACAGGTAAATCTTGGCTACGAACCAACATTAAAGTGAACCAATGCTTGAACCTAAGCATAATAGTTCATGTATTAAGTCTATGAACAGACTTGATACAAAAACACGTGCTCAGATTCTTGGAATGCTTTGCGAAGGAATGTCCATGCGGGCAATCTCTCGCTTGACTGGTGCATCATTCAACACCGTTTCAAAGCTTATGATTGATGCGGGTAAGGCTTGCCCGGCATATCACCATGAGAACGTTGTCGGCGTTTCTGCTAAGCGTGTTGAGTGTGACGAAATTTGGTCATTCACTTATTCAAAGCAAAAGAATGTTGCGACAGCTAAGGCCGCTGCTGAGGGCGCGGGTGATACACGGACTTGGACAGCTCTTGATGCGGATAGCAAGCTTATCGTTTCATATCACGTTGGAGGCCGTGACAGTCGCTATGCTAACGCCTTTATGGAAGATGTAGCCTCTCGCCTTACTAATCGCGTTCAACTCACTACAGACGGTCATAAGGCTTATTTAGAGGCTGTTGAAGGCGCGTTTGGATGCGATGTTGATTACGCTCAACTCGTCAAGATGTATGGTAAGTCACCTGAAAGCGCGAAAGGTCGTTATAGCCCCGTTAAGTGTACTGGCATTAAAAAGATACCTGTTGAGGGCAATCCTGATGAAAAGCACATCAGCACTTCATATGTTGAACGCCAGAACCTTACTATGCGGATGCACATGCGCCGCTTCACGCGCCTAACAAATGCGTTTTTAAAGAAGTTTGAAAAC
>CALCKU010000133.1 GCA_937965735.1 uncultured Caulobacterales bacterium
GGCACACGAACTGGCACCCAACTTGCTCAGTTAGGATAGAGTTAAGCATAGGTAGCGCAAAAATGTATCAAAATAAGCACATTATCTCATCTGTTGATAAAATCAGACGTAAATTTCTGCCAAAGGGACTTTTTTTAACACCGCTTTTGCTGGGCTTAATCACCGTTTCTGGTTTGACTATCCAATCTACGGCTTATGCGAGTCCCACCCATTCCCGTTCAAGCACGTCTGCGACTCAGGAAGTTTATAAAGTGCATTTTAATGACGACAAGGCGAATGTCGCCAATGCCCGCTTTGAAACGCAATTGGATTGGCGAAACCCAGAACGCACACTGACATTTAACATTCCACGCAGTCATTGGATTGAAAGCGTTGAACTCATGCTTGCAGGCGCACCGAGTGAGACTATGGGGCGTCACACACCTATTTTTGTAAAACTCAACAACTCTAAAACGATTCCGTTAAATCCGGGCGGCCATGGATTTGATGCCCGCCTAAAACTGAATGCTTCATATATAAGGTCAGGTCAAAACCAGGTGAAACTTTCAATCCCCAAACCTGCAGGCTATGCCTGTATGACTGCGGATCACGGACTCTGGAATATAAACCTAAAGAATAGTTTCATAGTCATAAAAGCCCGTCGTAAAATTAGAAATTACCAATTTCGTGACTTGAAACAGATTTTAAGTCACCCTGATTTCGCTCCAAAATCCGTTAGTCTTATCGCACACGGAGAACAGCCCATTGCCTTAAAAGCGCTCGCCGCACAGGCCATTGCCCTAAGAACCCCTAATATTCCTGATTTTCGGCTCGATAATCGCCGATCTGATCTTAAAGTTATCATAGCCAAACGATCAGATTTAAAGGGTCTTGTAAGCGACCCCGAAATATTAAAAAGTTCTGGCCCGCGCCTTTTCATGCATGAAGGCACAGCGGCAAAGCTTGTAATAACGGGAGATTCAGAAACTGAAGTTCTTAATATGGTCAAAGCTTTTGGTACTTATGATTTACCGAATGTGCCCCGTTCAATTGTCGGATTAGGGGAAATTACCCTACAAAACCGCCTATCATTTAACAAAAAAGTACTCGGCACGCAGACAAAACTATCAGAGCTTGGAAAAACAACCTTTTCTGACAACTGGGGGCCTGCCCTTAATCAGTATCGTTTTGATGTGAGCGATCGTTTTGGTAGTGAAGGCACATTAAACCTACCTGTGTTCCGTACGCAGGACGTTTCTGAAAACTCTTTCGTAACAGTCCGGTTGAATGGGAAAACTTTGTCTGAAACGGTTTTGAACCAACCCAATACGACAATTATGACAAATTTCAATTCAGAGCATTTATTGCCCGCTGGCAATGTACTATCAATTGATCCGACCCTTTACCCAAAAAGCCAAACACCCTGTGATTATAATAGCTTAGTGCCGGGTCTGTTTATAGAACCTACCGCGTCGATTGCCTTGGAACACACACGCCCGACACCTGTGACAGAGCTGAGTCGCTTTGCCGCCAATGGCGCACCGTTTTCTACAAATAATGCGAAGGATACGGCCATTGCCCTAACGGCACAATCGAATACCGACCTTTCGGCGAGTTTCAAAGTCCTTGCACATCTTGCACGGATTTCTGGATCGTCTTGGAGCGAGGCAGAATATCACAGACTATCGTCTGGGTCTCAGGATTTGACAACTGGAACAAAAAACACACTCATTATCGGCCCAAAGACAAAATACATTGCCCCCTTACTCGCAGGTGCCCCTAAAACGATAACGTCCTCATTCCGTGAGAACGGCTCAAAACACAAAGCTTTCATTCAAAAAGCCGAAATAGAGCGATTTGCGAGCCTAAACAGCGATGATGTTTTAACACAATATGTCAATCGGCAAATTACGGCTCAAAACGCCAACACATTAAAAAATGGCGGCTTAGCGGGTCTTTATGTTGCGCCAAATAAAGCTGGAGTTTTAAACGGTGTCATATCAACAGGGCCCGCTGGAAATTTTTCAAGTGCGGTAGAGAGTTTGATAAAAATGGATCAGTGGAACGCCTTGAGCGGAAGCGTATCCCGCTGGAACCGTAAGGATATGTTGATGGTGCAAATTGCCAAGCCTGTTCCCGGTTTTGCGGCACCAAGTCTTGAAGATACGCGACCCAAATCTGGACAATTTCTAGCGGGCATTGCCAAGACTTCTTGGGCAAGATCGTTTTCTCGCATTTCAAAAACTGTCACGAACAAAACCTCCGACTTTACAAAGAATATACTTGTTGCCTTTGACAGCAGAAAAACCACGCCGCAAACGCAAGACATCAAATCAGCAAAAATTACGCAACCGTTGACGCCCGCTCGGTCAACAAATGCCTCTTACACACAATCTCATATGAAACAGGCACAAAAGGCCCAAAATAAAAACCGTCAAACGGCGCACTACACAGATACGAGACTTCGGACTACAAATCATCAGGCCGCAAACATTCATACGCCTTATGTTCAACCTAATCGTAAAATTGTTAAAGGCAGAGCGATTATTGAAAGACAGCCACGAGAGGCTCGCTCGCTCGTTGTTAATACAAGCATAAATAGAAATACTCAAAGCTCTATACCACAAAATACAAATATTCCGGCTCTACGCCTTTCTAGCGATAGTCGTTTGAAAAATCGCCATTTGCAGAGCCGTCCTGACGCGGTAAAAAATACAGGGTTACAAAATAGCCAATCAAAGCTTGGGACATCTATCACCCAAAGCTTGCAACAGACTCAGACAAAACTCTTGGCCGCCTTTGCGCGCTTAAAGTCCACTATGTCACGCGATGTTTCAAACCAATCTACATCCACGCTTAGACAGTGGATGCAGGATGCCCATAAAAAACCAGGCTTTATCTTAATCGTGTTCTTTATCTTCGCTTATGTGATACTCGGCCTTCTAGGCCCCTTGACGCGAACCAATAAAGGGTAAGGCATAAGAAAAACAGATTTTTATTTTACCCATATGCCCTTTAATTTAGGGGCCTTTAAATTCATTTGCCCGTAAATTTCGGTCGCTTGTTAGGGCCTTTTCTAATATTATATTTAGAGCCAACCTATATCTAAGCCAAGCAAGGGCAAGCAAGGCCAGCGGAAACATCTTCGTTACATTCGGAAGAACAAGAAATTACCCTTGTTAATTCGAACGCCCTCGCATCGCATATAACAAAGCACTTTATGGCAAAGACCTTTATAATAATGGCCCTCATTAACAACGTATGAGACATTTTAATCCGTCAAATGAAGACTTTAGAACATCAGAGCCAAAAGATTAAAACACGTGTATTTATATAAAAGTATAATGCGCTCTAGCTTTATAACGCATTTACGCATTTACGCATTTACGCTTTTACATCATCTTCAACGGGCTCTAACGGCATATAAATATCAATTGTTGTGCCTTCGCCTAATTGGCTAGCGAATGATACCCGGCCGCCGTGTAATTCGACTAAAGATTTCACGAGAGAAAGGCCTAAACCACTCCCCCGTTCATCAGAGGTCTGCGCGCTTGCACCTTGTGAAAACGGACGACCGATCACTTTTAAATCTTCAGGACTCATGCCAACGCCATTATCTGACACCATCAAGTTGAGCGTTCCGCCAACCGTTTTAGCACCGACAACAATTCGCCCCCCCTTGGGCGTGAATTTAATCGCATTGCTAATCAAGTTTAATAAAATCTGACGCACCGCCTTACGATCCGCTTTTACGATTAAATCCTGATGTGTTTGAATTTCTGCATCTAAAATGACGTCTGCATCATCCGCCATAGGACGGATCATTTTGATTGTGCTTCGAATAACATCAGCAATATCAAAACGACTATAATGCAGACCGTATTTACCCGCATCGACCTTGGTCATATCCAAAACATCACCGATTAGATCAAGCATATGTTGACCGCTATTATGAATGAGGTCGGCATATTCTGCATATTTACTCGGCAAAGGCCCAAATAGGCGCGAACGCATCATATCCGAAAACCCTATAATCGCATTTAAAGGCGTTCTCAGCTCATGGCTGACGCCCGCAAAAAACAAAGTCTTTCCCGTTGCGTCTTGATAAGCATTTTCAATACCCGATTGCATTCTAACATAAGCAGCTTCGCGGTCCGTGACATCAATGGCATAGAGGCCAATATTTTTCCCGCCAATTGGACTTGCCGTGACTTCAAACTTCTTCGTTGCGACAAAATTTGCAGAGCTCTTATCAGAGGCCTTATCAGACGAATCTATATCCGATTGAACTGTAATAATATCGGTTAAACTCGCAGGCGACATACGTGCGCGGTCAATCAACATTAAAATCTGTCGATTAGCCGATTCGTCACTTTCAAAAAGGGCCGCCGTAGAAACCGTTCCCACGAGGTCACTTACACCGAATATTTCTAAGGCTTGGGATGTGGAATACACAATATCATTTTTCGGCGAAATCCGAATCGTCGCCCCAGGTAGAGCCTGCAATAAGTCTTTCTCAGCACCGCTATCATGCACACGTTTGACAATGATAACAGGCTCAGCAGATCGCGCGGATCCATACATGGCGGCAATAATCATAAAGGCCAGACCCATGAGGCCAGTGTTTTGCGCCCAGCGCATTTGGCCTTCTGTTGCGATCGTATCAGGAATTAGACCTTTGACGTTTAAGTAGAAAACAATAACTGCAATAAATGCAGAGAAGAACATGGCCTCAATCACTTTTTCTTTCTGAAACAAAGCTGCAATGGCTGGCGCGATCATAAATAAGGCAAAAAACGGAATAAAAGAGAGCGCCATACACGCCGCAAGCGCAAGTCCAATCCATATAAACACTAAAAAATTCTGCGCCCATTCCTTTTCAAGCACGGGAATCAATAAAAGCGTCATCACAACGGGTATGAATGCAGCCATGACCATTGGCACTAAGCCCGTTACATCAATTTGACGTAACGCAGCCGCCAATAATCCTGCACAAATTGCGACACACCATATTGAAATGGCGATGAGGAGTCCTTTATGTTTTATAAAGTTTTGGATAATGGAACCTGTTCTTGGCCTAAGCCTTCTAATCTACAGACATATTAGTCTTTAAGATTATTATGCTGGCTTTTTACGAAGAAAAGCGAGGTTTTTCTCTTATAAGGCGTAATTTTACCAAGTTTTCTCATTAATTCCAATATGCACGAAACAGATAGGATTTGCTAAGAGAGAAAGGGTTTTCGTCACATATGACGCACAAAAGACGGGCTGAATTTATAATGCAAGTAAACATCTTTACCCGCATAAAAGAGAGATCTTTGATTGCCGTGAATAGGCTGTTGATAATCGAAAGAGCGGCGTTTATGCCTTTAATGCAAGAGGTATAATTATGACATTGCCACAAAACATCCAAGACATGATTGATGATTTTGAATTCCTAACCGATTGGGAAGACCGGTATATGCACGTTATTGATCTGGGAAAATCTCTGCCAGAAATTAAAGCTTCGGAACGAAACGAAACCAACAAAGTCAAAGGTTGCGTCAGTCAAGTTTGGTTGGTGACCCATATGAACGAAGCGACGCCGCCTGTCTTTACATTTCAGGGCGATAGTGACGCACATATTGTCAAAGGCCTTGTTGCCGTTGTGATTGCTATCTTTTCAAATCGAACCGCCTCTGAAATCAAAGCCCTAAACGCAGAAGAAATTCTATCCCAACTCGGGCTGAACGAACATTTATCGCCGCAACGCTCTAACGGATTACGGGCTATGGTTGACCGAATCCAATCGATTGCAAATGCTGTTTAAAGGGAGCGTTTATTTTGGCGTGTGTCCGACTTCCGTTCCGTAAAAATTCACTAATCGCTGCAAACCTAATTTCAAAAGCGTAAACCCTGAATTTTTTAACCAAGCTTCTGTACGCTCTAAACGCTCCAGAGTGAGTTCATTTACGCAAATGGCTGTCACGACTTTATCAAGACCAGGCCCCATAACATCTATGGCATCCATGACACGGTTACGGGCATCTAAACGATTTTCAGGCAAGTCACTGGGTTCATATGAACTCTGTATGCCCAGAGAGCTTGCATAATTCTGCGTCGACACGGAATTCATATTGCCGAATTCATAATCTCTGGCAAAACGCTCACCGGCTTCAATTTCTGCGGTCGACAAATATCGTTTGTCAGGGCGCGCGCCAATTTGACCCTGCTTAATGGGGCCGCGCCGAGACTGGGCGAGCGCCCTTAATGGCGATCGTCGAGCATTCACTTGCACGGTACGCAAGCTGTCTTTAAAAACAAACTGTTCCCGGTCTTCTAGGCTTTTATTTTGATGATGTCGCGGCGTTGCCTTAGTTCCTGCCATTGCACTCTTTTTTGCTAAAACCCGCCGCACTGCACTCTCTTTTACACGGAAACCATGACCTTCAGATTGCAAAATATTCTCTTCCGAAATTGCAGTAAACTCCTTCGCCTCCAACCAACATATTGGACGGCGGCGGCGATCTCCATTCGGATAGGCGACATAGGCACCCGTAAATTCGGCTGGGAAAATAACGGCTTTTTCTGCGGCTAAGTGACTTAAAATAGATGAAAGACTCATATCTTAAGTCTCACACAATATGTGATTTTCAGGATGCGGGGCCATTTTAAGAAACGTTTCAAGTGTTTGTATCTTACGGTCAAGAACTCTGTCTTCGCGCATTTCCTCTATGACGCGGCAAGCGTGACTCGCCGTGCTTCTGTCCCGGTTAAATGCCCGACCCACACGCGTAACATTCACGTCATAAACGACATTAAGCAGGTACATCGCAACTTGACGACCAAAGGCAATGCGGGATGTCCCTTTAGTTTTCGTAAGTACCTTATTATGCGGGATACCAAATTCTAAAGCAACGGCGACAATAACTAATTGGGCGTGGATTTGGTCTATTTTTTCATGGGGTTTTAATATCATATCATCCTCTTTTACATACGAGTCACAGTACATGACCGTAACAGAAAGAGGATTATTTTCCTATTTTAAACAATTAAAACTTTAGGTTGATATTTAATGATTCTGTGCAAAAAGGTACAAGTCTTTGATCTAAGCGAATATTTTCTCAGAATCTTGACTTGAATTTTCGACTTCAGACACTTTGATAAATTGGTCAAATCCGAGGATCAAATTAATATCGGTCCCGTTTTCAGAAAGCGGTAGCCGAATCCAAAATTGTGCCATATGCGCGCTTCTGGGTGTACCAGGCCGGGTTACACCCGCCGTTGGCTTTCGACTGTCAACCACTTGATTCAAGACCCGGTTCCAATATTCGCGGCGTTCGCCAATAGGGAGTTGTTCAATATAACATCCTGTAATTTCCTGACCATAATGTGTCCAGAAACCCGTGCCCGCTAATCTCACCTTATAGCGGTTTGCCTGTTTCAAGGCATTCGCTTCAATAAAAGAAATCGTTGGAAGAAAGGGCACAAGATCATTCGGAGAAATATCAGCGCGGCGTGGAAACCGCCCGTCTCGACATTTTGAACGCCAATAATCGTAAACCGTTTTTTGTTCTGGCAACACCATTTGGTGTCGCAATGCATTCCCCTTAATCATCGTATAGTTTCCCGCCCCAATTTTCTTTCCCATAAAGATAATCAGGATATTCGGGTGGGGCATCAAGGTTTTGTTAACCATAAAATGCGCAATCTTAGCAAATATTATGGATTTTTTGTTACGGAGCCGATTCGGTTAAACCGTTAAATGATTTCAACCTCTAATTACCGAAATTTATTTCCGCCCTAAACCTGTATTCTTAGCGATTCGAGAGCGTGCCTTTGCGTAATTCGGAGCGACCATTGGGTAATCAGGCGGCAACTGCCATTTTTCACGGTAAGCTTCTGGTGTCAGACCATATTTAGATCTTAAATGCCGTTTCAAGGACTTAAACGGCAAACCATCCTCTAAACATATGATATGCGCGTCTGTTATAGATTCACTGATAGGTACAGCAGGCTGTAATCCAGACAATGTATCGGTTTCAGAGGGGACGTGCGGCGCATTAACAAGCGCCGTGAAAACACGCTCTATCACACGCGGTAAATCATCTGCATTCAAAGCATTATTGGCTATATAGGCCGATACAATATCGCGGGTTAACCCCAAGAGGAAAACCTTGTCTACATCTTCGTCCCCGTTCAAGAGGCGCCTATATAGATAAAGATGAGTGTCACCACTAACATGCCAGCCGTCAGCACAGCGGCAAAGCCACTCGGGGTTGATTGGCTCATTGTGCCTGCGGGGCTAAATATGTGATAAAACTTTTGTCCCGTGCCTTTAATCAAACGCATTGAAACGCGCGAGATATTGACACTCAGGCGGGTCCACATCTCTGACATCCAATGTACAATACCAAGACCAAGTTTTCGGTAAGTCCAATCAAAGTCTAAAATCTCAGCACGTCTTTCATGCGGATAAGCGCCAATACGTTTCAAGAAAGCAAAGGCTAGCATAGCCGCAAAGAGGAGTTGTAACTGAAACACAACATGATCGCCCGTATAGGGGTGATATTTCACGTCATAAGGTAGAAGACTATAGAGGAATTGATAGCCGCCCCACGGAAAGGCAAAAAAGATACAGAGAAGTGATGCCAAACCCATAGCTACCAGCATATTCCAAGGCGCCTCTTCAACTCTGCGTCCACTATCGTGGGCAAAGAATGTAAAGTAAGGCACTTTAATGCCCGAATGTTCCATCACACCTGCTGAAGCAAAGAGGAGCATGGCCAGCACAATCCAGTCTTTAATCGCGTGCGAGTTTTCAGCCGAATAAAGCGCAGCGGAAATAATCATAGATTTTGTTACAAAGGCAGACAGTAATGGGAAGGCCGCGATTGACCCTGCACCGATCAAGCAAAACACGGTGGTATAAGGCATTGAGCGGAACAGGCCTCCAAGCTCTGACGCTTTGGCGGTTCCTGTACGGAGCATCACGGCTCCCATACTCATAAATAAAAGCCCTTTAAAAACAACGTCAGCCACAACGTGACCCGCGACGCCGTTCATTGCGAGCGGCGTACCAATGCCAATACCGCAAACCATAAAACCGAGTTGGTTATTCAGGCTATAAGACAATACACGACGCAGATCGTTTTCAATTACGGCAAAGAAGACAGGGAAAACCGTCATCAAAGCCCCAATATAAATCAATATATCCGTGCCCGCATATCCCCTTGCAAGCGCGTACAAAGCCAACTTTGTCGTAAATGCAGATAAAATAACGGTCCCTGTAATACTGGCCTTTGGATACGCATCTTGAATCCAATTATGTAAAAGTGGGAAACCGCATTTTATGCCCATGGCAATCAACATAAGTTTGCCCCCAGGCGCATCTATTCCGATATTACCAAAAGTATAATCCCCGCCATTGGATTGACCATAGATCACAGCCCCCGCGAGCAAGAGAACGCCCGATAAAACATGTATGGCCAAATAACGAATACCGGCTTTATAAGCGCCTTCTCCGCCCATCCAAACCAACATAACAGAAGAGATGGCCGCAAGTTCCCAGAAAATAAATAAGGATAACAGATCCCCAACAAAGACGCCGCAAACCGCGGCCCCCATGTAAATTAATGCGGAACTGTCTGTAATTCGGCATCTTTCATGGAAACCGTAAATACCGTTTAAGACCCCTGCAAGGCAGAAGATATAGCCCCAAACCATGCTCAAACGGTCTATACGCAGGGTGATCAGCTCTTGCGGGCCAACGGAAATAACACCAGAAATAACTTCTTGCGCGCCGTAAATCTGAAAAATCATAAATGCAGCAAAAACAGGCGTCAGCACCAAAAGTGATTTACGCACAATATTGACGGGCAAAAGCGCACACAAAATGCCTGCGAAAATAAAGTAGAACCCTGGATTTAAATGCAATAGAAGATCAGCCATTATCAGAGCCTTCCCCGTAATAGTTTTCATCCCGCGCTAAAAGCTTAAACAAAGGCTCAGCACTAAAAACAACGGCACTATACGCGCAAAAACCGATGACAGCCCACGAGGCAAAGAAATCCCACGGGGCTTCATGTTCTGGCGGAAAAACCAAGCCCAGAACAATCGTGATTATTAAACCAATCAACGGCAGGAAGATAAAATTATCTTGCACAGATTTTCTGCCCAACCACAGAAAGGGCACGGCCATCGGATGCGCTTCAACCCGTTCCTTGGCTTCTCGTGCCTCATCGGAAAGTTTGGCTTTTGCCATTTTAGATTTTTGTTTAGCCATAATCAGTGTGAGTCCCAGATTTATCTGTATTCGGTTTTATCTGTATTCAAATCTTATTTATTGTCAGATCTTTTCAATACTTAAGTCAAAAAAGCCCTCTGTTTAATATTAAAATGAGTCGAGTGGCAGAACGGGAATTAAGAAGTCTGAAATTGGTCCCGCAAAGAAAAACAAAATCAGCGCGCCCATTGCCGTTATTACAGGCGGGATAATCACCCAAGGATGGGCTTTTGCAATCGCGCGTATTTCTGTATCTTTTTCTGGATTATCAGGCGGCTTTAAAAAACCTCTTATCGCAATCGGTGTGAGGTAAATCACATTTAAAATCGAAGACATAATCAGCGCCGCAAGCAAAATTGCCTTTCCGCTGTCAATCGCACCAACCATTAAGAAATATTTCGGCCATGACCCGCCCATTGGCGGTATACCAATAATCGAAAGACTGCCCACAAGGAACGCGCCAAATACCCAAGGCATAGAGCGTCCAAGTCCGTTAAATGAGCTAATATTGGTTCTATGAGCCACTGTGTAAATTGCACCTGCGCACATAAAGAGCGTGATTTTACCCCAAGCATGCATAACAATTTGCAAACCCGCGCCGACCAGTGCGGCCGGTGCCGCAAGCATAGCGCCGAGTGTAACATAAGATAGCTGACTTACTGTAGAATAGGCCAAACGCGCTTTTAAATTATCTTGGCGCAAAGCAATCAAAGAGGCCACCACAATTGAAATAGCCGCCACCCAGCTGAGGATCGTACTCATTGGAGTTGCCGCCGTTACAGCAGGGCCAAATGTAAAAATTACGATTTTCAAGATTGAAAACACGCCCGCTTTCACCACAGCCACCGCATGAAGCAAAGCCGAAACAGGCGTTGGAGCGACCATAGCATTAGGGAGCCATGGATGCACAGGCATTAACGCCGCCTTGCCAATACCAAAAGCAAATAAGAATAGTAGAACACTCGTTGCAAGCAGGCTTGTCCCTTCAGGGAAAACCCCGCCGACGCGAAATTCTGTTGTACCCGCGATCACATGCGTACCGACAATAGCCGGTAAGAAAAGCGCAAGCGATGTACCCATCAATATAAGGGCATAAATTGTACCGCCGCGTTTAGCTTTCGCGTCACCTTTATGGGTAACAAGCGGGAATGTTGAAAGGGTCAAAGCCTCATAGAATATAAACAGTGTGATAAGGTTGCCAGCGGCCGCAATGCCCATAGCCGCCGAGATTGCAATTGCAACAAAGACATAAAACCGTGTCTGGTTCTTTTCATTATTGCCCCGCATATATCCGATGGCAAAGAGCGAATTTAACAGCCAGAGCGAGCTGGCAATCGCCATAAAAATGGCCCCTAAAGGCTCTAAAGTTAGCGAAACATCAAATTCACCGGCAAATGTTCCAAGCAAAAGTGTGGGACGCGCACCGCCAGCGACAGTCACGACCAAATTCGCGACGTTAACAAGCAAAAGTATCGCCGCAATCAGGGTTACCGCTTCGCGAATATTGGTTTGACTTCGGCAAATTAAAATGAGCGGCGCGGCAATTAACGGAATTAACAGTGTAAGGGCCAGTGCCATTTCAGCGCTATAGGTCATGGAGTTGCTCCTGCAGAAATTGGCAGCAGTACAGAGGCCGCGCCTTCGGCTAGATCGACCATAATGTCAGCATTAATACCAATTGCGATAGACAAGAGAACAAGGAACCACATCGGAATCAACATCAGTAAAGGTGCTTCATTTTTGGCGACAACGTGGCCATTCACCTCAGGTGGAGATTGGAAATAAGCCGCCAATAATAGACGTCCAATATAAATGATTGCAAGGACGGAGCTGACAACAATAATTGCAACGGCCCACCACCACCCCTTGAGGAAGGCGGCCTCAACAAGACGGAACTTAGAGGTAAAACCTGCTGTAAAAGGCACCCCAATCAAGGACAGGCCACCTAATGTAAACGCTCCCATTGTCCACGGCATAGATTTCGAAAGACCGTTAAAATCTGTAACGCGCGTAATCCCGTAACGATACCAAAACGCACCCAAGGCCATAAACAAAGCACCCTTAATCACGGCATGGTTCATTAAATGGAGATACCCCGCGGTCAGGCCAGCCGCCGTTCCAAGACCCACGCCGAGCAACATATAACCCACTTGTGCCACAGACGAATAGGCTAGCACACGGCGTATATCTGTTTGGAAAATCGCTTGGAGCGATCCTAAGATCATTCCAACCATACCCAAACCAGCCAGTAGATAAATTTCAACGTCAAAGACGTAATTAAAACTGACATCAAAAATTGTGAAAACAAAGCGAAGGAGCAAATAAAGCGCAGCTTTTGTAGCGGTTGATGCGAGGAATACCGTCACCATGCTCGGCGAATGCGCATAAGCCCCCGGCAACCATGTATGGAGCGGGAACATAGCCAGCTTTAACCCAAGCCCAACAATAATAAAGCCAAAAGCAATTTCGGAAACGCGGCTTCCACCTTCCATTTCGCGTAAAATTACGGCCATATCTGCCATATTGAGCGTCCCTGTTTCCATGTAAAGGAAACCCAGACCGATTACGAAAAATGTCGCACCAATACTGCCCATGATCAAATAATTATAAGCCGCAGTTAGCGCGCGGCGATCCCGGCTCGCCCCCATAGCCACGAGACTATAGGTTGAAATAGAAGACACTTCGAGGAAGACAAAGACGTTAAACGCATCACCTGTCACCACCATGCCCAATAGGCCTGCAAGGCAGATTAAAAAAGCGGCATAAAAAGGCGCGCGCTTCTTAGGCTCGACTTCGGCGATAATAGTCGGCATGCCGTAAACAGAAACCAAAAACCCAATCGCACTGATTAGAAACAAAATCGGCGCATTTAGCCCGTCAACAACATAAGCAATACCATGCGGGGCATCCCAGCCGCCCAAGGCGTAATTAATCGTCTGCCCATCTATAATTTGTAAAACCAATAATAAAGAAGTCAGCATACAAATAAACGACACGGCCACGGTTAGTGCCGCTGCAATTTGGCGTTTCGGTAATATAGCTGCAATCGCCCCTGCGATCAGAGGAACCACAACAAGGAAAGCCGCGCCGTGCGTTAGCATCCAGTCTGGAAAAAACGAGATTAAAGACATTAGGCGTCCGTTCCTTCAAGATTATATGTGTAATCCAGCATGGCCAGTTCGTCTTCTTCGATAGTGCCGTAAGTTTCACGAATACGCACTGTCAAAGCGAGGCCAATGGCCAGTGTTGCAACGCCAACCACAATCGCGGTTAGAATTAAAACATGTGGTAAAGGATTAGAATAAAGTACGTCACTCATCTGACCCGCGTGACCGATAGCCGCCTCTCCGCCTCCCGCAACCATGACAGAACTATCATTGGAAGCATGATTTTCAGAAACGATAGGCGGTTGTCCGCCTTCAACCTTTCCGATGGTAATATAGAGCAGGAAAACAGAGGTTTGAAACACACTCAGACCGGAGAGCTTTTTAATCAGATTGCGCGAGGAAAACACAACGTAAAGTCCTGTCATCATCAAAATAATGACCACGTAATAATTATAATTTTCAAAGAAGGCTGTTAACATTACCAATCCTCATCCGATAAATCAGGTTGGCGACTGCCAAAGGCATAAAATATAGCCACCATCACACTCGCAACAGTAATCAAAACCCCAAGCTCGATCGCGAGAATACCCCAATGTTGACCATGGGCAGGGTCATGGTGATTTAAAACACCGTAATTTAAAAACTCACCGCCGAGCAACCATGTGACAACCCCTGTGCCACCATAGACCAAAACCCCGATAGTCATCAAAATACGGACAAAACTAGGCGGAACGGCCCGTTTAGCTTCTTTAAGGCCAAATATAAGCGCATATAAAATGATAGAAGCTGCCAAGATGACACCCGCTTGGAAACCGCCCCCTGGACCAAAATCACCGTGGAACTGCACATAGAAGGCATATAATGCGATCAGAGGTATCAAAAACTTTGATACGACGCGAAGGAGAAGATGCGGATTCATTTTGCACCACCTTTCGACTTTGTTTCAGCTTTGGAATTTGAACGGCTTTTGGATTGGGTACGCGTTTTAGATTGCACCTCTTTTTTTGAAAGACTCGAAGCCCCACGACTCGGGACGGTCTTTTTCTTGGCCTTCTGTGCAGTATTGGCCTTCTGTGCAACCTTGGATTTTGCCTTCACTTTTTTGGACTTAGGCTTTTTTTGCAAGGTCTTGTCTGTTACAACTTGCGGCACACCGGGCGGCGCTTCTGAGGGCGTTAAATTTATTCCGTTTGGTACGGCTTGCCAACGACCCGCATTGCCATTCAGGCCCAATAATAAGAGCACACCGAGCCCTGCGGCAAAAATCACAACCGTTTCACCAAAAGTATCAAACCCACGGTAACTCCCTAATACGGCGGTTACAACATTGGGAATGTGAATGTCATTCGCGGTCATTTCCATAAAATCCATGCCGACATGAGTGTTTGCGGGACTATTCGCATCCCCGTAAGCGGGCATATCTCCAACCGCGTAAAACATCGCCGCCCCCGCAACAATGACAATGAAGAGCGGTGCTAAATGATTGGATAAAGGAACGGGCTTAGACTCTCGGTCAGCCAAGAGCATGGCCGATAACATAAGCACGGTTGACACACCCGCCCCAACGGCAGCTTCTGTAAATGCCACATCCACAGCATCGAGTGATACAAACCACGCTGCCGATACAAGGCTATACACGCCTTGCAACATCACAATGGCAAAGAGTGAACGTAAGCGCACGATCATAATCGCGACAACCACTAGGATTGCCAGCAAACCAATATCAAGAATTAGCGTTGAAGGCATTATTTAGCCCCTCCACTCGTAAGGTCTTCTGTTGTTGGCGCTTTATAACGGCCCAATTTAGGCTTTAATCCCGCTTTATACGCGGCATTGGCGACAGCATGTGTCGCGGTTGGGCTGGTTAAGAATAAGAAGAACGACACCATAAGAAGCTTTAGGCTCATTTGCGTAAATCCCGATTGCACAATCAAACCAAACAAAATCAATTCAACCCCTAACGTATCGGTCATACCTGCCGCGTGAAGTCGTGTGTAAAAATCAGGGAGACGCAGAACGCCAATCGTACCCGAAAAAACAAATACCAATCCTGCGAGAATAGAAATTGCTGATACCGCCATGCGAATGAGGGTTAATACATCAACCGCGCCCGCCGCCGCGCCTGTTGCGGAGACCGTCTCTGATGCGAGTAGGACATAAAACATCATATTAAGCGCCCCCATTTTTTGTTGCACGGACGGCCGTAGTTTTTTGGGCTTTTGTACGATCAAGAGCGTTTAGCGGCGTATCAAGTGATCGGTAGCGGAAGAATTTCAACACAGCGATTGTCGCAATAAAATTCATCAAAGCATAGAGAATAGCAATATCCACCCCGTCAGGGCGATCAATCACAAAACAAAAAATACATAGAAATAGAACGGTTTTTGTACCGAAAGAATTCACCGCTAAGAGGCGGTCATAAAGAGTCGGCCCGATAAACAACCGGCCCAACATCAAAGCCATACTGATCAAAATTAAAAAGGCTACTGCCAGATTAAAATATGCCATTCCAATCGCAAACATCTATTGGCCTTTCGCGTTTGATACGGTTTTATGTGACGTTATTTTATCACCCACAGAAGCCCCTGCCCGTTCCGCCATTTCAACAAAATTTTCAGGGTCTGCCATATTTTTTAAAAGCGCGTGTACAAGTATTTCATCGGCATCGAAATCAACACTGACCGTGCCGGGTGTCAACGTAATAGAATTTGCAAACATTGAGCGCCCCAAATCGCTTTTGTTTTTGACGGGAACTTTAACCAGAGTCGGCGTAATAACCATGTCAGGTTTTAAAACAGTTTTCACAACGGCGATATTGGCTTTAACAATTTCTTTGCCGAGCCAAACGAAATAATAAAGGGTCTGGGGGATGTAGATGTAAGGGGCCGTCTCGCCATCAAGAATTTGCATACGCTTGCAAAGATAAATCACGAGAACAATTGATATGCCACCCAAAGTCAGAAGCATGGTCGTGAAATATCCCGACAGACCAATCCAATACAGCGCTAATATAATCGCTAATAAGACAGCTGAACGTACCACAGCATCCCCTTTACAGTCGTTACAAGACTCGTATGAACGAGCTTAATATCTCATAGCGCTGTTTAATGACGTTTACAAAGGTTAACGCCGATTTTTTCGGGATAAATTCAATTTAAAGACCAAATCATATCTTAAGCGAAAGCACAGCCCGCTTTAATTGCAAATAGACGTTTTATTGATGATACAAAATCGTAATGCACGGCAAAGCAAGCTCAGTTATTCAACCTGATATTTATTGCCAAAGACAAGGGCTGCAGAAATAGCCGCAGCGCCAAACTTCTCTTCTTTTGGTATAATACCGTCGCGAATATAACGGAGCACATCGGCGTTCAATGACGCGGTCAAAGACCAATTCCAATATCGTAACACGGTTTGCGCTTTGTCTGTTGAAATCGAGTCATAGACGCGCATTACGCGCATAAAGTTTGGATGATCATTGCCTTCATCGTCATGTGTGGGCCGTTGCAAGCCCCGCCATAGACGGGCCATATCTTCACGTTTCAAACCAGGCGCTTTACACAAAATTGCAAGGGCTTCTCCGCCCTTATCGGTGATAATTTGTGCCCCGGTCGCCGGTTTAATCCCCGCCATGTAAGACAGCTCTTCAACAAAGTTTCGAGACACGCCTTCTTTTTCCGCACGCTCAATCGCTTGCTCTAAACCTTCATATTCACTGCGGTCAATCGCAGCACGGTTTCTTTGACGCCGTTCAATAAATTGTAATGCTTTTCGAACACCCGCATCATCCCAACCTTCTGCAGCCGCTTTCGGAAAGAGGTCTGCACACGAATCTTGTAATACAGCGCGCGTGACGGCAAATCGATGTAATATTTTGCGTCTATTGGCTTCACTCGCCCACCAAAACATAGTGAGACCGTGCGAAGGTCTTAACTCTTCACGCTTGATAAGCAGTGTAACATATTTTTGATGGTTACGCGAAACATTCAAAATCCGTTGTAAAGCCGTCTCGGAGAAATGCGCGCCTTTATTGGCAAGCAAAGTCTCAACCACTTCTTCTTCTAAGTACTGAACAATAATATCGACAACAGCGTCCGAAACTTTCCGTCTTTGCGCAATCACTTTGCGGTGCTTTGATGAAACTTTTTGAGAGATTTGTATTAAGTCGGAATCGGTCAAACTTCTACTGTTCTCAAGAACATGTTTGGCCACTTCAATTTTGTCTCTGGCCAATATAACGAGGATCGTTCGCGGGGCTTCATTGAGCATAACCAAACGCTTCGCCACGCTTTCGCGTAATTTCAAATCTGCGTCGCGTAGAAGCTCCACAAGTATATCACCCGCCATATGCCGTTCTTGCGGAGAGAGTTGAGAGGCCGGAATACAGATCACATCAGCAAGCCGCTTTGCCAATTGTCGACGGACAGTTGGTGTTTTAATCACCTCTGGAGGCGGGGCAGGTTGTGTGAGCTCTAGGGCTGTATTCGTTTGCATGATTTGCAGGTAGCAGAACTTGCTTTACAAAAGGTTATCCCGTTAATCGGTATTAACTATAAAATGTCATTTATTGATTTATTTTTTGACGCACGCGTAAACCGTCTTATTGAGTGTCTTGAATTCATTATTTTGGAGACATCGTGGCCTTAGAATCAAAAATCGCCTCTGCACCGCAAGCACAAAAACGCCCAAAGCCTATCACTCAGCACGGAGAAAAGCGATTTGACGATTATGCATGGCTTAAAGATGAAAATTGGCAAGCGGTAATGCAAGACCCTTCAACGCTTTTAAATGATATTCGACACCATCTTGCGCTTGAAAATACCTATACTCAAAATGTGATGGCCCCATGCCTTGCCCTACGCGATGAAATCTTTGAAGAGATGAAAGGCCGACAAGAACCCGAGGACAGTTCAGTCCCTGTCATTGACGGGGCCTATGCCTATGGCCATGCGTATCGTACGGGTGACCAATATGGTGTTTATAAACAATTCGCAGTCGATACAAAAACACGGAAAATTAGCGAAACTTCGATTGATATTTTAGACGCCGATGCAATCGCTAAGTCTGCCTATTTATTACAACTGGCAAAGCAGAAAGATAAAGAAAACCCAGATGAGGGACAGTCAGGCGGGCCTAATGAGGCGCAGAATACGCCTAAGAAATATTTTGACCTAGGGTCGGTAGCCCATAGCCCTTGTCATAAATGGCTCGCCTATTCTTTAGACCTGAACGGCTCTGAATCTTATGAAATCTTTGTCAAACCCATGGACAGTTCTGCACACTCTCTTAATGAAGCGAAACCGCGCGCGTCGATGATTACAAAAAGCACGGGCAGTGTTGAATGGGCGGCAGATTCAAAGACAATTTTCTGGGTGGAGCGCGACGAAAATCAACGCCCTGATTCAGTCTATTGCCAAAATATTTTTGATCCACAAAGCCAAGCTAAATGTATTTACAAAGAAAACGATCCGGGATTTTTCGTCTCTATTTCTGAAAGTGAAACGGGTCAATTTCTAGAAATTAGCGCACACAACCACACGACTTCCGAAATCCATCTTGTCCCGCGAAACGCACCGCTAACCCCGCCTCAATGCGTTACCTCGCGCCAAGACGGTATAGAATATAGCGTGCACGAACACGGTTCTGATTTTTACATTTTGACGAATGCCCACGGGGCGACTGAATTTCAGATTATGAAATGTCCACAAAACGTAACGCATTTTGAAAATTGGTCGCCTTATATCGCGCAGACGCCCGGTGTTTTAATCCTTGCGATTGAAACCTACGCACATTTTTTAGTCCGGCTCATTCGTGAAAACGCCCTACCCAAAATCATCATTCGCGATATGCGAACCTCAGAAGAGCACGAAATCTCTATGCCTGAAAGCGCTTACGCTTTGGGCCTAAGAGGCGGTTATGAATATGATACCCCCTGGCTTCGTATAAGCTATTCCTCTCCCACAACGCCCACCCAGATTTTTGATTATAATATGGAAACGCGGTCACGTGTTTTATTGAAGACACAATCCATCCCAAGTGGACACAGCCCAGAACATTATCAAACGGAACGTATTTCAATAACGGCTCGGGACGGTGCGGAAATCCCAGTTACACTCTTGTACCGAAAAGGCTTAACACGAGACGGGAAAGCCCCGCTTCTGCTCTACGGATACGGCTCTTACGGGATTACGATTTCCGCCAGTTTCCGGACTGCACCCCTGTCTTTAATTGACCGCGGTTTTGTTTATGCCATTGCCCATATTCGAGGCAGCGAAGCGAAAGGGCATCAATGGTATCTGGACGGGAAATTAGATAAAAAACCCAATACATTTCACGATTTTATTGATGTTGGACAGGGGCTCTGCACACTTAATTACACACAAAGAGGCCGCATTATCGCTCAAGGCGGTTCGGCAGGCGGTATGCTCGTTGGCGCGGCCCTTAATCTTGATCCAGAATTGTTTGGCGGCGTCATTGCGGCGGTGCCTTTTGTTGATGTCTTGAATACAATGAGCGATTCCAGCCTCCCCCTCACGCCGCCAGAATGGCCAGAATGGGGCAATCCATTGGAGGATTTGACCGCTTACACCCTCATCAAAAGTTATTCACCCTATGATAATGTGGTAAAGCGCGAGTACCCGCCCGTTTTAATCACGGCAGGGCTCACCGATCCTCGCGTCACATATTGGGAACCCGCGAAATGGGCCGTAAAGCTTCGTGACCACCAAACAGGCCCCGCCCCTATTCTTCTGAAAACGAATATGGACGCTGGTCACCAAGGTGAATCGGGGCGCTATGATAGTCTCAAGGAATTAGCGTTCGAATATGCCTTTGCCGTTACAATTGGCAAAGGGTAGAGGCTCTTTTTTCAGCGGGAGGCTAAGCCCCCCGTTTCCAAGTGAAACGTTATTTTCAGCGAAACGTAAATCGCCAAATTTTACATGTGGTAAGGATCCAATTTTCACCAGAAGGCATATTTGGACTCACCCCTTTGCGGCGCTTTTTTTCAGTTCGAAATGTCCCAAGTCGTATTCGGTTCACATTGGTTTCAAATAAACATCTTAATGGATGGCACAAACTTAAGGAAGTCTGCAAATTTAATGGGTCGCACAGATTTAAGGGCTGCGTAAACCAAATGGGACACGCCAATTTAAGGGGATTCGTAATATTAACGAAATCTCGAAACTTAATTACGCGAAAATGATCAAAGCCGTTTCCATTAAACTATGGCCTCAAAGGCCCAAAAAAACCCGCAAAAAGCGGGTTTTTTATTATACTTAACTGTAAAAAGCGCGGTGAGTTAATTTCAGTCTTCGCCCACTTTTACGCGGTAAATGCTGTCGTATTTTTCGAGGAATTGTTCACAATTTTGGTCTTCTAATTTGAAACCACCTGTGAAAATTTCAGCATCATAAGCTTGCTTGATCTTGATAAAGCAAAGCTCACGTTCTGTACTCAATTCAAATTCACAACGGTTCTCAACCGCTTGGGCTTCTGCCTTGATGAAAGACATCCATTTTTTAGAGTTTCCGCCTTCACGCGAAGACGCTGGAACATTTTGAAACGCCGCCAAAGCCCGGTCACGTTTTACAGCACGAGGGGTTTGATCCCGCATTTCTTGCGTAGTGCCTTTACAGCTCGGACGCTCTTCAGCTTGTGCACTTTCATAACGGCAGGTTCCGATCAACATCCACGCTTTACCCGCGTCAAAACCGAGATCAATCGCTTTTTTAAATGCGTTTTCTGCTTTTACACATTGGCCTTCATTATAAAGCGCTTCACCCAAATCGGCATAAAGCTTATTATTGCTTGAAGCAGACGCCGCTTTTTCAAGAATAGGAATAGCGCGCTTATATTCTCGTGCTTGGCGAAATAAATCCGATAATTGCACAAGCTTTTCGGAACTCTGCGCAATACGTCCCGAATTCATTTCCTGTTCAAGAATTTGAGCCGCTTGAAAAGGCATGTCGTAAAAGCTGTAATACTGAACCACTTTCATAAGGTCAGATTCAGAGTTAAGCGCACCGCCAAGATAAAGCATTTTAGTAACTTCGAAAGCCTCTTGTTCACGCCCACCATTCGCAAGCATGGAAGCCCAAGCATCCCAAAGCGTCTTATCTTCAGGCCAACGATTAATCATTTGCTTAACAATATCCGCCTGTTTTCCGGGCTGTCCAAGATTATTGTATAAGAAGTTTAAAAGGTCGAAATGCTTGCGCTCTTTCGGTGAGGCTTGGTCAAACCATTTTTTAGCCCAAGGCAAGGCGCGAGAATAATTATCAGATTGCACCCAAGCTTGAGTCAACATCTCAACATATTGTGGCTTTTGCTGCCCCCCATTATTGAGGTAATTTTCGAGACGTTGCGCCCCATCAGCATATTGCCCATTGGCGATCAAAAGCTGGGCGACATTGACCCGCAAAGAATCCGCTTCATTGGGTAATAACCCCCCCGAATTAATAGAATTCTCAAATGCAGAAATGGCAGGGCCATATTGATTTAACTCATAATATGAGGCCCCTTGCATTTGATAAATCGTTGCACGCTCATAAGCATTGAGCGGGTTGATCGAAAGGGCTTCATTGAGCTTTGATAAGGCTGCGCTGTGTTGGTTTGAATTGATAAGCGTTAGAGCCTCATTCACAACCGCACCCGCTTTAGAAGAGAACTGACGCCCTTCACTTGGCGCCGCATCAGAACTGTTTCTTTGCGCATTCGCGTCAGAAACCAAAGAGACAGAAAGTGCACCCGTCATCGCCATAGCGAGCATTGATGTAGTCAAAAAATGTTTAAAAGAGGACTTTGTTTTCACGAGTCATGTCTCCTGTATAGTTATAATGTCTGGTTATTTCAAAATAACCATCACAGTTCTAAATCACCTCAACCCCCAAGCTGTCGAGTTGAGATGATTGAAATATTTGGCCGTATCAACGGATTAGCCACGTCAATATTTACTCAGGAATAATTTTCCCGCGCTCATCTGTAAGACGATACGTCACCTTATTTTCAACACCTGACATAGAGACAGACCGTCCATCCACAATTTTGGGATTAAACTTCCACTTTTGTACAGATTTAATCGTGGAGCGCTCAAATATATTCGATGTGCAATATGTTGTCGTGACATTAAAAGGCTGACCTTCAGGACTCACATCAAAACGGACTTTACAATGTCCAGATTTCTCGGCACGTGGCGGCATGATTGGCGGTATCCGCACAAGCGGTTGCGCGTCACGATCACTCACTTGAATTTTAAAGCTCTGTCGATCGATTTTTGGCGGCTCAAAATCTGGAATCGCCCCTTCCATTGACGCAATCGCAACAGCGGGCTGTGCCGCCTGTTGACGTTCGATTTGCGGCGGCGGAGGCGGCGTTATAACCTTTTTGACCTTATCAATTTTAGTCTCACGGACAACGACTTTAATATCTTCCACAGTCGGGTTAATATCAAAATTTGCTGACGCCACTTTCTCTTGTGGCTTAAATTCACCCGCAATCAAAATCATCATAACAATAAAAAGACCAACAGTGACCAGCGCGGCAAATGGTATGCCTAAGAACCAACGTATCAAACTACCCATAATACAGTCTCCTAATTCGTCGCAACACGCGTTGCGATACCCATTTCAGTCATCATTGACTGAACTTCCATCACAGCGCCAACTTCGGCAGCACGATCCCCAATGATTTCACCTTGTGCCTTTGGGTTTTCATCTTTCATAGACTGAATAACAGGACGGACCTCATTCAATTCATAAGGACGCTTATCAATCCACACCTCATTATTACTACTAATCGCAACAATAATGGTGGGATCCCATTTGACATCCGTATTCGCATCAGGGCGGTTGGGATCAATACCGGGGGTTTTCACAAAAACTGATGTCACAATGAAAAAGATAAGGAGAATAAAAACAACATCCAACATGGGTGTCATGTTTAATTCGGTATCTTCATCCTCGATAACTGTACGACTACGTCTTCCCATAATGTTACCTTATTACATTTATTGAGTAAACACAAGCGGCGCATTATTGTAACCGCTTGTGACAAATTTTATCCGCTAAGTTGTCCTAAACAACTTCGATTTTTGACTGAAGACCCGCTGTATCAAGCTCATCTTTTAACAAGACCAAAACCTGGTGCCGCGCCGCTTTGTCAATCCGAAGAATGACATTCGCGCCTGGCTTATCAGCCAATAAACGCTCAACATCCAAAATTACGCGGTCACATTCTGTCCTACGATTATCAACTGAACACGTACTTTTACCATCGACATAGATTGTAATCGCTGGCTTTGAAGGGGCATCAGGCTGATCAGGCGGAGGCGGAGGCGGTTGTGTAAGATCAATACCGCGCTCATCCAAGAACGTCGCTGTTACGATAAAGAAGATCAACATGATAAACACGATGTCGAGCATCGGTGTCATGTCTACATCGGCCTCATCACTGCCTTTACTACGACGTCGTCTCATTGCTCAAACTCCAACTCTTCTGCAAACTTTGCGGTTTCACGCTTACTTCGGCGATCCAACTGGTTAGAGAAAAACAAGCCAGACAAAGCCGAAACCATACCCGCCATTGTCGGAATCGTCGCCTTAAAGACGCCGCCCGCCATCAGGCGTGCATTCGAGGAACCCGACAGAGCCATCACATCAAACACTTCAATCATGCCTGTAACCGTGCCTAAAAGACCTAATAAAGGCGCAATTGCGACGAGGGTTTTAATGATACCAACATTTTGGTCTGTCTTAAACTTGATCTGCGAGATCATTTCATCACGGATAGCATGCGCTTTCCAAGATGTCTTATCACTGCGACCGACCCATTCCGATTTAAACCGTTTCTTCGCGGGTCTGTGTGCAAAGAAATAATACGCGTATCTTTCCAGTATAAAGGTCCACATTACAAATGTAGCGATCATAATCACAAAGAGCACGTTGCCACCGGTCCCCAAGAATTCTTGGAGACCATTATAGGCATTTACGGGATTTAGATATTCCATGGAATTCTACCCTTCCTACTTAAGTGACTAGTTACGGCTCTCAACGTGACGGGCAACGATACCTGCCGATTGCTCCTCAAGGGTTCCCTGAACACCACGCGCCAATGACGCACAGAAGCTATGGAGAATAAGAAGAGGAATAGCCGCAATTAGACCTAACATTGTTGTGACAAGCGCTTCTGAAATACCACCCGCCATCAATTGTGGATCGCCAGTACCGTAGATCATCATCGCTTGGAAGGTTTTAATCATACCTGTAACCGTACCCAAAAGACCGAGGAGCGGTGCAATACCAGCGCCAAGCTTTAGGAAGTTTAGGCCAAATTCTAGCTTTGGAGACTCGCGTAGAATAGCTTCGTCAAGTTTGAGCTCGACAGTTTCAGCATCTTTATTCTTCGCTTCCTCATATGCCATCATGACACGACCCAAAGGATTTGACTTAGACGCTTGAGCTTTACGCTTCTGTCCGCCAACGGCCGCAGAGGTCATCATCAACATCAAAATACGGAGCAAACCGAAAAGCGAACCAAAGAACGCCAAGAATACGATAATCATACCAATCTTGCCGCCTTGAGCCACACGCTCACGCGCATCTGGAACGCGCTCAAATGATTTCAACAAACCACCCCGTGTCGGATCAATTGGCGCATAAACCAATCCACCGCCTGAGTTTGCAACATCTTTAGCCGCCGCATTAATAGCGCCACCTGGCTGACGAGGCAATTTAGATAAGGCAATACCGCCTTCTTCCGCAGGCGCTTGATAATCCAAGAAATTCCCACCGTCTTTTGTAAAGACAGCAAATGGCCCCACACGCACAACTTCTTGCGCGGCACCGTCATTCACGTTTGCAACAGGCGCTGAGAACGTTGCGACTTGGCGCTGAGCCTTCATTTCTTGCAACATGGACTGCCAAATTGCATTCAGCTCATCCGTATTTGGAAGCGCCTTTGATTCTGCAACACGGCCAAGCACTTCTGAACGTGTAGGATATTGCGCTGAAATCAAAGAGCTATCGAGAATAGCTTTAAATTCACCCGCTTTTGAACGCGCCAAACCAAAGACTTCACCAAAATCGCCTTGAGCGGTTTTAAGTTGACCCTCAAGACTTTCAATCCGGCCTTGATTAGCATCAAATGTACTTTGCACGGAACGCGCTTTGCGCTCTAGCGCCGCAAGTTCGCCGCGGGCTTGTGACAAAAGCGCAGATTGCTGATCGCGGCGTTGACGGAATTCCGCCTCGCGCGCACGATTTTCTTGCTCTGTCTTCGCAGAGTCAGAACGCACCTTGTTCAACAATTCGCTAATTGAGTTAATCTGCGCGGATGCAGGGACTGCAGACATTAGTAATGTCGCCCCCATGACAACCGCAGTTGTTTTTGTAAATATTTTCATAGTCTTACTCATTTTATATAAACCCTAACCCTATTGACCCGCAGAAATTGGCGCATAGACAATATCTGGAGCCGCTTCACCTTTGGCGACACGAATCGCTTTTCTGACGGATAAAGCTTGGCCACCATCGAGTTGTTCCCAAGATTTGCTCTCTATATTGTAACGTGCAACTTCACTTTCGTCTTTTGACATATAAACAAGTGCAACACGACCATACCGTAGAAAGTTGACAACATTACCAGGTTTCTCTGGATGCGCGCCTTCATAACTATCAAGACCTTGGCCGTAAGCCACTTCAATCTTAAACGCATTTAAAACCTGACGATATTGCTCAGCAGGCGACACATCTGGATCAGCCAATGTCTTATGCAAACGCTCAACACGCTCCAAACGCTCAGCGCGTCTGAAAGGCACGTCTTCCTTAATTGCATCTTCAATGGCAGCCGCCATTTTCAACATCATTGGGACCATGCCCTGCTTAATCGATTCAACCGTATTCAACTGAGTATTCAAAGAGTCGATTTCACCCTTTTGAGACTGCAAATAAATATCCTGTTGATCGACAAAAAGTGAAATATTATCTTTTTGCTGAAGCACAGCACGGTACTCACGCACCATTGAATCCGCTTCATCATCGAGCTTTGCCACCTGCGCTTGAGATGACGCACTGGCTGCGGTTGAGGCCTTTGCCGTACTGAGCGCGCTTTCAAGCTGCGCACTTGCGGGGGCTGCAAATGCAAGCCCCATAGCAGTGGCAAGCCATAAACGCTTTGCTATTGAAAAATTCGACATTGTTTCCTTCCAAGTTAGTTTTCATTTTACTTTGCACGCAATTTTATCAAAAATCGCGGCGTATGGGCGACGGATTATTCCGTCAAATTTGCAACCCATACGGCCTGCAAAAACTCAAATCCATTCTACAAACACTTGCAGAAAAGACACATACCGACCGAAACAACGCGGTCAGTCAAAACTTTAATTCGAAACGATCACGGGCGCAGACACCACACCTGGCGCAGATTCTCCCTTGGCAATACGAATGCCCCGGCGCACTTCTAGCGCCTTTGTCGCAGGAAGCGCATCCCACGCCCCTGTCTCACTATTATAACGAAGCGCTTCAGAACCATCCGCACCAATGTAAGCCAAAGACAAACGACCATAGCGCAGATAAGTGCCATCAAAGATCATGTCTTTTAAATTTTCAAAAGTCGCACCCTCTTCAAAACGCTCTAACAGGTCATCCGTCAACGCACATTTTGATGACGCCAAATCTTCAGCACATGCCTTGCGGCGCACACCTGCCGCTGTCGGGCTATCGGCATCGTAAGCCTCAAGAGAGCGACCATAGCTAACTTCAATATCAAACATATTTAAAGCTTTACGCATTTTATCCGAAGGCCGCGCCGTCGCATCCGCGACCGTTTCCTTCAAAGAATCCAAACGCGTGTAACGCTCACCTGCCTTAAACGGCAAATCTGTTTTGATATGGTCATCTAGGGCAACGACCATTTTATCGATCATAGCAGGGATTGCTAAATTCGTTTGCTCAACCTGCGCAATTTGAGCGCTTAACGACTCCATCTCCGCCTCTTGAGTTGAAATATAAACAGATTGGCGATCCATCGTGATTTGCAAATTCGCAATCTCGTTTAAGATTGCCTTATACTGCGCCACATTCGCATCGTCGCTTTGCGCAAGCGCAGGTGCCGATAAGGCCACACACGCAACACCCGTAGCGATTACGCTTTTTAGACACAGATATGCTGAGTTAGAAACTTCCACTCACGTCCTCCAAATTTACCACACGTTTTAACGCGTATTATTCTTTATTGGACTTAGCCTACACCGCCCAAACAGGTTAATCAATCGTTAGGACAAGGGAATATTCAACTTTTTTCGATCAAAAATTATATTTTTTGGCCTAAGGTTAAATTATCGTAATAGATAGAATAAGAAATGGTTGGGGCGGCTGGATTCGAACCAACGATCACGGGATCAAAACCCGATGCCTTACCGCTTGGCTACGCCCCATTGGAACATTTATGTCAAACATTGAACATGTTTGAGCGCGCTATCTATCGCTAATATTTTGCAATTGCAACGGCTAATTCTTTCTAAGGAATTCTTTTCGGCGTTTTAAAAAAGACGGTTTGAATGCAAGAACACGTCAAGCTTTTACAAACAAACAAATTTTGCACACTTTACAACAGTGCCTAATCGCTGATTTTATCGTTTATCGAAAAATTTACTTTCTATACGCGTGAAAATAGCCATAATTGTCAAAACAGTTAGTCTGAACAATAGAAACACAAAAGGCTTTATATATGCGTCAGTTTTTCATTACGATTCTGGGTACAATTTTTGGCATTTTCATATTCTTTATTTTGCTCTTTATGGTATTTGCCGCGATCGGTACGGCCGCAAGCGTAAAAACAGCCCAAGATAGTGGAAACGATCAAGTCCTCTTTCTTGATCTTCGCGAAGCCGTGATTGACCATACAGGGTCAAAATCAATTTTCGGCCCACCCCCCGCCTCGACTGTCAATATTGTTCGCTCATTAAACCGCGCTAAAAGTGACGATCAGATAAAAGGGCTTTTCATTCGTGCCAATGAATTTGGCATGACACCCGCTACGGCTGAAGAAATTCGCCTAGGCCTGCTAGATTTTAAAGAAAGCGGGAAATTTGTGATTACCCATTCCCAAGGTTTCGAAGGCACATCGATTACGCCCTTTATGGCAATCTCTGCCTCTGATGAAATATGGCAACAAGGCACAACTGGATTTTCAATGGCTGGACTTCGCTCTGAAACAGGGTTTTACGGCGGTGTTTTTGAAAAATATGACGCCAAACCAGAGTTTGAGCAATTTTATGAATATAAGAATGCCGCAAATGTTTATACGCAAACCGATTATACCGACGCCCATAGAGAATCGACAACATCCCTCTTGAAATCGCTTTTTGATACAATGGTCAGTCAGATCGCAGAAGACCGCACACTATCCGTTCAGGCTGTGACCGATATTTTTGAAAGCGCACCACATTCCGCTGAAACCGCAAAGGAAGCTGGAATGATAGATGTTCTAGGGCATTATAATGCTGCACGTGAATATGCACGAAAAAAAGCCGGTGATGAAACGGTTAAATTTCTAAATATTATAGATTATACCCCTAAAGGCTATGTTAGCGGACCTGTAATCGCCTTTATAGGCGGGCAAGGCCCCGTTGTGACCGGTAAATCTTCGGATAACAGCTCACCTTTTTCAAATTCCCTAACTATGGGCGGCGACAGTGTCGCAAAGGCGTTTGATAAGGCCATCAAAGACAAAAAGGTAGAAGCGATTATATTCCGCGTCAGCACGCCTGGTGGCTCACCCGCCGCATCAGACCAAATCCACGACGCCGTTGCCCGTGCTAAAGAGGCCGGTAAACCTGTCATTATAAGTATGGGGCAATACGCGGCATCGGGTGGCTATTACGTGGCGGCTAATGCGGATAAAATCGTCGCACTTCCAACAACAATTACAGGATCCATTGGAGTTTTAGGCGGTAAGATCGCTTTACAAGATACATTCGCGAAAGTGGGTTATAATGTTGAAGCGATTAATAAAGGCGGGGATTTCCTCGGCGCTTATTCTGCGGACGAACCGTTTACACAAGGGCAACGCGCGGCCTATCGCGGACAGTTGGAAGATATTTATGAAGACTTCACCAACCGTGTTTCCGAAGGTCGGAACATGCCGATTGAACGTGTGAAAGAAATCGCCAAAGGACGGGTCTGGACAGGTGCGCAAGGTCGGGACATTGGCCTTGTTGACGAATTTGGCGGTATATTAAAAGCGATTGAAGTCGCAAAAGCGATCAAAGAGATTGATCCCGATAAAGAAATTTATCTGAAAACTTTCCCGCGGCCTAAAACACCTCAACAACAGATTGAGGAATTATTTGGTAGCACAGTGAAAACCAATAATGACTTGGCAAAACTTTCAAAAATTATGAACTTACCTGAAGTTCAAGCCGCGATAAACGCTCGAAATCATCTTGAAGCCCGACAAGAGCTGAAAGCAATTTTACCAAACATTCAGTAACTGAAACTCAATCAATAAAATTTGGCAAAAGGGGTTTTGTCAGCTGAAGTTAAGTCACGATATAACGTTTTTTAATCCTGTTAGAAATGTTAATGTGTCTTTCATGGTGTCACGGCCCTCTGGTTTTGCTAAGCCCCTTTTATTATACCCCGTACTAATTTTATGAGAGATAGATATGTCTAATCTAAAATCCCCTTTTATAATATTGACAGTCTTAACTGGCTGCACACTCATTCTTTTACACCCCAAGCTTAGTTTTGCAAAAGATTCAGGGCCACTTCTAGATATTTATACCTGTGCAAAGATCAGTGAAGACGCCAAAAGACTGGCCTGTTTTGATGAAAAAATTGCCGTGTTAAAAGTTAAGGATGACAAAAAAGAATTTGTCGCCATAGACGCCGAAGCCGTTCAAGAACTAAAACGTGAATCATTTGGCTTCTCCCTTCCGTCTCTCCCTAAGCTCGCCTTACCCAGCCTCTCTAAAGACAAAAGAGAAAACCTTGAGGTCAAAATAACGAAAATGGTTAAGCGCAATCGACGTTATATTTTCACAATGGAAAACGGGCAAGTTTGGGAACAAACCTCAGGCGACATTCGTTATATACCAAAAGGGGATCTCATTGCGACCATTAAGCCCAAATCCATGGGTAGTTTTATGTTAAGTGCATCGAATGGCAAAAATAAGATGCCAAGTATTCGGGTTAGACGCATTCAGTAAGGCAATATTGCAAGAACACCGCGCCCCATATCTAGGGCTGAACCCGTGCATGAATGTCACTAAAGTCAAACCTCGAATTTAAACAAGCGCCCCACACAAGAGCCCCCTATGACTATCCCCTTTGTCAGAGATTTTGAATTTGATTACGGTGTCTGTACGCAGCTCAGCCCGAAGATACAGCGTGTTATTGCCAATAATCCCGGCCCTTTTACAGATACGGGAACGGGCGTTTATATTATCGGCGATAAAAATGTCGCCGTGCTTGATCCTGGCCCCACGACAGACGCACATATGGACGCTGTGCACAAGGCCCTAGAAGGTCGAACGGTTACGCATGTTTTTGTAACCCACCACCATATTGACCACTCACCTTTTGCTGCGCCGCTCGCCAAGGCTCATGGTTGTAAAGTCTACGGATTTGGCCAGCAAAGCCAATCGCCCGAAGGCGGAGACGTCCGCCTAGAAGCGGGAGACGATCTTAGTTTTACGCCCGACATTGAAATTCGGGACGGCTATATACAAAAAGGCGATGGGTGGACTTTGGAGGCGATACACACACCCGGACATACATCTAATCATTTATGTTACGCTTTGCTGGAAGAAAACACATTATTTAGCGGTGACCATATTATGGGGTGGTCAACCAGTGTCGTTAGTCCACCAGACGGGCATATGGGCGATTATCTAAACAGTTTAAATCGTGTGCTCGAGCGCGACTTTGACCGTATCTGGCCGACCCATGGCCCGTCTATTGATGCTGTGCAAACCTTTGTTCAAGCCTATATTGATCACCGAAAGACACGAGAGCAACAAATTTTAGCGTGTATCGCCAAAGGCATTACACAAATCTCGGATATTTTACCCATTATATATGCAGATATTGATAAGCGCCTTTACCCAGCCGCCGCACATAGCGTTTTAGCCCATCTCATCCATATGGAAGAAACGGGCCGCGTAAAACGTTTTAGCCAAGAAAACGAAAGTGGGCTTAAAGCGAAATACGTCTTAGCCCCTTAAGGTTTTGCTCTTAGCTGTTTCACCTATGGCCTGTTTCACCTATGGCCTATTGCGCTGATGGTTTGAGCGTTTAGCGCCCTAGAGCTTAGCCATAAATTTACGAATACGCGCCGCATTTTTACCCAGATCAGATTGGCCGACACGGCTAACAGAGCGGATATTTAAAACCGCACCCTTCCCGTCTGTAATGACGATAACAATATCATCTTTAAAACCAAACCAAAATGTCGTGTCTGTGGCTTCAATGCGTTTCGCATTTGAATCAGCCAAACGAATGTCCCAACCCATCGCCTTAGAAGCCGATAAGGCTTTTTCATATAATGCACTGGGCGTTATATCGTCTTTCTCATACGCTATGACATCGGGATAAGCCTTGGCTTGCGCCTCAGCGATCGGCGCCTTACTAACAGGATCCGTTTTAGAGGCGTAATCAAGGCTATTCACGCCTTCGGTTGCGGCCCGTTCAGCCAAGATTTCGCCTGTAAAGCTTGGCGGTGTTGTAAGGTTTGTAGAAATATCGTGAATAAAAGGCAGTGAACGCGCTTTTTTACTCACAGATTTTGCATAGCCCATGCCCATAACAGGGAAAGCCATGGCAAAGACAGCCACCCAGATCCCGCGGCGCGGCTTAAGCGCGAGCGCTAAGATCAGCGATAAAACACCAAGGCCAAACAAGAGCATGAGTAATTTGGGCCCGATTTCGCGTGTAAGTTTACCAAAGGCAAAGGTCCAATCCCAAAGACCAAAACGCGCCCCAAGCGCCGAAACCGCAAAGAATAGAGGCACAAGAATAATCAAGGCCATAGCCAATTTAAGGAGAATAGATCTGAATTTTAACATAAGCATTACTTTATCTAGGGTCAGTATTTAAGGTCGGCAATTACAGGTCGGCATATAGAGTCGACTGGGCAATAATTTAATTATGTTTATGACAGCTGGCTGGCAATGTAAAACAGGATAAAAGCAAAGCCACTTATGATTAAAACGGATTTCCCAGTCAAGATTTCGGTTGCGCTACGTTCCCCCCAATCATAGCGGCGTGTCGAATTTAAATCCTTTCGGTCTGCATAAGAATTTTTTTTCATCCCATCTTTTTTTAACCCACCTGTATTCAATCTTGTAATCTTGCCCGAAGCCGACTTGCTGATGGTCTTTAACCATGGACTTGCGTGTCCTTTTTGTAAGATTTGCGCTTTTACATGTCTCATAATCTCTTGAATAAGCGCGTGATTGTCTATTTTGTCGGTTCGCTCTTGTGTTCGTTCTTGTGCCTGCTCTTGGTGTTGAACCCGCGCTTTAGCGACATTAATCGCCTCCCACTCAACACGCTCCCCTTCGCGTTCTCCCCCACGTTCTTTCCAAGGCGACTGTATCTTTGAAAATTTATGCATGTCGGTTCTACCAGATTGTACTGTCTTAGGGCGACGAGACGATTGGTTCTGAAAGGGCTTGGCTTTTTTCTTTTCTGGCCCTTTGAAAAGCGGTACGAAAAAAAATGCGGCTATAAATAAGAAGAAAAGAAATGCTTCCATAAGACTTACGACCATTTCATTGATCTTATTTTTTGAATCTGTGGTTTTTTTGATATTGGCGAATTTACGTCTTGCATAGAGCGTTTCACTTTCACGGCCTCTCTCACTTTTAAGGCCACTCTTATACTTAAGGCCTCTCTTATACTTAAAACCTCTGTCACTTTTACGCCCTCTTGCATGGTCAATAGAGCATAGATTATAAAGGCTTTATGGGAAAAGTCTCTGCTTTTCCCAAACGGGCCTGTCGGCCTGAACTGTGTGCGCCTCTTTTTCTACAGGCTTTGTGAAGACAAGCCGGTCATGCAGGCGAAACGGTCTGTCGCGCCAAAATTCAATACGGATTGGCAACACACGCCAACCATACCAATTCGCAGGGCGGGGAATGTCTTGCCCCTTAAACCGCGCTTCAACGGCTTTTATCTTTGCCTCTAAGGCTTGACGGGATTCAAGCGGGGCAGATTGCATAGAGGCCCAAGCCCCTATTTGTGAACCGCGTGCCCTTTTGGCAAAATAAACATCTGATTCTTGGGGCGTGACAGGTTTTGCAAGGCCCCGAATCCGTACAGAGCGCTTTAAACTTTTCCAATGAAAACAAAGGGCCACGTTCTGACTGTGAAGCAGGTGCTGGCCTTTGACACTGTCTTCATTCGTGTAAAATACAAATCCACCAGAATTCTCGTCTACATCCACACCTTTAAGCAGAAGCATGCGCACATCCGGCAGGCCGTTCGCATCCACGGTCGCCAGAGACATCGCATTCGGGTCATTGATCTCGGTCTTTTGCGCCTCTTCCATCCAACCCTCAAACAATCCGTAAGGTTCAGTTTCTGAAAATATATCAGGATAGTCCATTTCAGAGCGTTTATACGCATCTGTCGAAGGGGTCGGCGGGATCACAGAACGCGTCATAAATTTCCTATATAACAGTCTGGTGGACTGTCTTGAGCTGTCTTAAGCGTAAAATTAACCATATTCATCAGCAGGTTCTTAACCAATATAGCCCTATATTAAAGCGTGGTTAAGCATAAATATCTGGCATTATAATCAGGTCTATGCGGTGAGATATTAGGGGTCTTCAATGACACGTCAACAAGCACTTATGACATTGGGTTTAAGCCTCTCTGCTCGCGAAGCTGACATTAGAGTGGCTTGGCGCAAGAAAGCTAAATTTTTTCATCCCGACAGTCCTTATGCAGATAAAAGCGCATTCATAAACGCAAAAGTCGCTTTTGAGACTTTGATCCCGCCCGCTCCGCAAGCCTACCGCGTGCCAGCCGCTAGCCGCGCGTTTTAGCCTTCGGCAGTTATGATTTTTTCATAGCGCCCGAATGTTGAGGGCTCTTGATTTTTGAAAAATGGGTTTTTGCAAATTGAATTTTGCAAGCTTTGGCCAATTTTAAGTCTCTGGTACTGACAGCACAAACGGTCTAAAGGGTATCGCGAACCGCTCTAACGCGTTTATCATGCGCAAAACAAGCAAAAGCATAAAGCTCTAAGGATACGCTGTGTCACATAATTCATTTGGACATTTATTCAGGTTTACGACATGGGGCGAAAGTCACGGCCCTGCCATTGGCTGTATTGTTGATGGATGTCCGCCTAAAATAGATCTATCCGAAGCGGATATTCAAAGCTTTATGGATAAGCGTCGCCCTGGAACCTCTCGCTTTGTCACGCAACGTCAAGAAGCCGATAAAGTCAAAATTCTGTCGGGTGTATTTGAAGGCAAGACCACAGGCACGCCGATCAGTCTTTTTATCGAAAACACTGACCAGCGCAGTAAAGATTATTCCGAGATCAAAAAACGCTATCGCCCGGGTCATGCCGATTTAACCTATGACGGAAAATACGGTATTCGTGATTACCGGGGCGGTGGCCGCTCTAGCGCGCGCGAAACAGCAAACCGCGTTGCAGCTGGGGCGATTGCACGCAAAATATTAGGCACAGACATTCAGATTCGCGGGGCTGTCATACAACTGGGCACGCAAACCATAAATCCGAACAATTGGGACTGGCAAGAAACTGAAAACAATCCGTTTTGGTGTCCAGACTCCCAAGCCGCCAAAGACTGGGAAACCTATCTGGATGATATAAGAAAGTCGGGTAATTCAGTGGGTGCAATTCTTGAAGTCCGTGCTTCAGGCGTCCCACTCGGATGGGGGGCGCCTGTTTACGCGAAACTCGATCAAGATATTGCCTCGGGCTTAATGTCCATAAATGCCTGTAAAGGCGTTGAAATCGGCACCGGGTTTAAAGCTGCAAGCTTAACAGGCATAGAAAATGCAGACGAAATACGGATGAAAGACAACAAACCCGAATTTTTATCAAATCATTCGGGCGGTATACTCGGCGGCATCTCGAATGGTGATGAAATTGTTGCGCGCCTCGCCATCAAGCCAACCTCTTCGATTCTCACTGAAGTCCGCTCAATTGATTCCAATGGCCAAGACATTAATGTCCGCACGAAAGGACGACACGACCCGTGTGTTGGAATCCGCGCCGTACCAGTGGCCGAAGCTATGCTGGCCTGTGTTCTCGCAGACCACAAGCTTCGTCACCGCGCACAAACAGGTTGAACGAACCCCACACAATAAACAAGGCGAATATTATAGTCAGACAGCCAAAGAGAAGGCGATCTGAAAAATAAATTAGCTCTTTTAATTAAACTCGCCTTGTGGAGACATTAGCCTTGTACGAGACATTAACCTTATAACTTCACCCGCTTTTGCAAACCCGTTAGCTAAAATCGAAAAAGCAAAGCTTATTGCCATCTGGATCTTTTACATACGCGCCGT
>CALCKU010000134.1 GCA_937965735.1 uncultured Caulobacterales bacterium
CAAAAATTGCGATGGGTATTAGGCTTGGGTTGCCAACATGACTACACTTAAAGAAGCACAGAAAGACCCAAAAGCCCTAAAACAGTTCATTGATAAGCATGAGGGTAGTGAAGTCGAAGATACCCAAATCTTATAAAATTCACCCTATCTCTATGATTATAGTCAGCGGTTTAAAGGCTGGATCCGTTCGAGTAACGCATCGGCCTCATCCCAGAGCGCTTTAAACACGATATCGTCTTCTAGGGTCAGGCAATGGCCTGTGCCTGCTGGGACGACCAGTTTGCAATTCGGAAAACCGTCTGTGCAAGCGGCTTTTGTGACATCATTATTGATTATAACGTCGTTAAAGGCCGCGATCGTGGTCACGGGCATATCGATGGATTTCATATATTCGGCTTGAGTGACAATTTCTCCGTTTTCGATGATTTCAGAGAGCCAATTATTTGTGATATTTCCGACCCGAAGCTCTGGCTTTTGTGTGTAAATCACATCGCGTAAATAGAGGCGGTCAGGGTTTGAACTGCAATCGGATGGTAAGGTCATATCTTCGCTATCGGGTTGCCAGACTGTCATACCGGGGCCAAAGCGTTTGGACTTTCCAAACAATTTAGCAAGCCCTGACATGAGCTTGATTTGAGCGATAGAGTAAGGCGCGGTATTCGGTTCAAAAGCGGGGGCAAGCAAAAGTAAGGCGTCCGTCTTTAGGGCGTGGTCGCCTGCGGCGCGCACCGCAACCGCTCCACCGAAACTAGACGCCATGATCATGCGCGGTTTGGGCAAGTCTGCGGGTAGCGCGTCCATAAATCCAGCGAGGTCATTTCCGTAAACAGAAAAGTCTTTGACGTAGAGTTTTTCTGGGTGTTCGGGTCGGTGCCGGTCGGATCCGCCCTGCCCCCGAATATCATATCCAATGACGTGATAACCGCGTTCAGAGAGTTGCGCGACAACATCGCCGTACATTTCCAATGTCCCCGTATAACCGGGAATGAAAACTAAACTGGCTTTTTGGCCTTCTGTCGTCGGGCCGCTACCCCAACGGATTTTTGTACCATCAGAGGCCGTAAAATATTGATACGTCCAATCCGCGGGCATTGAAGGCACGGGATAAGCCGCGGCCCGCTCTCTATAGTCCGCTGGCGGCGTGTAAGGCTCGTAAGCTTTCTCTGGCCATAAGAAAATAACCGCTAAAAGCACAATCAATAAGGCAAGCATTGTTTTGAAGCCTAATTTCAAAAAGCGCACCATAATAGCCTCATTATGTTTCATATGCATATGTATCGCGATACGCTGCATATGCTGTAAATTCTGCGTGCCAAGCCATTAAGTCGGGCGCGCGTTCTTTCCAATCAATATGCGGCGCGCGAAAACTCATATAATCCAGCGCACAAATCACGGAAAGATTTCCAAATGTCCACGGCGTTCCCAAGGCATCAATATCGGAGGCTAGGGCATCAACGGCCATTTCAAGGGCTGTCGTATGGCGCTTTAACATTTTTGCCCAATGCAAATTATCAGGGCGCACGCTTTCATACCGGTAATTATACACTGCGTCGGATATACCGTCTCCTAGGGCGTGAAGACGCAATTGCGCCCACCGCTCGGGGCCAGATTGCGCCAGTATCGGTGATTGTAATGTGTCCAAATATTCACAGATCACGGAACTATCAAAGAGAACGGGCGTATGATTTGATATCTCTAAGGCCGGAATTTTACCCAAAGGATTTGCCCCGTCCGTATAGCCCCGCGCACCGTCAGCTTTTGCGGTAACTTCGTCAATACCCAGCCCCTTTAAGCGGCTGAGTATCATGGCTTTACGAGCATAAGGCGAAATGGGGTGACAGTGTAGTTTCATAGAAACAGTTTACGCAGCTATTGGGCCGACGCAAGTCATTGCAGGCTGAATATTTAGAGGTTTAGTTCAGCCCGTGCTTTTTTCGTCATACGGGCAATCGCCATGTCGTAAGAGCTTTTAATATGGGATTTCAACTCATCGTCAGATAATCCTGGCTTGTCGTAATGTTGAATCCATTTCATCCCTCGCGAGGCCAAATAAGGCGCGGGGCGTAAACCCTCCATATCTCGTAATATTTCATATCCGATTTCGGTGACTTTAAACGTGACTTGAAAATTGCCGTCTTTATTTAAGGCCAGCGCAAACAATTTATCGCCCACTTTCCAGACATGCGCACCGCCCCATTGTATTACATATTCAGTATGGGAGAGTGTTTTACAAAAAGTATTATACTCTTCAAGCGTCATAATGCGGCCTAAAAGACTATACCAGTCATGGGCGTTACTCTACAAACGGAATAATCGTCACAGACTCGCCGCATCCGCAGGCATCGCTTTGATTCGGGTTCTTAAACGTAAACCGCGACGACATAACATCGACCTCGTAATCCACAACCGAACCAAGGAGGAACAGAACAGCCTTGGCATCGACCACGATTTGTACGCCGTTATCTTCGACAAGCTCATCGAACGTTTCAATCTCGGAGACATAGTCCATCAGGTATTCCATACCCGCACAGCCGCCGTTTTTAACGCCGACACGCAAATAGCCTTCGCCGCGTTCATTCAAGATTTCACTGACGCGACTGGCCGCAGCGTCTGTAAGCGTGACGAGTTTTGGACGCGGGCGACGCGTACGGGTTGTGGTGGCTGTCGTCATAGCATATTCAATTCTAATTTCGCTTCTTCGGACATACGGTCTGGAGTCCACGGCGGATCGAACGTCATACTGACTTCAACGCGGCGCACACCCGCAATGACTTCGCACGCTTCTTGAACCCACATCGGCATTTCACCCGCAACAGGACAGCCGGGCGCGGTCAAAGTCATTTCAACTTTCAACAAGCGGTCATCTTCTAGCTCGACCTTGTAAATCAGGCCTAGCTCGTAAATATCGACGGGGATTTCGGGATCGTAAACGGTCTTAATTTGATTGATAACATCAGTTGTAATCCGCTCAATCTCTTCATCATTTGGCGGTTCTATCGGCGCGCCCGACATATCAATAACGTCACGCTTTGGTGTCGCTGCAACATCGCCCGTCACGTTCTCGGAGGTTAGCCCTGGAATTTGCGCGTTCGCAAGCGCTTCGGCCTGTCTTTGTCTGTCGGTCATAACCGTTCTATCTCTGTTATCTGTATCATCGCATATATATCTTAAAGGATTGATTATCAGTGCATCCCATAGCGTCTATGAATGATTTGTGGTCTAAACCTTTAATTTTCAATAGGTAGCCTTCAACTAAATCCTTCATACCGTTCAACTCTGATGGTAAATTCAAACTGCCATTCACACCAAAATCGAATTCATAAGTCTGGTCATCTATGAATGGCCCTAGATCGCTCGCGTGCAAGGTAATCTGCTCAAGCCCACGCCAAGACCATTCCCGTGTTTCGCCCCCTATTGTGACTGTCAATTGATTTTCGTCAAACCCGACACTGTAAAGCCTCGCTGGCTTCAACCGTTTTTTCGCATTCTTAAACCTCACAACCAAGCCAGCCGCGATAAGCGCCGCAATCAAAACGGCAGAGTGTGTAATATACAGCGTTAAGTCAGAAATGTCAGACATTTTTTCACACCCTCCACTAACCTATCGGCCTCGTCCAATGTATTATAAATGCCAAAGCTCGCACGCGCGGTGGAATGCATACCAAACCGCGTCATTAGGGGTTGCGTGCAATGTTGTCCTGCGCGCACTGCAATCCCATATTTATCAAGGATTTGCGCCACGTCATGCGCATGCGCGCCTTGAAGGTTAAACGCCAAAACACTGCCTTTTTCAGGGGCCTCGCCAATCAGACGAAATGAATTTATATCGCGCAAACCATCCAATGCATGATGATAGACCGCCATTTCGTGTTGGTGAATGTCCGCGCGGTTAAATTGGGAATACCAATCAATCGCCGCCCCAAGACCTATGGCTTCGAGAATGGGCGGCGTTCCCGCTTCGAATTTATGCGGCGGGTCATTATAGGTGACGCGGTCTTCGAACACGTCTGAAATCATCTCGCCGCCGCCGTTAAAGGGCTGCAAACGATTGAGCATCTCCAACGTTCCGTAAAGTGCGCCAATACCTGTGGGTCCGTAGAGTTTATGACCCGTCATGCAATAAAAATCGACCCCGATATCCACGACATCCACGTCCATATGGACTGCCGCTTGCGTACCGTCGACGACAAATATGGCACCCGCCGCTTTCACCCATTTAGCAATGTCTTGCACAGGATTAATCGTACCTAAGACATTAGACATATGTACAACCGAGACGATTTTTGTCTTTGACGACAGCAGGCCTTTCAAAGCCATCACGTCTAATTCGCCATTATCAAGTACGGGTGCAAAGCGCAGAACCGCGCCGTAGCGCTCTCGCAAGAAATGCCAAGGCACTATGTTTGAGTGATGTTCCATCTGCGTCAGGATAATTTCATCACCTTTTTTAATCTCTCCTGCGAGGCCATAGGCGACCAAGTTTAATGCTTCAGACGCCCCCTTCGTAAAGACGATATTCTCAGATTTTGGCGCGCCTAAAAACTTTGCAACTTTGGCCCGTGCGCCCTCAAAAGCTTCCGTTGTTTCATTCGCCATTGTATGCAGGCCGCGATGCACATTAGCAAAACTCGTGCGCATTTGATGGGTCAGCGCATCCATGACCGCTTGCGGCTTTTGTGCAGAGGCCGCATTATCCAGATAAGCTAGAGGATAGCCGTTTATCTCTCGCGATAAAATTGGGAATTGCGCGCGTATATCGTCAACGTTAAAAATCATCCATTGACCTCTAGCCATGTCCGAATTTTGGTACGCATAGACTCGCGCAAAACTTCGTCTTTCATATCGTCAAACACATCCACAACGAACGCTTCGGTTAAAAGCCTTCGCGCCTCGTCTTTTGGAATCCCACGTTGTTGCATGTAAAACAAAGCCTGCTCATCAAGCGCGCCTAGCGTATTACCATGCGCACACGCCACGTCATCGGCATAAATCTCAAGCTCTGGTTTTGAACGGATTTCCGCACGGTCAGAGAGCATCAGCGCGTCATGGCGCATCTCTGCATCTGTGTGCTGTGCAGGACGGCGTACATGAAACTTTCCTTGGAAAACACCGCGCGCCGTGTCTGTTACAACCCCTTTTACAGATTGACGAATAACCGCGTCAGGCGCCGTTAAGTCAATATAACTCGTCATATCCGTATGGCGTTTGCCAGAGAGTAAGTAAGCCCCGTGAACATGACTTTTAATTGCTTTCGACATACCCGCAATACGCGTTTCAAGACGCGCCAGAGCCCCGCCAAAGGAAAGCGTATGTTGATTGAAAACAGAGCCGCCCCATTGGGTCACATGTGTCGTGAGCGTGCGCGTTTGCGTGTCGCCATCACCATGCATAATCACACGATCCAATGTCGCGCCAGACTTTAAAATTATTGTTACGTCTATATTTGAAAATCCGTTCTCTCCAGAATGATTTTCAATCAATGAAAGCGTTGCGCCTTTACCGAGTATCAAGCGAATGCGCACATGACCCGATTCAAACCCGTCTATCTCGACTGGGATTACGCCTTTGTAATTGTCGGGTACATTTATCTCCCAAACTTTATCGCCAAAGTTTCGCGCCAAGGCCGCCATAGGTGTATCGGTCTCAAGATCATCACGTATGATTTCCTCAACGGTTAGATCATCTGGTAATAAAAATTTAGGGCGTCCAGCACGGGTCAGGCCGCGAGCCGTGGCATGCACGGCCCCGCGTACATCTGTCCATTTCCACGCCTCATCACGGCGCGAAGGCAAATTAAACCCTAATTCCGTTTCGGCTTCGGTTAAATTAGAGGGTTTAGATTGAGTGCGACTAGACATAAGCGTCATAGCCTTCTTTTTCCAAAGTTTTGGCGAAGTCTGCTTCTCCTGTCGCTGCGATTTTACCGCCCGCAAGAACGTGCACTTTATCAGGCACAATATAATCAAGCAGGCGCTGATAATGGGTGATCACAAGCATGCCACGATCCGGTGAGCGCAAAGCATTAACCCCGTCCGCGACAACGCGAAGCGCGTCCACATCAAGGCCTGAATCTGTTTCGTCCATAATCAGGAATTTCGGCGCGAGCATCATCATCTGATAGATTTCCATGCGCTTCTTTTCGCCACCAGAAAAACCAACATTAAGAGGACGTTTGAGCATGTCAGCTTTCATTTTAAGTTCAGCCGCGACTGCTTTGGATTTCTTAAGAAATTCTGGGGCGCCCATATCATCTTCACCACGCGCTTTGCGTTGCGCATTCAAAGCCGTCTTAAGAAACGTCATTGTCGGCACGCCTGGAATTTCGAGCGGATATTGAAAAGAGAGGAACAAGCCTTTGGCTGCGCGCTCTTCAGGATCCATATCGAGCAAATCTTCACCCAAATAATCAACTGACCCCTTCGTCACGTCATAACCCTCACGCCCCGTTAGGACGTAAGACAAGGTCGATTTCCCCGCACCGTTCGGCCCCATAATTGCGTGGACTTCACCTGCAGGCACTTCGAGAGACAGACCGTCTAATATTGTCTTGCGACCCGCGTCAACTGTCGCCGTTAAATTATTGATTTTTAACATTTTTCATTACTTTCGGGTTCAATATTTGGCACTTTATCTTCTGAATATTTATTGGCTTTTCTATGAAACCATTCGGGTTCAATAATATTTTGTACACCTGAAACAAAGTTTCTTCGACATTCTAAAATATCATTTCCAAATTCGTTTTTATTTTCCGAATTAGCGTATAAATACTTCCAATATGCTGTGATAAGTTCCGCAATAAAATGCGGTACGTCACCTTCATAAGCGTCAGGAATATTTTCATCTTGCTTTCCAAAGTTTTGGTTTTCAAACCGAAGCCGCCCTTGATCTATAAGGGAGGAAATCTTTGATAAATTTTCTTCTTTATCCGTACGTTCAATTTCATGTCTTGTTTTTAAGTGTGCATGCATTTTAGCCAGTGTCTCAATACATTGATCGCTCCAATCAATGACTTGGTTCGTCCAAGCCAATCTGAAGGCATCTGAATAGCTTTGTCTCTCATTCCGCAATGTAAAAAAAGCAACGGAGGAGCTTATGATTGCGACACAAAGCGCAAAAATACTGAGAATTGTTTCTGCCCCCATATCTAAATTTGCACTCCCTGTTACTTAATCCCTGCAACGATGTTTCAAGATTTACCCCAAGTCTAGAGGAATATCTGCCATCCTTGTTACTCGTCTGCGTTTAATCCGCACCCCGCAATGGTCGCGAGTTTCCTATGTTAATTTAGCGCGCGGATCCAACCCCAAGGCCGACATGACAGACGCATTATCTTTACAAAAACAGGCGGGCTATCTTTGCAAAAACATTATCCTGCGCTTTATGTGGGATCAAAAAATTACCCCTTAAAACACGTTACTTCGATTTCGATTTTACCTTTTGGGTCGACCATTTCGGCCAAGACCATGGTAGCGGCCGGCAAAATATTATCGAAATGCTTTTTGATAATCGGTAGGACTTCATTGACATATTTACGGTCAGAAACCGTATATTGAACACGCACCGTATGGCCGAGTTCAAAACCCGCCGCCTTCAGCGCAGTCTGGATATTGGTGAATGTATTCAGCGTTTGTTGCGCCGCGCTTTCGGGAAGTTCCTGCTTATTATAGTCATAGCCCATTGTGCCCGATACAAAACACCAATCACCCTGCACAAGGGCGCGGGACATGGCATAGTTTTTCTCGCCGTCTGAGAGTGAAATTAACTTACGCTTGGCTTCAGTTTTTTTAGTCGTCTTCGTCATTTTACTTACCTTTGATTTAAAAAATTAAATGGATTAAAATTATGGACAGGGTGTTTTCTGCCAATCTTCTGTATTATCGCCGCGCCAACACTTAATTTTCATTCCGTAGGTCACAAGCGCGTCGTCTTTAAAAATTGTGTAAAGTTGTTGAGCTTTTACACTGTCATCGGCCAAACTCTCTGCGGTTGCGACAGTAACACTACCGCCTTCAGCTTTGAGTTCAGTAAGAGAATATTCTGTGTGTCCTGACTCAGTTTCTGTATCTTTTCTGGGTTTAAATACGGCGTGAATTTTATCTTCAACAGAGCCTTTTGACTCGCCAATAGATAGATTCAAGAAAGACGCCAAATCAAGGGAGTAGCTTGCAAAGTCAATATCGGCCAAGCTGAGTATTCCGTCACCATTGGGCTGGGGCGGCGTTGGAACATCAGATCTCGATTCAGCGGGCGCTTTTGGGACCGCAACAACGCTCGGAACGTCAGGGGATGTTGGTACCAGTGTCGAGTCAGGAGAACACCCGATAAGAGCCATGGTCAAAAAAGATAAAAGGACAAATACACGCATTATCCAACGCTGCCTTCCAAGCTGATAGCAACGAGTTTCTGCGCTTCTACGGCAAATTCCATCGGCAGTTTTTGCAATACATCACGACAAAATCCATTAACCAAAAGCGCAACCGCTTCTTCTTCGCCGAGGCCACGCTGGCGACAGTAAAACAGCTGATCATCCGACAGTTTCGACGTCGTCGCTTCATGTT
>CALCKU010000135.1 GCA_937965735.1 uncultured Caulobacterales bacterium
CTCGTGACATCGGATGACGGATCCTATGTTCCCGATTGGGATGATGAAATTATTAAAGGCTGTGCGCTGACCCGCGACGGCAAAGTGGTCCACGAACGCCTCAAAAACGCGTAAACTGGCCGAAAGTCATTAGCCTAAACCCAGAGGGGGATTTATGTCTGCAATGCTTATTCTAGCCGGCGGAGGTGCGGTCAGCCCGTTTATTTTCCAGTTTGCTATTTTTGTTCTCGCTATTTTCGTAGGTTATTATGTTGTTTGGTCGGTCACGCCTGCGCTTCATACGCCCTTAATGGCGGTTACAAACGCGATTTCATCTGTGATTATAGTTGGGGCTTTGATTGCCGTGTCAGCGGGAACAAAAGACGGCGTGGCTATGTCGACATGGGCCGGCGTTCTGGCGGTGGTTCTCTGTGCGGTCAATATTTTTGGCGGCTTCCTTGTCACCCAACGCATGCTCGCCATGTATAAGAAAAAAGAACGTCCTGCAAATGTAGAGGCGAATTAAATTGCTTCGCGCACATGCCATAGACAGCTTGCAGCTTTTGCAGCCTGATCTCGCAAAAGAGTGTGGTATTCAAATTATTGGACTTGTGGGTTCTGTGGCGCGTGAACAGGCCAAGCCTGAGAGTGACCTTGATATTGTTTATGACCGTTTATTAACCCGACGCGTGACATTGATGGATATTAGCCGGGCCAGTCGTTTAATCGCGCTGAAGATAGGTCAAGAGATTGACCTAATAGGTTGGGCCGCGGTTAAACCGCATTATCGTCAATTCATGAGTAAAGACTTGGTACGTCTTGATGGATGATCGTCTAAAAACTCGTCTTATCGATATGCGAAATATTCTTGTTCATGAATATTCGGGCATTAGCCCCGCCACAGTTTTTGATACGGTTAAAATAAGCCTGTCTGAAATTATTTCAGTTCGTGATACCCTTTTAATAGGTGATAAAAAATGACACTCTCAGCAAATCTCGCCGCCCTCCTTTATATTGTCTCCGCGATCTTATTTATCCTCGCGCTTCGCGGGTTAAGCTCTCCCGAAAGCTCGCGGCGGGGTAACACTTACGGTATGGTCGGGATTGCGATTGCGATTTTAACAACGTTCCTTGTGAGCGGTATGGGCGGAACCGGGTTTATCCTTGCCGCCCTTGGTTTGGCGGTGGGCGGCGCAATTGGGGCGATGATTGCCAAGAAAATCCCTATGACGGATATGCCGCAACTCGTTGCTGCGTTCCATTCGCTTGTTGGCCTTGCGGCGGTTCTTGTGGCTGTTGCGGCGTTTTACAGTCCAGCCAGTTTCGGCATTATGACGACAACGGGGATTAAAGCGTTTAGCTTGCTTGAATTGTCCCTTGGTGCGGCCATTGGTGCGATTACTTTTTCGGGCTCTGTGATTGCCTTTGCCAAACTTAACGGCAATATGTCGGGCGCGCCGATTATGATACCAGGGCGGCATTTTATCAATCTTGGATTGGCAATTGCGACAGCTATCCTTGTCGGCATGTTGATGAAATCAGGCGGGGTGGATCCGCAAATATTTTGGTCGATTATTGTTGTGACCTTTATTTTGGGCTTCTTGCTTATTATCCCCATCGGCGGCGCAGATATGCCAGTTGTTGTGTCTATGCTTAATTCCTATTCGGGTTGGGCGGCTGCGGCGCTCGGGTTCACGCTTGGTAATTTAGCACTCATTATTACGGGCGCGCTTGTCGGTTCCTCTGGCGCAATCTTGTCATATATAATGTGCAAGGCCATGAACCGCAGTTTCATCTCTGTTATTCTGGGCGGGTTTGGCGCAGAGGCGCTCAGCACAGATAGTGGTGATAAAGAGCAACGCCCTGTTAAACGGGGCTCTGCTGAAGACGCGGCCTTCATTATGAAGAATGCCTCAAAAGTGATAATTGTTCCGGGATATGGTTTGGCCGTTGCGCAAGCGCAACATGCTATCCGTGAAATGGTGGATAAATTAAAAGAAGAAGGCGTTGATGTGGTTTACGCTATTCACCCTGTTGCGGGACGCATGCCTGGCCATATGAATGTTTTACTGGCTGAGGCCAATGTACCTTATGACGAGGTGTTTGAGTTGGAAGACATTAATTCAGAATTTTCAAACGCGGATGTTGCCTTTGTCATTGGCGCGAATGATGTGACGAACCCTGCCGCGAAGACAGACCCTGCGTCACCGATTGCGGGCATGCCGATTTTAGATGTGGATAAGGCCGCTACTGTTTTGTTTGTCAAACGCTCTCTTTCAGCGGGTTATGCGGGTATTGATAATGATCTTTTCTACCGTGACGGTACAATGATGCTGTTATCGGACGCCAAGAAAATGGTCGAAGAGATTATTAAAGCGTTATAGGCGTCAATGTCTTTAAAGCTAAAATGGGGCGTTGGTTTAATAGCTGTACTCGCGCTTCTCTATGCCATCTTAATTCTTGTGCTTTATACACAGCAAAGGCGGTTCATGTATTTTCCGCCGACAGACTATATGACCCCTCAAGGGGTTGGCTTAGATGTGCGTGAAATCGTCTTTGCGGAAACCTCTACGGCGCCTGATTTGATGGGGTGGTGGATAGAGCCAATAGACACTCAGCCTGTCATTGTCTTCTTTCATGGCAATGCGTCCGCTGTTTATAGTCATTACGATATATTCAAGGACTTAGCGGCACAAGGTTACGGCCTTTTAAGCGTTGGTTATCCAGGATATCCAGGGAGTGGCGGAACACCGAGCGAAGCGAATTTAGTAGCGTCCGCACAACAACATGTCGATTTTTTGACTGAATCAGGGATAAAGCCAGACCAGATTGTCTATATGGGCACGTCACTAGGGAGTGGTGTCGCCGCTCAATTATCAGTCACCCACCCGCCCTCGCTTTTGATATTAGACGCCCCGTTTTATTCCATGTCTGACATGGTGCGAATTAAGCTAAAGCTCCCCGGGTTAAAATGGTTTGTGAAAGACACTTTTCGATCTCACAAAGCCCTGAAAAATAGCGCTTTCCCAATCCTGATTTTGCATGGCACACGGGATAATATTATCCCATATACACAAAGCGAAAAATTATTTGAGGGTTTGCCAGAGCCAAAGTCACGTCATGTGATTGAGGGCGGCGGGCATACTAATCTTTGGGGGCTTGGAGGGCGCGCGCTCATAATTCGCGCGATTGAAGACCGGATTTGAGGGACGGTTCTCTAAATTTGTTGGTCTCTTTTCTTTTTTCGTATTTATTTATTCATATCCGTAAGGCATAGCTTAAAAATGTCACAATCCCCGTTAATACTCGACCATGTCTCAAAAACCTTTTCTGGAAAAATGGCCGTTAATGATGTGAGCTTTACGGTCAATTCGGGTGAAATTGTCGGTTTTCTAGGCCCGAATGGTGCGGGTAAGACGACGACACTCCGCATGGCGCTCGGACTTATTAAACCAGATGCAGGGGCTGTGTCTCTGTTTGGCGATACGCCGGGCGCGAATGCTTTTGGCCGTATTGGGTTTTTGCCCGAAGAGCGCGGGCTTTATAAAAAGCAAACGGCGCGCGAATCTATTGCCCTCATGGCGCGTTTAAACGGTATAAAGGGCAAAGAGGCGATAAGGCGCGCCGATGAAATGCTTGATCGTTACGGCTTGTCAGACGCAAAAAAGAAAAAAAATAAAGACATGTCTAAAGGCATGGCACAAAAAGTTCAGCTCCTCGGTGCCATTGTGCATGACCCAGAATTTTATATGCTAGACGAGCCGTTTTCAGGTCTTGACCCTGTGAACCAAAAAATTCTTGAAGATATGGTGCGCGAAATCGCGTCTAGAGACCGAACGATTGTCTTTTCGACCCATGTGATGGAACATGCCGAACGTTTGTGTGACCGCATCATCCTCATGTCTGGTGGGAAAAAAGTATTTGACGGGACAACCCAAGCGGCGCTTGCAACGGCCCCTCGACGACTGGTTGTCGGATCTGATGACATGGAGGCTTTGCTTGCGGTTGTAACGCCGATGTCAGAAAAATTGGTCAAAAGGGAAGACGGAACATTTTCGTTGATTATGAAAGACCAAGTGAAAACTCAAACAGTTTTGGAACAATTGGTACAAAAACAAATCGGATTGACGCGGTACGAACCGAAAGCGCCAACATTACATGAAGCTTTTGTGGCTATGGTCGGGAATGACGGATTGCATTCCCTTCCAGAAGACGGGGCCGAGTAATGGATGTTTTTGGTATAAATTTAAGACGCACATATTTAATCGCGCGTCGTGACTATCTTGGATATGTTAAAACGTGGGGGTTTTGGATTTCATTTTTTTTACCCGTCGTATTCGCTATATTAGGTTTTTTTGCCACGACGCTTGATCTGAACTTACAACCTACACGATATGAAGCTATATTAGATGAGACAGGTCAGCATGCCGTCAAAATGCAAGCTATGGCCAAAAAGTCATCGGATGAGGTCAACCGCGCGATTGTTTTAAAGCTCGGGGAAAGTGTTTTATCGGATTCTGATACAAAAGCGCTCGAAACAGTTTTTGACACTGAAGGTATTGAAGGTGCGCGAAATTATATTGATAATAAAATCCCTGGCCTTGGGAAACGTCTTAAAGTGCCTGCGGAAACCACCCGCTATATTACGCCGCCAGCCGATACGATTGAAGCTTTGCAACCTTATTTGCGCGGTGAGAAAATGGTGGAGTATCAAGGTGAAAAAGTCCGCCTTAACGGCGTTTTACACATTTACGGCGATGTCCCGCTTTATGTTAATTATTGGTCAGAGAATTTTAATAATGCGCCGGCACGGACGTTAGCGAGTAAATATTTTAGCGAGACTGCGACGAAAGCGTATTTAAATTCGGGCGGGTTAACGCAAGCGGGTTTGATGGCTGCAAAAACGGGATCCGTTGAACTTTCCACCTTGGATCCAAGCAAAGCGCAATCCGATGAAACGGATACGCAAGTTGTTACCCAACGTGACCGCGCGCCTTACTTCGTTGCTATTGGCCTTGCGCTTGTCTTATGGTTTACGATTTTTTCAGGTTCATACATGTTGTTGACCTCTATGCTTGAGGAAAAGCTGAATAAGCTTCTTGAAATGATGTTGGCCTCCACCCGTTTTGCCGAAATTATGTGCGGTAAATTAGTCGGTGTCGCAATCCTGACAGTGACAGCTATGTTGCCTTATATCATCCTTGGGGTCTTATCGGTTCTTGTCGTTATAAAATTTGGAGATCCAGAACTCGGCGCGGGTTTGCAAGATGCCTTTAATGCCAAAATGCTCATTTTCTTTTTCGTCTTTTTAATACTGGGCTATGTTTTTTACGGTGCATTTTTTATTGCGATGGGGGCAATGGCCAATTCAATGCAAGACGCGCAGACATTGACGACGCCGATTATGCTCGTCTTATCAGCGTGTGTCCTCGTTGTACCGCTTGGTCTGGATAGTCCAGACAGTCCAATTTTGGTTTGGGCCTCATGGTTTCCGTTGTCTGCGCCTTTTGCGTCAATTGTTCGCCTCCCAACTGACCCGCCCTTGTGGGAATTAGTCGGCTCGGCTTTGAGCGTTTTAATCAGCTCGGTTATTATTGTTTGGGTCGCAGGTCGATTGTTTCGTTACGGCGTATTGTCTGGCAGTGGTGTTAAAGGCATTAAGGTGTGGTTTTCACGTGTAATTTTACGGCGTAAGGTTTGACGGCATAGCTCCGTGATTTTTTGAATATGTCGCGTTTTGGCTTTGTGACTTTGTCATGTTGTGACGTTTTTGCCCACTCGCCATGGCAAAGAATATTCGGTACAAGAGCCTATGATGCCCAATGACACAGCTCACAAGACGCATTCATTTACGGATGAGGCTCGCAAGTCTATCTTAGCGGAATGCTTATCTTTGGTCCCGTTTGAAGGGTGGAGCCAGAAAATGCTACGCGAAGCGGTCTTGAATGCCGATCTGCCAAAGGGGGCTGACGGGCTTTATTTTCCGCAAGGCCCGCTTGATGTGATTAAGTTCTGGTCGGAAGAGTGTGACCGGCAAGCGAAGGCAAAGCTTGAAGCCCTTGATCTTAGTGAGATGAAAATTCGAGATAAAGTTACGCAAGGCGTTCTTTTTCGTCTGCAAGCGATTGGGGGGCTTGAAAACGAAGCGACACAAAAAAATACAACAATAAGGGAAAATACAGCAAAAAGGGCAGAGGTCGCGAAAAAAGAAAATGCTGCGAAAAGAGCGCTATCACGCTTGCTTTTACCCGATGCCATTGGTCAAGGCCCAGCCCAGCTCTGGGCAAGTTCGGATATGATTTGGCGCACGATTGGCGATACCAGTACGGATATGAATTACTATTCAAAACGCACAATTTTATCAGGAGTTCTGAGTACGACGCTTTTGTCGTGGCTAGGCGATCGAAGCGCGGATAAGTTAGAGGCGCGTGCATTTTTGAACGCACGGATTGAGAATGTGATGCAGTTTGAAACCGCAAAATGGGCGTTTAAAAGCCGTACACAAGACTTGCCAAATCCCGCAGAGATTTTAGGGCAATTAAAATACGGATCAAAAATTTTCAAACGTCGCCGTCGTTCATAAGTTTTACGGCTGTAAACGGGGAACAGATAACCTTAAGGCGTTGTCTTTATGATACGGTTTATATGCCCCATCTTGCGGCCCTGTCTCGGCTCTGATTTGCCGTAAAGATGTATGAAAGTGCCCGTTTCATCTGCGTAATCTTGCCAATTGTCTATATCCTGACCAAGCAAATTGGTCATTTCAACGGTGTGTGTTGGGACTGTTGACCCTAGTGGCCACCCACAAATTGCTCGGATATGCAATTCAAACTGATCGATACAGCCTGCATTTTGTGTCCAATGCCCAGAATTATGCACACGCGGTGCGATTTCGTTGACGATAAGCGTACCATCCTCCAACTCAAAAAACTCTGTTGCCATAACACCGACATAATTCAGCGCATCCATAATTTTTTTTGATAAGGCTTGCGCGCGGCCATCATCACGCGCGGCAGGGGCTGTACTGGTATGAAGAATATGGTCTTTGTGAATGTTTTCAATGAGGGGGTAGCTTGCGCTTTGGCCCCATATATTACGGCCCGTTACGACAGAAATTTCACGAATAAAAGGAATAAAGGCTTCTAAAATAGCGTCCACACCCTTTAGGTTTTCCCAAGCCGAATGAATATCATCTGGCTTTCGTAAAATTGTTTGTCCTTTGCCGTCATACCCCAAGCGACGCGTTTTGAGGACACATGGAAACCCCAGTGTTTGTGTCGCCTCGATTAAGCCTGCTTCGGATTGTATATCTATAAAGTCAGCCACTGCGACATTCGCACGGTCACGAATAAAGGTTTTTTCCTGCAAACGGTCTTGGGCGACATCCAAGGCTAGGCTCGTTGGAAAAAGTGTCGAATGCTGGCTGGCGCTAAAGGCGGTTTTGGCGGGGACATTTTCAAATTCATAGGTCACGACATCGCATACATTCGCAAATTCTTTGACACGGTCTAAATCCATATATTCAGCTTGCATATGCCGCGCAGCATTACGGGCCGCAGGACAATCAGCGTTTGGGTCGAAAATATAACATTGAAAGCCTAGTCTTGCCGCACTTAGCGCCAGCATTGACCCTAACTGTCCGCCGCCTAGTATCCCGATAATGGATCCTGGCGGTAGGGCGCGGTATTGTGTATCCGTGTCTGAAACGATACTCTTTTCTGATATGGCCATGGTGCGGGGTTCTTATTACTTGAATCTACTGATTTGAATCTATTCGCCTGAATTTATTTATCTGAATCGACTGTTCTGAGCCTTATTCTCTGAGTCTCGTTTCTGTGTCTGGCTTTCGGATTTAGCGTTTCGGGTCTAGCTTTTCGGGTTTAGCGCAACAGAGTGGGTTTGCGCCGCCCTCCAAGCTTCAAGACGGTCTGCAATCGTTTCATTAGCCAATGATAATATAGACGCGGCTAAAAGGGCTGCATTTTTTGCGCCAGATTTTCCAATAGCCAGAGTGCCTACGGGGATCCCGCCGGGCATTTGAACGATTGATAAGAGACTATCCATACCTGAAAGCGCTTTAGATTCGATTGGCACGCCAAGAACGGGCAGGGGCGTAAGGGCGGCAACCATGCCGGGTAAATGGGCGGCCCCGCCTGCGCCGGCAATAATCACATGAAAGCCTTGGGTCTTAGCCGTTTTAGCAAATTCAAACAAACGGTCGGGTGTTCGGTGTGCCGACACAACTTGTGCCTCATACGCTATAGTGAGCGTGTCGAGCAGCGTTGCGGCATGTTCCATTGTCGGCCAGTCCGAAGTTGACCCCATGATAATGGCGACTTTTGGAATTTTGGTATCTTTTGGAATAATGGTCGTTTTTGGTGCTTTATCCACTC